>JBCCTF010000058.1:0-21135 GCA_039198765.1 Pseudomonadota bacterium
GCCACGAGAAGGGCGCCTTCACTGGCGCCACGGGCAAGCACATCGGTAAATTCCAGGAAGCCAACGGCGGCACCCTCTTCCTCGACGAGGTGGGCGAGCTTCCGCTGGAGACCCAAGTCAAATTGCTCCGTGCCCTGCAGGAAGGCGAAGTCGACCCGGTCGGCTCCAAGCGTCCTGTGAAGGTCGATGTGCGCGTGATCTCGGCCACCAACCGCGACCTCGCCGACGCCGTCAAAGAAGGCACGTTCCGTGAGGACCTCTTCTACCGCCTCAACGTGTTCCCGGTGGAGGTCCCTCCTCTGCGCGAGCGCCGCGAAGACATCCCGTCGCTGATCCAGCACTTCATCTCGCGCTACAACGCCGAGGAAGGCCGCGATGTGCGCGGTGTACGGAACGAAGTGATGGATGTGCTGGTCGCCCAGGACTGGCCCGGCAACGTTCGCCAGCTGGAGAACACCATCTACCGTGCTGTCGTTCTCTGCGAAGGCAATTGGCTGTCTGCGGACGATTTCCCGACCATGGCCGCCGCATTCGAAGAAGCCGGTGTCCAGTCAGGACCGCCTGCAGTCGAAGCCGGCGAGGCCGAAACCTTCTCCATCCCGAGCGTCTCCGCGGCGCCCACATCGAGCACCGAGGACGCCGCGCAAACCGGCGGCATCGAGGTCTTCGATGGCGAAGGTCATCTGCGTTCTCTGCACCAGATCGAGCGGGATCTCATCGCAGCAGCGATCGAGATGTATCGCGGTCAGATGTCCGAAGTGGCCCGCCGTCTCGGCATCGGCCGGTCGACGCTCTACCGTAAAGTGCAAGAGCAAGGCATCGAGATTAAGCGCCTCGGATAAGCGCCTCGGATAAGCACCTCTCGAAAAAGTGAGGTTTTTCAAGCCGCCGCTACGCGCCAGTGTTCTTGCGTAAATCGGCTGAAGCCCTGAAAAATCGTGTAAAATCGAAACGAAAACATCGCTTGACGGTGGATCGATCAGCGCACACGTATGGGCTGCATACGGTCGGTCTCGGACTAGGACTACCGTCGGACCGACGGACTTCTTCTTCACCTCCTCCGGATGCCTCAATGGCCCGATTTCGGGTGAAGTAATGAAGGAATACGACATGGCTGTCGGCAAAGTAAAATGGTTCAACGATCAAAAGGGCTACGGATTCATCCAGCCTGATGAAGGCGGCTCGGATGTGTTCGTCCACATCTCCGCTGTTGAACGCTCGGGCCTGCAAGGCCTCCAAGAAAACCAAAAAGTCTCCTACGAGCTGTACACGGACGATCGTCGCGGCAAGACCAGCGCGGTTGACCTTAAGGTCCTCTAAGACCTGAATTCGCGGCCTGCTTTTCATGAGTAGGCCGCTTTTTTGTCCTATGCGTCAGGATCGTACGCTAGGATAGGCGCGAGCCATTTCTCCGCCGTCTCGCGATCCCATCCTTTTCTCTCAGCATAGCTGTCGATCTGGTCACGGCCGATTTTGCCCGTGCCGAAATAGTGCGCATCCGGATGACCGAAGTAGAGGCCCGAGACGCTAGCCCCCGGCTGCATTGCAAAGCTCTCGGTGAGCGTGATGCCCGCCTCTTTTTCCGCACCCAGAAGATCGAACAGCGCGCGCTTCTCCGTATGGTCGGGCTGTGCAGGGTAGCCTGCTGCGGGGCGAATGCCTTGGTACTTTTCAGCGATGAGGTCTTCGACGCTCGCCTTAGGCTCCGTCTCAAAGCCCCAAAGCTCCCGCCGTACCTTTTCATGCAGCCATTCCGCCATCGCCTCGGCCAGGCGGTCAGCCAGCGCGGACGCCATGATTGCGCCGTAATTGTCTGACGTCTGATTAAACCGAGCGACGATCTCGTCCTCGCCATGACCCGCTGTGACCGCGAAGCCGCCGATCCAATCGTCACCGTCGGCGCTGACAAAATCGCTGAGGGCGATGTTGGCTGCCTTACCAGACTTTTTCATCTGTTGGCGGATCGTGTTGAAACGCGTGCACTCCTTGGTCCGGCTCTCGTCTTCCCAAACGACGATATCGTCACCGACGCGGTTTGCGGGAAACAGTCCGCATACCGCATGGGCAGTGAACCACTTCTCCTCAACAATGCGAGCCAGCGCCTCATGAGCATCGGCATAGAGCGGACGCGCTGCCTCACCCACCACGCTGTCATCGAGGATCGCGGGGAAACGGCCATGCAAATCCCACGACGCGAAGAAGGGCGTCCAATCAATGTAAGGAACAAGCGTCTCCAACGGCACATCACGAAGAACTGTCAGTCCAGGGACCTTCGGCGCTGGCACAAGGGCGTCGCTTAAAACATGAGCATTCTCGCGCGCCTGAGCGATCGAAACCCGGTCGTCTTTCTTCTGGCGCGCACTGAAAGTCTCGCGGACGCGCTCATATTCATTGGCGATATCTGTGAGATAGCCGTCGCGGCGTTCATCAGAAATCAAATCGCTAACAACACCCACAGCCCGGCTTGCATCCGTGACGTACACGACGTTTTTCTTATAAGCAGGCTCGATTTTGACCGCCGTATGCGCCTTGGATGTCGTCGCCCCGCCAATCAGCAATGGTTGCGACATGCCCCGACGGGTCATTTCCCGCGCCACACCGACCATCTCATCGAGGGACGGGGTAATCAGCCCAGAAAGACCAATGACATCGACCTGGTGCTCCACCGCGGCATCGAGAATGTCATTCGCGGGAACCATGACGCCAAGGTCGATGACTTCATAGTTGTTACACTGAAGAACCACGCCAACGATGTTCTTGCCGATATCATGGACATCGCCCTTGACCGTAGCCATCAGCACACGGCCTTTTGCTTCGGGCGCAGCGCCACCTGCTTGGCGTTCAGCCTCCATGTAGGGCTCAAGGTAGGCGACAGCTTGCTTCATCACCCGGGCCGATTTCACCACCTGAGGCAGGAACATCTTCCCCGAGCCGAAGAGATCACCAACGACGTTCATGCCGTCCATCAACGGCCCTTCGATGACGAAGAGAGGTCGGCCAAGCTTCTGCCGCGCCTCTTCCGTGTCGTCGATAATATACTCCGTAATGCCCTTAACGAGCGCATATTCAAGCCGCTTCTCCACGACCTCCTCGCGCCACGAGAGGTCCTGCTCCCGCGCTTTCGTGCCCTGGCCTTTGAATTGCTCCGCGACGTCCAGCAGGCGCTCCGTCGCGTCCTCGCGCCGGTTGAGGATGACGTCCTCCACAGGCTCTTTCAACGACGCAGGGATGTCGTCGTAGATCGCCAGCTGACCAGCATTGACGATACCCATATCCATCCCTGCACGGATGGCATGGTAAAGGAAGACCGAGTGCATCGCCTCGCGCACAGCATCGTTGCCGCGGAAGGAGAACGAGACGTTCGACACGCCGCCAGACACCTTCGCGCCAGGCAGGGTCTCCTTGATCGTCCGCGTCGCCTCAATGAAATCAACACCGTAATTGGCATGCTCTTCGATACCCGTCGCAACAGCGAAGATGTTCGGGTCGAAGATGATGTCCTCGGGCGGGAAACCCATCTCGGTAAGGAGACTATAGCTCCGTGTACAGATTTCGATCTTGCGCGCTGACGTATCGGCCTGACCCTCTTCGTCGAAGGCCATCACCACGACCGCTGCACCATAACGCATGCAGGCCTTAGCCTGACGGAAAAACGGCTCTTCGCCTTCCTTCAAACTGATCGAGTTGACGATTGGCTTACCCTGAACCTCGCGGAGGCCGGCCTCAATCACCTCCCACTTGGAGCTGTCGATCATGATCGGTACACGGGCGATGTCAGGTTCTGAGGCAATCAGGCGCAGAAACGTGGTCATGGCCTCGGCACCGTCGAGCATGCCTTCGTCCATGTTCACATCGATGATTTGTGCACCGTTTTCAACCTGTTGGCGCGCAACATCGACCGCAGTGGTGTAGTCCCCTGCCTTGATCAGCTTACGGAACTTCGCTGAGCCGGTGACGTTTGTCCGCTCACCAATATTGACGAAGGTTGGACGCACTTAAGCTGCCTTGCGTGATGCGTCGGGACGCACACCGAGCATATGGCATAGTGCAAATGCAAGGTCAGCCTTGTTCAGGGTATAGAAATGGAAGTCGGTGACGCCGCGATCGGCGAGGTCCTGGCACTGCTCAGCAGCAATCGTTGCGGCAACCAAGGCGCGGGTCTTAGGATCATCCTCGAGGTCCGCAAACAGCGTGCACAGACGGTCAGGAACCGTCGCGTTGCACAGGCCCGCCATCCGTTTGAGCGCTGCAAAGTTCGTTACAGGCATGATTCCCGGCACGATCGGGATGTCGATACCCGCCGCGCGGACGCGCTCAACATACCGTTCGTAGACAGCGTTATCGTAGAAAAACTGCGTGATCGCCCGGGTCGCGCCTGCGTCAACCTTGCGCTTCAGAAGATCAATATCATGATCGAACGACGGGCTCTCAGGATGCCGCTCTGGGTAGCACCCGACGGTGATCTCAAACGGGGCAATCGCTCGCGCACCGGCTGTCAGCTCGGCAGCACCGCCATAACCGTTGGGCATTGGCACATATTGCTCACCAACACCGCCAGGGGGGTCACCGCGCAGCGCCACGATATGACGTACACCGATGGACCAATAGTCTCGCAGAACAGCGTCCACGTCATCGCGCGTTGCCTCGACCGTGGTGAGGTGGGCAGCGACAGACAATTCCGTCTCGTCGATAATGCGCTTCACCGTGGCGTGGGTCCGCTCTCGCGTTGAGCCGCCCGCGCCATATGTCACTGAAACGAAAGATGGATTGAGGCTCTTCAGCTTCTCCACCGAGCGCCAAAGCGTCTCGCCCATGGCCTCACTCTTCGGCGGGAAGAATTCAAAGCTGACGTTGAGATCAGGCATGCAGAGCCTCTTCCTTTACCTCTTCAAAGCGGGACATGGGTTTGTCGAGCCGCCAAATCTTGCTCACGAGACCGTCGTCGCTGTCAGGTTGCAGCGCCCGCTCAGCCTCCAGGGTCAGCCCGAAGCGCCTAGCGATTTTGACAATTTCGTCCGTACCAAAACCAAGGCGGCGGTGGGCATGCAGCTCCCGCAGCTCTTCGCGGGTATGCGGAGCAAAATCAGCGATCAGCAGTGAACCGCCTGGACGGAGCGCCATGGCTCCCGCCGCGATGGCGCGCTCCGGCTCGCCCAAGAAATGGAGGACGTGGTGCAAGCAAACGATGTCCGCCTGCTCTGCCGCGAGTTGGTCCGCTTTGAGAATATCGCGGCGCCGAAGTTCCACATTCCTGAGGCCCGCCTCATCAAGACGAACCCGCGCAACAGCCAGCATCTCTGGCGACATGTCGAAGCCGAAGCCCTCGTTATAGCGGTCGGCGAAGAGGGTCAGCATCCGGCCTGTACCGGTACCAAGGTCCAGGAAGTTCTCAAACCGTGGCGGCGCAAGCTCGAGAAGGGCGCGCTCAATCTCACCGCTATCGACGTGGAGACGACGAACAGCGTCCCAGCCATCAGCATTTTCAGCAAAGTACGCCGTGGCACGATCAGCGCGCTCGCGACGAACCTCCTGAAGAACCTCACGATCGGCGGCCAGCTCTGGCCCCTCGAGCTCCTCAATCATGGCCCAAAGCCAGTCAGGCAGCATAGCAATCGAGTAGAAGCGCCACGCACCCTCCTGGTAGACGTTCACGACGCCCGCTTCGACCAGGATCTTGAGATGGCGGCTCACGCGCGGCTGGAGCTGGTCCAGGCACCGGACAATCTCTGTCACGGTGAGGTCGCTCGACCTCAAAAGCGCAACAATGCGCAGGCGGGTCTCTTCACCCACCGCGCGTAGAGATTCGAGGGTCGGAACAAAGTCCAAGGTCAGGGATTCCTTTCGCCACCATTCGATATCAAGAAATCTTTATATCGTCAATGCGCGGATGGTCGCCCTGACGCGAAAACCTTGAATTTAGAAACCGATGCCGATGCTGATCGAGACGACCGGATAAAACCGCAGATCTTCAGCGTCCTCGTTGAGTCGCTCAATTTCCCGAGCGATTTCCTCGTCGAGCATCGCTTGCAGCTCAGGAATCTCGCTCGCGGTGCCGCCTTCAGCGCGAAGATCAAATGTTGGCGAGTCGCCGATAATGACGCCTGCACGCAGGACAATCCCAATCGGCATCAAGCCGCGGGTCGTGCTGTCGAGGCCAACGCCAAGGTAGACGCCATCATCACCGAGATCGCCGCGGCCGACGAGGGTGCCGATCTCGTCGGGCTGGAAGACCGCATCACCGATCTGAAGCGGCTCAAGCGGGGTGGACACCAGATCGACCGAGCGTGATCCAACGAGGTAGCCGCCAGTGATCGTGAAAGCGCCAAAACCTGGGATCGGGTGCAGATCAGCGTAGAGGCCATATTGAGTAAAATCGACGCTCGCGTCGTACTCGATTGAGTTGAACTCAACGTCCTCGACCTCGACGTCGAAGAAGTTCACGCCGCCGCGAAGCGTCACCATAGGGAACACATTGACGTGGACGTTGGCCGAGGCACCGGCCGTGCCGATCGAGCCATCAACACCAATGCCTGCCGATGCCGTTCCTACCGCGGCACACAGCACGGCAGCGGCCGAAGTGAGAAGCTTACGCATGATTGACGTCTCCCGAGTCGCAAAAATACCCGCGCGGACCATGCACCAGTCATTTTAAGCCCCCGTTGCGGGGTCCTTCGGCATTCGACGAAAAAGCGAACAGAACTCTACCGGTTGACGACTAGGAGCATCGGGAGCGTAACATTCAGGCGTCAGGCGCCGAACGAGAGAACAGAACAAAGGAGAGCGACCATGGAAGCGATCAGCACCTGGTTTTTACAATTGACTGAAAATTACGGCGTGAATCCGTTGATCTTCGGCGTACTTTATTTCGGCGGAATTCCGCTGTTCCTAGGCGTCATCGCGTGGTTGGTGGTCCGCTTGCGGAAAAGCAAAGGGATCGCTGTACAGGCGATCTTAGCTGGCTTCCTTGCGATCCAGCCGTACATATACGTGGCGCTGGTGGGCAAGAATATACCGGTGTCTGTGTGGGCGATCATCGCCGTCATGATTGGCATCGGCATTTGGTCGACCGTGAGCACGATCCGTAAACGGAAGGCTGAAGTGGCTAACGCCGCTTGAGCCCACCGAACAAGCCTCGCATCAGCTCTCGCACCAAGGTGCTGGAGACGGTGCGGGTCGCTTGACTGACGGCGCGCTCGCTCATCGACATGCGGCTGGAGCGCCGCCGTTTTGTCGCTTTCTGACGCTTCTGTCTTTGCGCCTTGCTCTCTGCCCGCTCCGCCTCCTCAGCCAGCTTTTGCGCACGCTCAGCAAGCATTTCGTGGGCAGAATGTCTGTCGACAGATTTACCGTATTGCGACGAGAGCTGATCATTCGTCTGCAACGTCTTCCGTTCGACTGAGGTGAGCGGCCCCAGACGCGATGAAGGCGGGCGGATCAACGTGCGCGCTGCCGGGGTGGGTACGCCTTTCTTCTGCAGTGTACTGACCAGTGCCTCACCCACACCAAGCTCTGTGATGACATCGCGGGTCTTGAAGGCCGGGTTGGGCCGGAAACTGTCCGCAGCCGCGCGCACGCGCTTCTGCTGCGCCGGTGTGAACGCGCGCAGCGCGTGCTGAACCCGGGTGCCCAACTGGCCAGCGACGCCATCAGGGATGTCTCCCGGATCTTGGGTCGCGAAGAAGATACCCACGCCCTTGGACCGTATCAGACGGCAGACTTGCTCGATCTTCTCAAGCAACGGCTTGCTCGCATGCTCGAAAAGCAGGTGTGCCTCGTCAAAGAAGAAGACGAGTTTCGGCTTCTCGGGATCACCAATTTCCGGAAGCTCTTCAAAGAGTTCCGACAGCATCCATAGCAGGAACGCCCCGTAGAGCCGAGGCGTCAGCATCAGCTTGTCCGCCTTCAGAACGTTCAGGACGCCGCGGCCATCCGTCTCGGTACGGATGAGGTCCATCACGTCGAGCGCAGGCTCGCCAAAGAACAGGGTGCCGCCTTGATCTTCGAGCTGAAGAAGCCGCCGCTGGATCGCCGCGACTGACGCGGGAGAGACGTTGCCGTAGAGCGCAGAAAGTTCCGCACGCCGATCAGACACATGCGCCAGGAGTGCACGCAGATCCTTCAGATCGAGAAGAGGAAGCCCATCATCGTCAGCAACGCGGAACGCAATCGCAAGAACACCTTCCTGCGTGTCGTTGAGATCCAGCATCTGGCTGAGGAGGAGTGGACCAACCTCCGTCACCGTCGCGCGGATCGGCAGTCCGCCCTCGCCATAAAAGTCCCACAGCCGGACAGGGAAACTCTCAGCCGTGTACCCTGGAAGCTGGATGGTCTCGGCGCGCTTATGCAGGAAGTCCTTGTCCGCACCAGCGGCGGCCAGGCCAGCCAGATCACCCTTCACATCGGAAACGAAAACAGGAACACCAGCCCGACTGAACGCTTCAGCCATAATCTGTACAGTGACGGTTTTCCCCGTCCCCGTCGCGCCGGCGACCAGACCATGACGATTGCACATCTTCAGCGGCAGATGAACGCCAGCCCCCTCATGGTCAGCACCCATGAGGATAGCGCCCTGGTTTTCGGTCAGCATGAAAGAGCCCTAGATTTGATCAGTTTACGTATGGATCACGCGGCCGAACGCATCGAGAGAAGACTCGTGCATCATCTCTGACAGCGTCGGGTGCGGGAAGATCGTGTGGAAGAAGTCCTCCTCCGTCGCCTCCATCGCCATCCCAATGCCAAAGCCCTGGATCAGCTCCGTCACCTCGGCGCCGATCATGTGCGCGCCGAGAAGCTCACCGCTCTCAGCATCGAAGACCGTCTTGACGAAGCCTTCCGGCTCGCCCAGCGCGATGGCTTTCCCATTGGCTTGAAAGGGAAATTTGCCGACCTTGACCTTTTTGCCGGCGGCTTTGGCTTTCTCTTCGGTGAGGCCGACCGACGCGACTTGCGGGCTACAGTACGTACACCCCGGAATGCGGCTGACGTCGAGGGGGTGGACAGAGTTGGAGCCTGCGATCTTCTCAACGCAGATGACGCCTTCATGCTCAGCCTTGTGGGCGAGCCAAGGTGGTCCGCATACATCGCCGATGGCGTAGACGCCCTTGACACCTGTTGCGAGCCAGTCATCGACAACGATGTGACCACGGTCAACCTTCACGCCGACCTGCTCCAGTCCCAGACCTTCCGTGTTGCCCACAATACCGATGGCGAGGATGATCCGGTCATATTCCTCCGTAGACGCCTTACCCGCCTTATCGATGATGGTCGCCTTGATCGTGTCAGCGCCCTTCTCCACCTTGTCGAGCTTGGCCTCGGTCATGATGGTCATACCCTGTCCTTCGAACGCTTTCCGAGCGAAGGCGGAGACTTCTTTGTCCTCCGCAGGGAGGATGCGCTCGACCATCTCCACAACCTTTACGTCCGCACCCAGAGCATTGTAGAAGCTGGCGAACTCGATACCGATGGCACCGGAGCCGACGACGAGGAGGCGTTTCGGGAAAACGTCGGGCGTCATCGCTTCTCGTGCGGTCCAGATGAACTTGCCGTCGGGCTCAAGGCCAGCCGCGGGGATCGTCCGTGCACGGGCACCGGTGGCTATGATCGTGTTCTTGGCGTGGTAGGTCGTCTCTTTGCCGTCCTTCTCCTTCACGATGATCGATGGGCCAGAGCCGTTGGCCGCAGCGAGACGTGCCTCGCCATCGATCACGGTGATCTTGTTTTTCTTCATGAGGTACGCGACGCCGCCCGCGAGCTGCTTCGCGATCTTGCGGCTGCGCTGCACCACGCCGTCGAGGTCGAAACCGATGTTCTCCGCCTTCAGGCCGTAGGCTTCGGCGTGTTTCATGTTGGTGTAGACTTCCGCCGTGCGGAGCAGCGCCTTGGTCGGGATACAGCCCCAGTTGAGGCACACACCACCAAGGTGTTCGCGCTCAACAACAGCGGTTTTCATGCCGAGCTGCGCCGCACGGATGGCGGCGACGTACCCGCCGGGTCCGGCGCCGATGACCAACATATCAAATTGCGTATCCGCCACAGCTCACTCCTCAAACAACACGCTGTTTTGAGGACGCTTTCAATCAGCCTGCGACGAGAGGCGCAAGAGCTATCGGCATGCGGGCCTAACGCTGCTCGACAAATTCGATCACCGCGCCGTCGGGCGCCTTGATCGCCGTCACTGCAACACGGCCGAAAGGCGCGCGCCGTTCCTGGGTTTGCCGAAGGATCGGGTAGCCCCGCGCCTCGATGGTGGAGGCTGCAAGCGCCGCATCGTCGACCGGATAGGTCACGCTCAACCAGCCCAGGTTGGGCGCCTGGCAACGGTCGGCATAGTCCGCGCCGTCGAGGCCATCGATTTCGATGTACTCCATCCGGCCATACTCACTCGGCTCGGGATAGAAGATGCCCGCCATATAGGGGACGCTGGTCGTCAGATTCCGCGGGATGCCGAGCGGCATCAGAGTTGGCTCTTTATCCGTGTAGGGATCACCGTACCAGAAACGATCAAAGCCCAGCACGTCTTCCATCAGGTTGCGCGCTGCCTCGCGGTCACGGGTCATCTGCATGATGTTGAACGGCTGGCTGATCCGCTCGAACGGGGTGAACCCTTCGGGCAATGGCGTGGTGAGGCGCTCATAGCCTTGCACTTGAAGACCGTCAGGACCTTTGAATACGACGACGTTCAGTTTGGAGGGCCCGAACTCCAGGTAGGCGATGGGAGTCTCTGTCCACCAACCCATGGCGATGGCATCGTCATAGACGCTTTGTATGTTCTTTACACGGACCATCAAAGACCAAAAGCACCCGGTATCCCAAGCCCGCGCGCCTGGTCGGGTGGGCACTTTACGACCTGCGTTGTCGAAGCGGATCAGGCGGACGAGACCATGCTCCGCACCCGGAGCGCGGAGGACAAGCGCCTCGGCCGATGCCCCCTTGGGCAGGTCGAGTGACGAAAGTTCCGACTTATGGAGACGGCCTCGATAGACGGTTTCGTAGCCACCGATCTCCGTGAAGAAACGTGCTGTCCTGTCGAGATCAGAAACGCTGGCCGTTGCCATGATCCACGGGCCGCTGGGAACCGGCGCTGGTTTATCAGTGAGCTGAGCAACAGCCACACCCAGGGCGTAAAAGCAGAAGAGGCATACCGCTAGGGTATGCCTCTTCCATGTTGTCAGGGTGGCCATCGACAACAGTGATTAGAATTCGACGCCGAACTCAACGCCGTAGGTAATCGGCGGCGAAGCGTAAGCCGTGAAGGAGTTCGCCGACGCCGCGCGCCAGTACTCTTCATCCGTCAGGTTCTGACCCCAGACCGCGACGAACCAGTCGCCATCAAGCGGCTCGTACCGCGCCCGCGCGTTCAGCAAGAGACCTGGGTCCGTCAGCGCATGCTCCGGTCCGTTGGCGACGAGGCTCCAGCTATCATCTTCAAACTGAAGATCACCGCGGATGGTGACGAGACCGCCCGCAAAAGCGAACTCGTAGGCTGCGCCGACAAGGCCTTTATACTCAGGAGCGTTCTTCAGCTCGAGGCCGAGGGCACATTCGACGGTGACCGTACCGTTCGGGCAGGAAGCGCCCGAGTTGGTCAGACCGCCCGCCTGGCTCTCCGTCACGGATTCATACTCCGCATCCAGTATACCGAGGTTCCCGAAGATGCTGAACTGCTCAGTGACCGCGAAGTTCCATTCGAATTCAAGACCTTGGATGCTCGTTTCGTCCACGTTGAAACGCGTGAAGCCGAGGCCTGGGACCGTCGCGCCGATCTGGAGGCCCTCATACTGGTTGTTGAAGTAGGTGGCATTGAAGGTCAGCGCGCCGTCGAGCCACTCCGTCCGTGTACCAATTTCGAAGGACTTCAAAGTCTCTTCTTCTACAGGCTGGAAACAGGCCGTAGCGCCGAAGCAGTCAGGTGACCAACCGCCGGACTTGAAGCCCGTCGAATAAGACACGTAGGCCATAATATCGTCATTAAACTGATGATCGTACTTCAGCGTGTAGCTAACGTCATCAAAGTTCTCAGACTCAGCCCGGGTCAGATCGAACGCCAAGTTCGCTGCATCGAGATCCTTCTCTTCCTCCGTGTACCGTGCACCGAACGTCAGGGTGCCGGCCTCAGAGACCTCATAGAAGCCTTGCGCGAAGACGGCGTAGGACTCCGTTCCAACATCCACGGAGAATGGGAAGATGAACGTTGTTTCGAGCAGCACGTCTTCTTGGAAATAGTAGAAGCCTGTCACCCAGTTCAGAGGGCCCTCGTTGTCCGATGAGAGTGTGAATTCCTGGCTGAACTGGTCTTGGTCCGTCTGCTGAAAATACGGGAAGCCGATCCGCGTAACGAGATCATCTTCCATCTGGCGATAGCCAGTGAGCGACATGAAATTGATGTTGCCAAACCGACCTTCAACGTTGGCGGAGAAGCCCGTCGACTCAGTCGAGTTGTCGTAGTCACCGAAGCAGCCGAGCGGACGGAACGTCTGCGGGCCCGGTGCGCAGGTGGTGCCGGGCAGGGGCTCAATCGTGAAGACGTTGTTATCCGCATCGTTCGGCGGAGCCGCACTGTCAGGGATCGGATCACTTTGATCGTTGGTATGGTCCGCCGAAATCAGGATGCGCCAATCGTCGTTGAAATTGTGCAGCAGGCTCGCCCGGAAGGCAGCAACCTTCAGCTCACCGAACTCGC
Organism: Pseudomonadota bacterium; assembly: GCA_039198765.1. GTDB lineage: Bacteria > Pseudomonadota > Alphaproteobacteria > Caulobacterales > Parvularculaceae > Parvularcula. Next base: position 12,680 of record JBCCTF010000058.1, read on the forward strand.
CGCCATTGTCTTCGAAGACGGGACCCGTCGGGTTGAATTCCCAGAAGCCATCGCGCTGACGCGAGAACGCGGTCGCGCGGACCGCCGTGTTCTCGCCAAGGGCGAAGTTGCCCGTTGCGCGAAGGTCGAGCCGACCTTCGTTGCCCACGATCGTGCGGAACTCGGCACTGTTCTCCATCTCCGGGCGTTTCGAGATCAGCTTGATCGCACCGCCGTTGGTGTTCCGGCCATAGAGCGTGCCTTGCGGACCACGCAGAACCTCAATCCGCTCAAGGTCCACGAGATCGAAGAGCGAGCCGACCTGGCGACCGATATAGATGCCATCGACGTACACACCGACCGCGGGATCAACCGCGCCCCGGCTCTCGTCCTCACCAACACCGCGGAGGAAAATCCGGGCAGAGTTGGCGGTACCGGTACCCGCCGCGATGGAGATGTTGGGGACCTGATATTGAAGGTCTGAGACGTTCAGAACCTGAGCATCTTCAAGCTGGGCCGCCGAGAGGTTGGTCACCGATGCGGGCACCTCTTGCAGGTTCTGTTCAACCCGCTGCGCCGTCACGACGACGACGTCTTCATCGTCGTCCTGCGCCCAAACCGTGGGGGCCATCGCCACCGACAAAGCACTAACCGTTGCACCGCAAAGCAGCGTTCTCTTGAGCATCTTCATCCCTGCGCCTCCCGAGGATCGAATCGTCGCCAACGCAAAAGATATACTTTTTGAACGCTTCGTCTAAGCCCCTCGCGGACATTTGACCGGACAAATGTTGCCCATCAGCATCACTTTTCCCGATCTGAGACACCCGGCGCAGCCTGAACGGGTGCTGGCAACCCCTCCACAAGCAGGACGTCAAAGGTGCCCCATTCGTTATCGATCCGGGCCCGGCGGAGCTCGTCATATTCAGGACTGTTCCAGAAGGCTAAGGCCGCGGATTTGCTGGGCCATTTGCCGATCACGAAGCTCTCGGGTGCGTAGTCTCCCTCGAGCACTTCGACGCCTCCACCGATGCCGATATAGGCCCCGCCAAACCGGTCGTAGAGGGGCGGAAGTTTGGCGGCGTACCCCTGACCAAATGCCGCACGGTCGTGCACCTCCCCGAGAACGAGCATGTAAGCTGGTCGTTCCGGTTGCACTGGCGGTTGCGCCTCGCTTTCTTCGTTCGCGCCCAAAATGTCGAAACCGATGACCGAGCTCCCGACGATGCCCCCGACCACACCTGAGAGTAGTCCGATAAGAAATCCGCGCATGGCTGCCCCTTCTCTGGTGACCTTCGCGAAAAAGGTATATCAATTGGGGGATGGCTCCAACGCCGCAGATCTCAACGAAGAAAGGCCGCGCAGATGAACGAGGTGCTCAGCACACCCACCATGGTCACATCGGACAAGACCGCGCGCGAGATTTTCAACGACATGATGGCGAACCCAGCCCGCGCCAAGTTCGGCTTCGGAGAGAAGCTGGCGATCGTGAACGTCGATCCACAGAAGGCTTACACGCGACCTGATCTCTTCCCCAAGACCGCCTACATCACCGATCCTGACCAGATGACCCATATCAGCGGTATCTCGGACGCTGCCCGCGCCCGCGGGTTGCCCGTGGTCTGGACCCACGTTGCCTACATGGATAACGCAGCCGACGCCGGCATATGGGGTACACGGATGGATACACCGGACAGTCTTCAGAACATCAAGTATGACAGCGAGCGGCACGCGTTCGATGACCGTTGCAGCATCGACCGCAAAGTTGATGCAGTGTACACGAAACGTATGCCCAGCGCGTTCTTCGAGACCCCGCTGCAGAGCTTCCTCGTCTGGCACAAAGTCGATACTCTCGTGATCACCGGCGGATCGACGTCAGGGTGCATTCGCGCCACTGCCGTGGACAGTCTCAGCCGAGGATACCGCACGATCATTCCTGTCGAATGCGTCGCGGATAAGCACGAGAGTTATCACTTCGCCAACCTCACCGACCTGGCACTGAAGTATGCTGACGTTGTCCCCGTGAGCGAAGTTTACGCAGCGATTGAGGCGTACACGTCGTGAGCCACGCGGACCCCAACCTCTACAACTACTGGCCCTATGAAGGGCGACCGCAAATCCGGTGGCCCGGAGGCAAAAAGCTCGCGTTTTGGATTGCTCCAAACATTGAGTACTACGAATTTCTACCGCCGAACAATCCCCAGCGCCAGCCTTGGCCGCGGGGCAATCCTGACGTGGTCGGCTACTCCCAACGCACCTGGGGGAACACCGTCGGCCACTGGCGGATGATGGACCTGTTTGACAAATACGATCTACGCGGATCGATTTCTCTTTCTATCGGCCTCATCGACCATCACCCTGAAATTATTGAAGCTTGTACCGCTCGGAAGTGGGAGTTTTTCAGCCACGGTATCTACAACACGCGCTTTTCCTACGGGATGGACGAGGCGCAAGAACGGGCTGTGCTCGAGGACTCGATTAAGAGCGTGCAGGACGCAACAGGGCAACGCATTCGCGGTTATCTTGCGCCAGCTCTGACGCACACTGAGAAAACGCTGGATCTGATTGCGGAGTACGATTTCTGGTATACCTGTGACCTCTTCCAAGATGACCAACCTCAGCCGATCAAGACGAAAAGCGGCAAGCTCTGCTCCATGCCCTATTCGCTCGAAGTGAACGACGTGATCACCTATTCCGTGCAAGGATGGTCACCTGATCGGTACGCTGATCTCTTGATCAGACACTTCGATCAACTGCTGAAAGAGAGCGAAGCGTCAGGCACAGTGATGTGCATTCCGCTGCACGCCTATCTGGTGAGCCAGCCACACCGGATTTGTGCGTTTGAGCGAGCCCTCGCCCATATTGCACAGCATAAGGACGATGTCTGGTTTGCCACCGGCACCGAGATCGCGCAGCACTTCCGCGAGAACTACTGGCGGCAATCGCTCGATGATATAGGCGCACGCGGCGTTGCAACGGGAGGGACCGGCTTTGCCCCTGCCTGAAGACTATACGACGTACCCAGAGCGTAAGCATGGAATGGATAACCCATTCTATGGTTGGGACCCTGTGGATCGCCGCGAGAAGATTGCTCTGAACGACGGCACGAAGGCGATAGCCACCGTCATCGTTCCGCTTGAGTTTTTTCCCCTCAATCCGCCATCCGCACCGTTCAAACATCCCGGGGCGATGCAAACACAGTACCCGGACCTTCGGCACTACACGGTCAGGGACTACGGAAACCGTGTTGGTGTCTTTCGCCTCCTCCAACTCTTTGAAAATGCTGGAATTCAAGCAACTTTCGCGATGAACTCTGATGTTGCCCGGCGATACCCGCCCTTGCTAGAGAGCATTCGTTCGGCGGGCCATGAAATCGCCGCCCACGGGGTTTCGACGGCGCATATCCATCACGAAGGTTTGCCTGCTGATGAAGAGCGATCGCTGATTGCTCAGTGTAGGGATGTCTTTCCTGACGCGACCACATGGATGAGCCCAGCACGAAACGAGAGCACGAGAACACTCGAACTTCTGGCGGAAGCAGGCTTCAAAGTTTGCCTCGACTGGGAAGCGGACATGCGTCCGTTCGATATGACAACGCCTTCGGGCGCGGTCATGGCCATTCCTCATTACAATGAACTCTCCGATATGAAGCTCCTCCTCGACCGGTCGCAGGACGAGGCATCGTGGGTGAAGCAGATCACCGACGCCGCTGATGACCACCTTTTGCGGCACACGGACGAAGGGGCTGGTGCGTTCGCCTTCACCTTCACGCCCTACGTGGCCGGGCAACCGTTCAGGATCCACGCCGTTGAGGCGATCCTCGATGCACTGAACAGCCGCGAGGGTCTGGCAATCGCCCCGGCTGCGCAGGTTGCCACGGCTTTCGCCGAGGCTACACCATGAACCGCCGTGAACTGATGGTCGCCGCTGGCGCGGCTGGTCTCAGCTTTGGCTTATCATCCGCTCAAGGACAATCTTCCATGCGCTACACCGCTCTCGCCCTGCAAACCGTCTGCGATGCGGTGAACCAAGACAAAAACCCGCGCAGCGCCCGCGAACGGATGGAAGCAGCCGTCGGAAGGGTACGCGGACAAATCGCGTCCGCGCGAGGCTTTCTCCAAGGCTTCAATGGCTACGACGTGAAGCTGGTGGTCCTGCCAGAATACTGGATGACTGGCTTCCCCCTCCGCGAAACCCGCGAGGAGTGGCAAGACAAGGCCGCCATCGATCAAGATGGCAAGTTCGCGGAAATGCTGGCCAACCTAGCGCAGACGTTCAAAATTTATCTGTGCTCGAACCATTACGAGAATGACCCAAAATTCCCCGATCTCTATTTCCAGTCCAACGTCATTTACGGCCCGAGCGGAGACCAAATCCTCCGCTATCGGAGGATGATTTCTCTCTACACACCAAGCCCCTACGATGTGTGGGACCAGTTCCTAGAAGCCTATGGCGCCGATGCTGTCTTCCCGGTGACAGAAACAGAGATCGGCACCCTGGGCACCATCGCGAGTGAGGAAATTCTGTACCCTGAGATTGCCCGCATGCTTGCCTTCAAGGGGGCGGAGGTGCTGCTCCATCCCACATCAGAAGTTGGGGCGCCGACGCTCACACCTAAGCATATCTCAAAGAAGGCCCGGGCGATTGAAAACATCGCCTACGTTGTTTCCGCCAACTCAGCATCAATCATTGGCACACCCGTTCCGGCGGCCTCCACCGATGCTATGTCGATCGTCCTCGACGCCTACGGACGAACATTGGCTGAGGCTGGTTCGGGCGAGACCCTGAACGCCAACGCAGTCCTCGACATCGGGGCGTTGCGCGAGACGCGGAAGAAGACGGGCATGACCAACACCCTCTCCCGCCTGCCTAACGCGGCATTTGCATCAGGCTATACCCAAGCAAACCACGCACCGCCGAACCGGACGCCCGATGCCCAGATGATGGAAAAGGCCGACGCCATCGCCGCGCAGCAAGCAGTCATCGACCGGCTCGCCGACGCGGGCATTTTGAAATAGGAGATCATCCGCATGAAGACGGACTTCCCATCCGAACCGCCTTACGTTTCGCGCCTCGAAAAGACCTGCTTTCTCGTCATCTGCCGCGATGGCCCAGAAAGCGCCAATCCGCGTAAGGAGCATCTCAAAGGCCACCTCGATCACGTCGAGGAACACTGGACCCGCTATGTCACCGCAGGCCCGATCCGCGAACCGGGCGGCGACGCCCTGGTCGGCTCTATCTTCCTCGTCCTCGCCGATGACCTGGCCGATGCGAAAGCGCTGATGGAAGGTGACCCCTACATCACCTGCGGCATGTACGAGACGATCGAGTACAAAGAGTTCTCCAACTCCATCGGCCAGTATATCGGCGGCAAAATTTGGGAAAGCGCAGAAGCCATCGCCCACCGCGCCGCGGGCGGACCGACAAACGATCTCAGCCGCGGCGCTTAACCCGTTGACAGCACCCGCCATGACACGATCATGCTCGACGACCTTGGGCACGGTCGAGGAGTGGCGTCATGATCAACCGCGTAGAATTGGGTCTGTCGCCTGACGACATCGACCAGAAATCAGCCGTCCCGCTGTACCAGCAGGTGTATGACTTGGTCCGCACGCGCATCGTGTCGGGCAGTCTGAAACTCAACGACCGCCTCCCGGCTGAGCAGGAACTCACGACAGAGCTTGGCATTTCGCGCATCACAGCGAAGCGCGCGATGCACGAGCTGGCCGTCGCGGGCCTGGTGCGCAGGCAGCGCGGGATCGGCACCGTGGTGACCTACGATGCCTCCGCACCGGTGGTGAAAGGCCAGTTCGACACGTTGATCGAGAGCCTCCAGCGCATGGGCCACGATACCGAAGTGCGCCTGCTCGATTTCACAGTCGGTGCACCCAGCCCCGCGATCGCCGAAGCGCTTGAGCTTGAGCCCGATGAAACCGTGCAGCGGATCGTGCGCCTGCGCTACCTCAACGGCGAGCCGTTCTCGCATCTGATTACCTATATCCCTGAGGACGTGGCCGAAGGCTACGAAGACGCTGATCTTGCGACAGAATCCCTGCTCACGCTGCTCGACAAGGCTGGCCACAGGCCCGTGTCAGCCGAGCAATCGATCACCGCGATCTCAGCCGAGGCCGCCGTCGCCGCGAACTTGGGCGTTGCTCCCGGTTCACCTCTGTTGAAGGTCCATCGCGTTATGCGGAACTCAAGCGGCCGCCCAGTTCAGGACCTATCAGCCCACTATCGCGCTGATCGCTTCGCCTATCAGATGACCCTCACGAGGGAGGACGCCACTGCGTCGGATTGGACCCCTGCGCTTTAAGGGCTGGTACACGCGCGCAATTGATATATCTTTTGCGCCGGGAGCCGAGCCTTGTTGACCATTGCCCTGTTATCGCTGCTTCACGTTCTCGTGTTCGTCTACTGGCTAGGTGGCGATCTGGGTGCTTTCTACGCGAGCCGTTACCTCACGAAACCGGGTGTCAGCGCCGACCGGCGCCTCTTCGCCGCGACCATGGTCGGTGATGTCGATATGGCTCCCCGGACCTCTTTAATTCTCGCGCTGCCGACGGGCCTCAGCCTCGCGCAGGCGAAGGGCTGGCTCAATCTCGGCTGGCCGGTAGTGCTGGGCGTAAGCGCAGTCTCGGTGGCCTGGCTCGCCATCGCATGGGTCCGGCATCTCAATCACGCGGCAAACCCAGTCTTCGGAACGGTCGATATGGCCCTCCGCTGGGGCCTTGCGGGAGGGTTGATCTTCGCAGCGGCGGCCAGCTTCGCCGGTTTGATCAGCATACCGCTTTTCCTCGCAGTGAAGTTTCTAGCCCTCGCAGGATGTGTCCTCCTTGGGCTGATCATCCGCCGCACACTCACCCCCCTTTTCCCGGCGCTTGGCGCCCTCAGCGCAGGTGGCGACACAGCCGACGCCGAGGTCACCATCGCCAACACACTCGCCCAGGCGAGGCCACAGGTGAAAGCGATCTGGACACTGCTCCTTATCGCCGCCCTTTTCGGCCTCTGGGCGCCCGCCAGCTTCTGATCGGAGACAAGCATGGCCTACGACGACAAACACCGCAGTCCCATTCAGGAAGAGCTTCTCGCGGTTCTCGGCCCCGACGGCTTCACGACCCAGGATGCCGACCGTGCACTGATGAGTGAGGACATCTGGGCCAAAGGTGAGATGAGCTCCTTTGTTGCCGCTCCTCAGTCAACGGAGCAACTTCAGAAGACGATCAAGACCGCCCATCGCCATGGCATCGCCCTCAACCCCCGCGGCGGCGGCATGTCGTACACCAAGGCTTACACGCCCGACCGCGCCAACATCGGTACCCTCGACCTCTCGCGTATGAACCGCATCCTCGAGATCAACACGGACGATATGTACGTGACAGTCGAGGCAGGCGTCACATGGAAAGACCTTTACGAAGCGCTCGCGCCGAAAGGCGTACGGACACCCTTCTGGGGCCCTCTGTCGGGCATCAGCTCGACGGTCGGCGGCGGGCTCTCCCAGAACAACGCCTTCTTCGGCGCAGGCACCTACGGCACGACAGGCGATAGTGTTTTGTCCGTAGGCGTTGTTCTTGCCGACGGTACCTTCATCCGTACAGGAACGGGCGGCACCAAGAACGCCAAACCGTTCTGGCGCCACTATGGGCCTGATCTCACTGGCCTTTTCTGTGGCGACGCAGGAGCCCTAGGCTACAAGGCAGAGATTACGTTCCGCCTGATCCCCCTGCCCGCTGCGGAAGACTGGGCCAGTTTCGAGTTCACGACCCAAGACGCCTGCGCAGAAGCCATGCGGCTTGTCGGCAAAACCGGCGTCGCGTGCGAGGTCTTTGGCTTCGATCCCAACCTGACTAAGCTCCGCCTCAAGCGCGCGTCGCTCCTCGCTGACGCAAAGACGCTGAAAAACGTCGTATCCGGACAGAAGTCGCTGTTTAAAGGGATCAAGGAAGGCGCGAAAATCGCCCTGGCTGGTCGCGGCTTCATGGAAGCCAACACATGGTCATTACACGTTGTTATCGAGGACATGACGCCAGAGGCCGTTGGCTCCAAGATGGCACAGCTCAAGGAACTCTGCGTAAAGGCGGGAGGCAAAGAGACTGAAAACTCGATCCCCAAGATCATCCGCGCCAATCCCTTCACGCCGCTGAACAACATCATCGGCCCATCGGGAGAACGCTGGGTTCCCATCCACGGCATCGTTCCTATGAGTGCTGGACAAGAGGTGTGGAGAGAGATCAGTACACTGTTCGACGACATTCGCGCCGAGCTGGATCAGCACAACATTTTCACAGGCTTCCTGGTCACGACCCTCGGGACAACAGGCTACTTGATTGAGCCCGTCTTCCTGTGGCCTGAGATGCTTTTTGGCATCCACGAAAGCACCGTCGAGACGCAATATCTCAAGAAAACCGGCACCCTACCAAGGAATCCGGAAGCGACAGCGGTCGTAACCAACGCACGCAAGCGGGTCATGGACGTCTTCA
>JBCCTF010000059.1:0-20771 GCA_039198765.1 Pseudomonadota bacterium
CTCTGGCTCAATCGTAATCAGATGGTCCCACCGCTTGATCATGCCGCTGTGGCCGTTGTCGCGGACGAATAATTTGCCGTCCTGCTGGGGCGGCTTTTCGATCACAATGACTTGCTGCCCGATAGGCAGCCAGCCGAAGAGGCGCATGCCTGCGAGGTAGCTCTTTTCTTCCCATCGCTCCGGCCACGTGGGCGGATCAATAGGATGGAAGGAGATCATCGGCGCGGTGACGTGGCGGAGAAGGCGCGTGGTCTGCGCCTCCTGCCAGACTTTGTCAGGTGAAGCCGGGATGTGGCTCGCGATAACGATCGTCGTCGTCATGCCTCGTCGGCTTCACCATCGTCCTCGGTGCCCGCTTCGCCGACGCCTTCGACGCTGACCACCTTCTCGCCCTCGCGGGTTTTGAGGATGGTAACGCCTTGGGTGTTGCGGCCGGCGATGCGGATGTCATCCACCGGTGTACGGATCAATTGGCCGCCATCGGTGACCAGCATGACCTCTTCGCCGTCGCTGGCGGGGAAGCTCGCGACCACCCGGCCGTTTCGCTCGGACGTGACAATCGCGATGATGCCTTTGCCGCCGCGGCCCGATGTTCTGTACTCAAACGATGACGTACGCTTGCCGTAGCCGTTTTCTGTCACAGTGAGGATGAAGGACTCCGCCGCCGCCATCGCAGCGATCTCCTCTGAGCTGAGCGCGATGTCGGCAGTACCTTCGTCCTCTGTGCCCTCGGTCTCGCCATCGCCCGCTGCCCGCCGCATGGCCGCTGCGTGCTTGAGATAGGCGGCTTTCTGATCAGCATCGGCATCGAAATGGCGGACCACCGACATACCGATGACCTCGTCACCATCGGCGAGCTTGATACCGCGCACCCCAGTAGACGTCCGTCCACTGAACACCCGCACAGCATCCATCGGGAAGCGGATCGCCATGCCTGCCGCGGTGGTCAGGATCACGTCCTGATCGGCCCGCGCAAGTTCCACACCAACGAGGTTGTCGCCTTCATCAAGCTTCATAGCGATCTTGCCGCCGCGGTTGATGCTCTCAAAGTCCTTAAGACTGTTGCGGCGGATGTTGCCCGACTTGGTGGCGAAGAGGATGTCGAACGCTTCCTGATCCTCCGGCATCGGCAAGATCACGTTGACCCGCTCACCCTGCTCCAGCGGCAGCAGGTTCACAAAGGCCTTGCCGCGCGCGGTTGGCCCACCCTCAGGCAGCCGCCACAGCTTCAAACGGTAAACCATGCCGCGGTCAGTGAAGAACAAAAGCGGCGTGTGCGTATTACCGACGAACAGTTGGCTGATGAAGTCTTCGTCCTTCATCGCCATGCCCGAACGCCCCTTCCCGCCCCGGCGCTGGGCCCGGTAGGTGTTAAGAGGTGTGCGTTTGACGTAGCCAGAGTGGGTCACCGTCACGACCATATCTTCGCGGTCGATCAGGTCCTCGTCCTCCATCTCGATCGCGTCGATGAACTCAGACCGGCGCGGCGTGGCAAACTTCTCGCGCACCTCAAGCAGCTCATCCTTCGCAATCGTCAGCACACGGCTGCGATTGGAGAGGATGTCGAGATAGTCCTCAATCTGCTTAGCCAGTTTCTCCAGCTCATCACCGATCTCGTCACTGCCGAGGGCCGTCAGGCGCTGCAGGCGAAGATCAAGGATCGCCCGCGCCTGGGTCTCCGACAAGCGCAACGTTCCGTCCTCAGACAATGTGTGCCGCGGGTCAGCGACCAGCCTGATCAGCGGCGCCATATCTGCAGCGGGCCAGCTGCGCGCCATCAACGCTTCCCGCGCGTCGGCAGGGGTCGCCGAGGCACGGATGAGGCGAACAACCTCGTCGATGTTCGCGACCGCAATGGCGAGGCCTGTCAACACGTGTGCCCGATCGCGCGCTTTGTTGAGGTCGAACTTCGTCCGCCGGGTGATCACCTCTTCACGGAACTGAATGAAGCTCATCAGCACCGAGCGGAGGGTCATCTGCTCAGGCCGGCCGCCGTTCAGCGCCAGCATGTTCACACCGAACGAGGTCTGCAGCGGCGATTGTTTGTAGAGGTTGTTCAACACGACCTCAGCATTGGCATCGCGCTTCAGCTCAATCACCACGCGGATACCGTGACGGTCACTCTCGTCACGCAGGTCGGCGATGCCTTCGATCTTCTTCTCACGGACAAGGAGCGCGATCTTCTCGACCATCGCCGCCTTGTTCACCTGGAACGGCACCTCTGTGACGATGATCGCGTAGCGATCCTTGCGGATCTCTTCGATCGCCGTCTTGCCGCGCATGACCACAGAGCCGCGGCCCGTCAGAAGGCCAGAGCGCGCGCCGGATTGGCCGAGGATCTGGCCGCCTGTCGGAAAGTCAGGGCCCGGAACAATCTCGATCAAGCGCTGATCATCCGTCTCCGGATGATCGATCAACTCCACCGTCGCGTCGATGATCTCGCCCAGGTTATGAGGCGGGATGTTCGTCGCCATCCCCACGGCGATACCGCCTGCACCATTGACCAGCAGGTTCGGGAACCGCGCAGGCAGGCACGTCGGCTCCTTCCGCTCACCATCATAGGTGTCCTGGAAATTGACCGTGTCTTTCTCGATGTCCGCCAAGAGCGACATCGCCGGGTGGTCCATCCGGCATTCCGTGTACCGCATCGCGGCGGGCGGATCGTTGTCGATGGAGCCAAAGTTCCCCTGCCCATCGATCAATGGCAAGCGCATGGAGAAATCCTGCGCCATCCGGACCAGCGCGTCATAGACCGCCGAGTCGCCGTGGGGGTGGTACTTACCGATCACATCGCCGACCACATTGGCGGACTTTTTGTGCTTCTTGTCCGGCGTGAAGCCCGTCTGGTGCATCGACCACAGTATGCGCCGGTGCACAGGCTTCAGCCCGTCCCGCGCATCAGGGATCGCCCGGCTAACAATGACCGACATCGCGTAGTCGAGGTAGCTCTTCTCCATCTCGCCGGAAATGGACACCGCGCTGATGCCAGGAGGCAGCTCGCCGGAACTGTCGTTGTCTTCAGGGATTTCGTCGTTATCGTCAGACACGTGGGCCGCTCAATTCTCTGGGTAATTTCTGAGTCGGCAGGGGATAGCAGCCTTCGCGCTGGATCGCCAGAAAGGTGAACAAGATATGAAGACCCTGCGGGCCTTTATTTTTGGAACTGCGTTCAGCGTGATCGGGTGTGCATCCGAGGGCGACGACCCCGCGTACTCGATCGTGCGACCGGCGAGCGAGGGGCGGCTCGACCCCGCCGCGAACGAAGCGGAAAACGGCGCTGAGTTGGCTGCGCTCGAGAAAGAAAGAAGGGACCACGCGCTATTCCTCGAGACAATCCGTGATCGCGATATGATCGAGGCACAAATTATTGATCGAGAGGGTGAAATCACAGGGCACGTGCTTCTCAGTGACGGCCCGCATGGGATGGTCATGCGGTTCATCACGGTAACTGGGGCCGTGGGCTTCCACGGGGTGCACCTGCATCAGGTTGGCGACTGTTCCGACCCTGAAGCAGGGTTCAAGGCTTCCGGTGGGCACATTGGGGCCGATCAGGCCGAGCATGGGCTTCTGAACCCCAAGGGATACCATGTCGGCGCAGACTTCCCGAACGTTTGGGCGAGCGAGACGGGCATCCGTGCTGAGCTGTTCGCCGCTGGCCTCACCTTCAACGAGGCGATGGATGAGGATGGCTTTGCGCTGGTTATCCACGAGAAGCCCGACGATCATATCAGCCAACCCATCGGCGGCGCCGGAGCGCGCATCGCCTGCGCGGCCTTCTTCCCACAGCTCTAACCGCTTCAGCCATTTGCAAGCTGTCCCCTCCCGCGGCACACTCACGCGTGTCGTCAGGTGGGAGACGGGGGCGTGGAGATTTCGCGGCAAGGCAGCCGTTTGGTGGCAGAGAAGGACGAGCACGCCAGTGCCCAGAGCCAGCTGTTCGCCAAGCGCATCCTTTTCGGTATCGCGCTGGTCGTTGCGGTGGTGGTCCCGATCAGCGTCATCAACACCTGGCGGGATGCATCGGAGACCGAAGGCATCACGCTCTTTGAGTTGATCCTCTCGGTCGCGCCTGCGGTGATGGTGCTGATCTCAGCGCCACTGTTCCTGAGGAACAGCTTCAGCGCGATTGACGAAGGTGAGATCGTTCGTGTCGAGGTCGACACACGGCGGAGGATCATCCTGTTCCGTACCCGGACGATCGATGAGTCGGTAGAGACCTACCATATGCTGGGCGACATGACCCAGGTGGACTTGATCGATACGAGCACGGATGAACTGACCCAAAGCGGCATCGCGATGTTCTTCCGCGATGGCTCCGCCCAGGGCCTCCTGACGCTGGGCCAAGACGTGGCCGTGGACCTTTGGGACAAAATGTACACGCTGCTTCGCGAAGAGTATCCGCGGATTGCTTGGTACGATCGTAGGCCGAACAAGCAGCGCAAAAAGCTGCCTACGGACAATCTCAGCATGATGGCCCGCGCCGGAGAGGCTAGGCGCTTTCCTTCCGCCGCTCTTGAGAGGGCAGAAGTTGGTACATCCGCTCCCGCCCAGCGTGGATTCCCTCGGCCGCCTGGCGGCGAAGGCGCGTCTTATCCATCTCCCGGAACTCGGCTTCAATCTCCTCGATCAGGCCATCGTTCCGCCCAAGGAAGGACAGCGTCTTCTTCGACATCGTGATGGCACTCTCGAAGGTCTCACGCACGGTGAAGTCGATGTCCTCGTCGCTGATCTCGATCTCGTGTAGCCTGTCGAAGGCCCTGACGACGATCCGCACCTTCGGACAGCGCGCCCGCAGGGCCGCGATCGCCTCTTTCAGGTTCCGCTTGTCGTCTATAGCAAAGATCACGGCATCAGCTGTGAGCGCGCCCGCAGTGAGCAGCAAGTTCACATTGGTCCCGTCGCCGTAGAAGACCTTCGCGCCAAACTCTCGCGCGGTTTCAATCCGCCTCGGATCGTTATCGATGGCCGTCACCCCAATGTTGGAGCCGATCAGCATCTGGCTGATGATCTGCCCCATCCGGCCATAGCCGATGACGAGAACGTCGTCCTCACTGCCGTCGGGTACATCAGGGACCATGGTCGATTTCGGCGCAAACCTCAGCTTACTGATCGCCATCATGATCACTGGCGTCGCGACCATGGAAATGGTGACGACGGCTGAGGAGACGGTGACGAAGGAGTCTGAGAACAGCCCCTCGCCTGCGCCGAGGCTGAAGACGACGAAGCCGAACTCACCGCCTTGGCTCAGCACACCCGCCACCCGGAAGGCCGTGGGCGTATCCGCGCCGAATGCCTTCGCCAGGCCGTAGAGAATGATGCTCTTGAGGACGATCAGCGCCACAGCACCGAAGACAACGATCCACCAACTCTGAAGGACGAGGGCTAGGTCGAGCTGGCTGCCCACACCGATGAAAAAGAGGCCAAGAAGCAACTCGCGGAACGGCTCGATATCCGACTCAATCTGGTGCTTGAATGAGCTCTCCGCCAGGAGCACGCCCGCGATGAACGCGCCGAGGGCCATCGATAGCCCTGCCCCTGCGACAAGCAACGAGGTCACGGCCACAACGAACAGTGCTGCAGCAGTGAACGCCTCTCGCGATCCAGACACGGCGACAACCCGGAAGAAGCGGTTCAGCACAAACCGCCCACCGATAATCAGCACCAGGATCGCCCCGACCGCCTTGCCGATGGCCAGCCAGTCAATCGGCAAGCCTTCACCGCTGGATGAGCTTTGCGCGACGAACGGGATCGCGGCGAGAAGCGGGATCACGGCGATGTCTTGGAGCAGGAGAACCGACAGCGCTTTGGTGCCGTAGGGCGTGTTCAGCTCCCCGCGCTCCTGCATCAGGCTGAGCGCAAACGCCGTCGATGAGCAGGCGAAGGCGAAGCCCGCAACGGCCGCCGGCCCCGTCGTCAGTACACCCGTGAAAAAGAGGAGGCCGGTGAAGAGCGATCCCGTGATGACCATCTGCAAAAGGCCGAGACCGAAAATCGTCCGCCGTAGTGACCATAGCCTAGGCACACTCAGCTCAAGCCCGATGACAAACAGGAATAGGACTACGCCGAGTTCGGCGATCTGAAACACACCCTCCCCGCTGCTGATCACATCCAGGACCGAAGGCCCGAGCAGCACGCCAGCGGCGAGGAAGCCGAGAATGGTGCCAAGCTTCAGCTTCTTGAACAGAGGAACAGCCACTGCCGTCGCGCCGAGATAAACGGCAGCGTCCGCCAGAAACTCCGTCCCGCCTGTACCCGCCATTCTACGCTCCTACTCCTCTGACACCCTTAGGCAGCGTTGCGGTGCAGCGCCAGAGCATTGATCGACGCTGGGAAACTGCGCCCCGATGGGATAGCGGACCCCGGGTTCAAAGAGGGAGGTTCCATGGCGAAGCTCGAGGGAAAGACATGTCTGGTCACAGGCGCCGCAAGGGGCATCGGTCTTGCGGTGGTGGACCGTTTCCTCGCCGAGGGCGCGCAGGTGATCCTCACCGATAAAGACGACAGCCTGGGAAGTACAGAAGCGACAGCGCGCGGGATCACGTTTCTGCCCCTCGATGTGGCGCAAGAGGCTGACTGGAAGCGCGTGGCCGACGAGGTTCCGACCCTCGACGTGCTGGTCAACAATGCCGGGGTGACCGGCTTTGAAGATGGTCCGTGTGCGCACGACCCGGAAACGGTGAGCCTTGAAGACTGGCGCGCTGTGCATGCGGTCAATCTTGATGGCACATTCCTCGGCTGCCGCTACGGCATCAGCGCGATGAAGGCGGCGGGCCATGGGTCAATCATCAACATCGCTTCGCGTTCCGGTATGGTCGGTATTCCTGCGGCATCAGCCTACGCCAGTTCGAAGGCGGCGATCCGGAACCACACCAAATCCGTCGCGCTCTACTGCGCAGAGAAAGGCTGGGCGATCCGCTGCAACGCGATTTGCCCTGCAGCGATCCTCACGCCGATGTGGGAGCCGATGATCGGCGACGGCCCCGACCGTGAAGAACGCATGGCCAGCTTCGTGGCCGACACGCCGCTCCGCCGGTTCGGCACATCGGAGGAAGTGGCCGCCGCCTGCGCTTATCTTGCCTCGGATGAGTCCGCCTATACAACGGGCACGGAGCTTATCCTCGATGGCGGCCTTCTTGCGGGCGCAGCAGCGTCGCCTGAGCCGGCGGACTAGGCTTCGGCAATCTCTGCGCCAAGATCGTTCATCAGGGTGCGGAACGTTGGAAAGCTGCTTGCGATCGCGGAAGCGCCTGTGATGGACATCGGCGCATCACAGACCATCCCGAGGACGAGGGTTGCCATCCCGATACGATGATCGTGGTCTGTGTCCACAGTCCCGCCGCCAGGGACGGAGGGCGCGCCGTCGATCTCCAGCCAATCATCGCCCGTCCGGCAAGTCACTCCCGCAGCGCGCAACAAGCCTGCCGTGGCGGCCAGTCGATCGCTCTCTTTCACTTTCAGCTCTTCAAGCCCTTCAATCCGCATGGTGCCCTCGGCCGTGGCGGCTGCAACGGCGAGGATCGGGATCTCGTCGATCATGTCGGGCACATCGTCATGGGGCACACGGATCGCTTTCAGCGCAGAAGCAGAGATAGCGAGATCAGCGACCTCCTCCCCGCCCAGCGTACGCCGGTCGCGTTCCTCAATCCTTGCACCCATCTTCCGCAGTGTACCGATCAATCCAGCGCGGCGCGGGTTGAGCATCACCTCATGCAGCAGAACCTCCGACCCCGGAACGATCAGCGCAGCGACCATCGGGAACGCGGCGGACGAAGGGTCGCTGGGGATCGTTAAATCACCGGGAGACTGCAACTCCGCACCGGGCTGGATCGTCACCTCGCTCCCATTCGTTGACACCTCAGCGCCAAAGGCATTCAGCATCCGCTCGGTATGATCACGGGTCGGCACCGGCTCAACGACAGTGGTCGGTCCTTCAGCGCTCATACCCGCAAGCAAGATCGCAGACTTCACCTGCGCCGAAGCCATGGGCAGCTCGTAACGGATGCCCTTCAGCCCGGAAGGGGAGATGTTCACGGGTAAGCGGCCATCGTTGCTGTCGAACGACAGGCCCATTTGCCGAAGAGGCTCCAGAACACGGCCCATCGGCCGACGCATCAAGCTGGGGTCGCCCACGAACGAGAAGTACCCGCCTCGCCCGCTCAAGAGGCCCATCAGAAGACGAACCCCTGTGCCCGCATTGCCCAGGTCGAGAGCTCGCTCAGGATCAGACCACGCACCGTGGCGGACGACCCAGGTGCCTTGCTCCCGCTCCACCGACGCGCCGCACGCCCGAAGCGCAGCCGCCGTGCTCAAAACATCGCCAGCTTCCAGAAGCTGTGTGATACGCGTCTCCCCCGCTGCGACAGCGCCGAGCATTAGCGCGCGATGGCTCATGCTTTTGTCGCTCGGCGCACGCGCTTCGCCAACCAGGCGCCCGCCCGCCTTTGCGGTCATCCGATCCATCGCGCGATCCTTCTTCTCACCATAAGCAGAAACGCGCTTTGACAGCGCCGCCAGCCTCTGCCAACCAGCGCGTTTCTGGATACACCACCAACGCGAAACAACAGGATTCTCTGTGGCTAACGAAGACCTTGGCGTAAAGCGCGACTGCCCTCTATGCCCCGCCCGATTCTACGACCTCGGAAAAAATCCGGCACACTGCCCAAAATGCGACCAAGAGTTCGTCCCTGACGTCCTCCTGAAATCAAGAAAACGCCTTCGCGAAGAGGAAGAAGAGGCGGCATCAGCCAAGGCCTCCCAGGCTGACGGCGAAGAGGCTGAGGACAACGAAGTCCAAGAGCTCGACGACGAAAACCAGACGAGCCTTGAAGACGCCGATGACGAAGCGGCGCCGGTCAAGTCGAAGCGGGCCAAATCCCTCGATGACGACGACGATGATGATGACGACGAGGACGAAGACGACGAACTGGCCGACATCGACGATATCGACCTGCCTGATGACGAAGATGACGACACGCTCCTCGACGATGAGGATGACGATGAACCCATCCAAGGCATCGCGACAGGCGGAGACGATGACGACGAGCGTTGACCTTTAACGCTCACACCCCGAAACGAGCCGCGTACGCGTAAAGGAGACCCGGCATGGCCAAGATTAAGGTCAAAAACCCCGTCGTCGAACTCGACGGCGACGAGATGACTCGCATCATTTGGCAGCTGATCAAAGACAAGCTGATCCATCCCTACCTCGACATCGACCTGCATTACTACGATCTGGGGATGGAGGAACGTGACCGGACCGACGACCAGATCACGGTCGACGCCGCCAACGCCATCAAAGAGCACGGTGTGGGCGTCAAATGCGCGACGATCACCCCTGACGAAGCGCGGGTTGAAGAATTCGGCCTCAAGCAAATGTGGCGGTCGCCCAACGGCACCATCCGCAACATCCTCGGCGGCGTGGTCTTCCGCGAGCCGATCATCATCCGCAACGTGCCGCGCCTGGTCCCTGGCTGGACCCAGCCGATCATCATCGGCCGCCACGCCTTCGGCGACCAATACCGCGCCACCGACTTCCTCTTCCCCGGCAAAGGTAAGCTGTCGATCAAGTGGGAAGGCGAAACCGGCGAGATCAAAGAGTTCGATGTCTTCGACGCGCCTGGCTCTGGCGTCATGATGGGCATGTACAACCTGGACGAGTCGATCCGCGACTTCGCCCGCGCCTGCTTCAACTATGGCCTGCAGCGGAACTATCCCGTCTACCTGTCGACCAAGAACACCATCATGAAACGGTACGATGGCCGCTTCAAAGATATCTTCGCTGAGATCTACGAGACGGAGTTCAAGGACGCCTTCGAGAAGATCGGCCAGCACTATGAGCACCGTCTCATCGACGACATGGTCGCAGCGTGCATGAAATGGTCGGGCGGCTATGTTTGGGCCTGTAAGAACTATGACGGCGACGTGCAGTCCGACACGGTTGCCCAGGGCTTTGGCTCGCTGGGTCTGATGACCTCGGTCCTCCTCACCCCCGATGGCAAAACAGCGGAGGCAGAAGCCGCCCACGGCACCGTGACCCGCCACTACCGCGCCCACCAGCGCGGCGAGGAAACGTCAACCAACTCCATCGCGTCGATGTTCGCCTGGACCCGCGGCCTCAAGCACCGCGCTAAGCTGGACGACACCCCAGACCTCGGCAATTTCGCCGAGACCCTGGAGAAGACCATCATCCAGACCGTCGAAAAGGGCGACATGACCAAAGACCTCGCCCTCCTCATCGGCGCAGGCCAAGGCTGGCTCACCACCACCCAGTTCCTGGATAAGGTGGACGAGAACTTCCAAAAGGCGATGGGCTAGACTCTGAGCGATAGCTATAAGATCACCGTAGAAGCCGAAATCAGGTTTGCTGACTTCATGGCTTCTGCGGCGCTCGGCTGGGGCGGCTATGCAAAATTAGGCGCCACCTTTGGCTTTGTGGTCGCGATACCAGGAGCGATTTACAATACCGCTACAGGTTCTGAGGGGCTACGAACAGCATTGTTCGAGGCAACGGTTGTTGCAGGGTTATCGGCCATTGCAGCCGTAGCCCTTTTATTCACAACATACGCCGCCCTCCCAGCTTTTCTCAGAACAGAGCAAAAGGCGGTACGGTTTGAGTTTGACCAGCAAGGATGGCGAGGCTGGGACAAGGCAGGCAATCATCATAGCAAAAGCTGGGAGATCGTCCGTTCACTGAAATCTAAGAAACTTGGCTGGCGCATGACCCTGAGGCCCTTCGGGTACCATACTATTCCACACCGTGCACTGTCGCCTGACCAAGCTAGCGCGCTCGAGCAACTAGCGACCCAAAGCATCAAGCGTCGATGAGCCTAGAATCGGGCAAAGCAAAAACGCTCTGCACAGAGATTGCTTGATCTGCATACTGAGCATACTGGCATTTGCGCATGCTGTAAGGTGCTAAAAAAAGCTATCCGTCGGTGCTTACCTAGCCTCCCATTGAGGGAGACCGACCATGAACCACCGAGACTTCGCACCCCGGTCAGGGGAAGGCTGGCTCACCACCATCCAATTCCGCGATAAAGTCGGCGAGCACCTCCATAAGGCAATGGGCCGACGCCACACAAAAAATGAGCACCCTGAGAACGGGTGCTCACATTCGCCTTAAGTCAAAAACCTGGACGGCTGCGCTTACTGCGCGGTCTTTCTCCGCCGCAAACCGGCAAGGCCGCCGATACCCGCCAGCATCAACGGAAGAGCGCCCGGAACTGGGACGGGGCTGGCAGGCTCAGCCAACGGGTTGGCGAAGAACGCCATATCGAAACCGTCGCTCACACCAACAAACATGTTGGTCACGCTCGTCACCGGCGCGTCGAAGACGAAGAGCACATAGGAACCGAACGAGACGTTATCGATGTTGTACGATGTGCCCGTTTGCATCGTGGCGCCGCCAAAGTCCGCCGCGGTGATCCCCAAATTGATGCCTGTGACGTTGGCGAAGTTGTCGTTCTGCGCGATGAACAGAAGGCTGCTCACCGGCACATCAAAGGTGACCGTGAAGTCGCCGACGTGGAGATGCTCAAAACTCGGCACGCCTACAGCGCCCCCAACGTTGAACGAGCGGATGTCAAAGGTGTCCGACAGCGGGCCAAAGGCCGTCGAAGACCATCCCACCGTGCCAAACTCCGTCGTGCTGGTGCCGGTGTAGTTTGCGACGGAAAACGGGCCAGACTCGGGCGACTCCGTCTGAACATCGAAAGCAAGGGCACCGAGATCAACGTCAGCGATGCTCGATGCTTGTGCTGACCCGATGAGCAACATCGACAGCGGAATGAGTTGGTGAAGTTTCATGGTGAGATCCCCTCGTAGTGTTACCTGTTAACCTTAATTAATGGCATCAATAGTGTAAAGTCTTCAAGCACATGCCGCGGCTGGTGAGCTGTCTCGAAAAGCAGCGAGAGGTGAGCCAAGGCGAGGCGCCGTGAACTCAATGCATCGCCGCCACGCCAACCGAACCGAAAGTCACCGCGCAGTGTCTGACGTACACAACGCTGCACTTCGCCATGGCCTCAAAGAAAACCGCGGCATATCCTTGGCTTAAGGAGACCTCGCCATGACCGAACATACCCTCACCGAGGCCGCTAAAGCGATGTACACTTCGCGGCTCGCCAATGACGTTGCCGCCACACGGGCGCACTTCACCCAAGACGCCGTCCTAGGCCTCGCTGGCGCTGCAGAAGACCCCTCCCTCTCCTTCGCGCCGGACCAAGGCGACGGCGTCACCGCCATCCTCGAAGTCCTGATCGGCACATGGCAGTGGCACACGATGACTGTGCATGATCAGGTCATCAGCGGCGACAAAGCGGCCTTCCGCTACACCCTCGACACGACCCACATTCCGACGGGTGAGCGCATCCAAACCGAAATCTCCGACCACATCGCGTGGAACGGCGAGAAGATCACCTCATTCATCGAATTCGTCGACACCGGCATGGTCGAGCGTTTGACGAACCAATCAAGCTAACCCCTAGACTTAGCGAGAGATAACGGTGAGCGTCTCCGAGCGTCAAAATCGGAGGGGAAGGCCATGAACGGAAAATCCGTCCTCAGCATCGTTGTTGCCATCGTTGTGGGCGTCGCGGTCCGCGGCTTCTTCGCGTCCGATCTCAACCCGTTTGGCAACGCCGGGGCGCCGACGGCTTCACAGATCGAGAGCGAACTCCTCGCACGCTCGGAGATGTTTGTGATCATCAAAGAGAACTTTCCTGGGGAGTTCGACGCGCTCATCGCGGACGTCAGCGCCGCAGCGGCCGATGGGATTCCTGCTGTTGAAGCTGCGTCCGCGGCGGCGACGAGCGCGCTGCGGATCAAATATGCAGAGCGGGCCTACGCGGCAGACGATGAAGACCTTCGCACCATGATGCGCGCCGTCGCCCAGACCCACCGCACCGTTGAAGACTTGTTAGGCGCTGCTACCTGCGGCGCCTTTGCGCTCCAAGGCGTGCCGGCAATCCAGGACCAGATGCGTCCGGGCACGCCCGTCTACCGCGCGGTGGAGGCCCAGTCGATCGCCACGATGAAGGTCCTGGCAAGCGGAAAAGACAAGCCGCCCCGCCAGCAAGCCTCCGACGAAGACTTCGCGGCCCTTTTCGACTACGCCAATCTCTCCGCCGAAGATCAGGCCAAGGTCGACCGCGTGGGCGCAACCGATCCGTCAGACCCCCTCTATTGCCAAGCGCTGGTCTGGTATATCGAGCGGGTCGCCAACTCCGATGTTGAAGCAGCGGGACACGTTCGCGCGTTCTTTGCCTACACCCTGGCAAGTAACTAGCTGCCGCTTGAACGCCGCGCGCCGTCCCGGCACAAGCAGGCGGTGCGCCCCTCGATTCTCAGCCCTCTTTTTGCAGACATCACGGACCTGCCTGGCGTGGGGCCGAAGACGGCGCTGCTCATTGAAAAGGTGGCGGGCAAGCGGCCGGTGGACCTGGCGCTGACGCTCCCGACGGGGGTGATCGACCGGAGCTTCCGGCCCAACGTGGCCGACGTCGGTGATGGTCAGCATGCGACGCTGACCGTCACCATTGATGCGCATGAACCGCCGCCAGCGGGACGCAAATCAGTTCCCTACCGCGTGTTGGCATCAGATGGCACGGGGTTCATCCGCCTCGTATTCTTCCGTGCACACCGTGATTGGCTCGATAAGCAGCTGCCCGAAGGCGAGCCGCGGATCATCTCCGGCAAGGTGGAGGCCTACGGCAATCAGCGGCAGATGGTGCACCCCGACGCGATCATTGATCCGCAGGCGGACGGTGACATGCCGCTGGCCGAGCCGATCTATCCCCTCACCGCGGGCCTGAACCCCAAAACGATGCTGAAGGCGGTCCAAGGCGCCGTCGCGCGGGTGCCAGACCTTGCCGAATGGCACCGCACAGACGTGCTGGCGCGCGAAGGCTTTCCGCCTTTCATCGACGCCATCCGCACAGCGCACAGCCCGGAAACCCGGCTAGACCTGCAACCCGAGGCGATCCACCGTAAACGCCTGGCCTATGACGAATTCCTCGCGAGCCAGCTTGCGCTCGCGCTGAGCAGGAAGCGGCAGCGTTCCGTAGGCGGACGATCATTCAAAAGTGACGGCACCCTCGCAGCAGCAGCCCGCGCAGCCATGCCCTTCGCTCTCACAGGGGACCAAGACAAAGCCCTCGCAGAGATCCGCGAAGACCTTGCCGCCAAGCAAAAGATGGTGCGCCTCGTGCAAGGCGATGTGGGTTCAGGCAAAACCGTTGTCGGCCTCCTCGCCGCGCTCGACGTGATTGAGGCGGGCGCGCAGGTCGCTTTTATGGCGCCCACGGAGATTCTGGCGCGCCAGCATTTCGCATCGATGGAGCCTCTCCTCGAAGCGGCCGGTGTCTCCTCTCTCCTCCTCACCGGGCGCGACAAGGGGAAGGAACGCGCAGCGAAGCTTCGTGCCTTGTCTGAAGGCTATGTTCAACTCGCGGTCGGCACCCATGCCGTATTCTCCGAAGACGTCGAGTTCGACGATCTGGGCCTGGCCATCATTGATGAACAGCACCGGTTTGGCGTCCAGCAGCGCCTCAAGCTGCAGAAAAAAGGTCAGGGAACGGACGTTCTCGTCATGACCGCCACGCCGATCCCGCGCACCCTCGCTCTCACGGCCTATGGCGACATGGATGTGAGCCAAATTCGCGAGAAACCGCCAGGCCGCAAGCCTGTCGACACCCGCGCCATCCCGCTGGCCCGCCTGGACCAAGTCGTCGACGGTGTCGCCCGCGCGGTGGAGTCAGGGGGCCAGGTCTACTGGGTCTGCCCACTGGTCGAAGCGAACGAGCAGATGTCCGCCACCGCGGCAGAGGACCGCTATGGCCACCTGCAAATGCGCTTCGGCGAGGCTGTTGAGTTGGTGCACGGACGAATGAAGGGCCCTGAGAAGGATGCAGCAGTACGCCGGTTCTCTGAGGGTGATTGCAAGATCCTCGTAGCAACCACAGTGATCGAAGTGGGGGTCAACGCGCCCGATGCAACAGTGATTGTCATCGAGCATGCCGAGCGGTTCGGCCTAGCCCAGCTGCATCAGCTGCGTGGCCGCGTGGGCCGCGGTGACAAGCCTGGCAGCTGCATCCTCCTCTATGGCGGTAACCCGGGCGAGCTGTCGGAGACAACCAAAGCCCGCCTCAATGTACTTCGTCAGTCCCAGGACGGTTTTGAAATCGCTGAGGAGGACCTCCGCTTGCGCGGCTCAGGCGATGCTCTCGGCACAGCCCAATCGGGCTTCCCTACTTTCGCGCTGGGCAGCGTCACAGACCATGCAAGCCTGCTTGAAATGGCGACCAGCGATGCGAAGCTGATCGTCGAAGAGGACCCCGAGCTGAAAACTGAACGCGGCGAAGCGCTGCGCACGCTCCTCTATCTCTTCAGCCGCGACGACGCCGTCCGCCGCCTCCGCTCCGGCTAACCTGTCATCCCGGAACGCGAAAGCGTATCCGGGACCCAGAATTGGGGTGTACGCGGAAGACAGCGAAGCTGGCCTCTTCGTGCTTTATCCTGTTACCAACGTCGACGAGATCGATGCTTCGCATCGCTCTGGAAGACCCCACCGTATGGGTCCCGGATCGCTTTCAGCGTCCGGAATGATGAGGGAGTTATTCCGCTTCGACCTCACGTTCGAGGGCTTCTTGAATTTCCTTGTCCTCGTTAGTCTTCCGTCGTTTAAGGAAGCCGAACGCACCGGCCTGCGTGGTGACGTCAGAACTCTCTAACGTCGGATCAGCCAAAGCAAACTCTGGCGCGACAAGACCTGCGGAGAAAATCATTTTCGCGCCATCTTCCACCGACATGGTTAGTATGCGGAGCTTTGAGCGCGGCACGAAGAGAAGAAACCCTGAGGTCGGGTTTGGCGTGGTCGGAACGAAGACGTTCGTCATGTCTTCCCCAATATCGCCGAGCACGTGCAGCGGCTCGCCTTTCGTCCGTGTCACGACGAAACATAGCGTCCAGAGGCCTGGCCGCGGGTACTCGATCATCGCGACTTCTTTGAACGACTGCTCAGACTGCTGCAGCGCCATCTCGAAGACGTTCTTGAAGAAGCCGTAGAGGTTCCGAACCAAGGGCGTTGAATCAAGAATCCGCTCGCCCAGCCCGATGAACCAGCGGCCGATCACATTCTTTGCAAACATCCCCAGGAGGATGAGCAGGATGATCGTCACCAGAATGCCAAAACCCGGCACGTAGAGATCCGCCCATTCAGGCGGCAGCCAAGCATCGGGAATGTAGCTCTGTACCGTGCCGTCGACCCGCGCGAGGGGGCCGGTGATCAGCCAGTACATCACACCGGCCGTGATCAGCAGCGGCGCCGCCAGCACGATGCCCGCGAAGAAGCTGTTGCGCAGGCCAGCAATCGGGCCAGCCCGCTGCACAGACGGACCACCGTCGCCTTGCCGGCGGCGTGATTTGCTATCGCGATCAGGTCGGGCCATCGATTATTCCTTGAGCACGCCGCACCGTGACATGGAAATCACAGTTTCGAACACCAACATGGCTTAGCGTCTGATACGAAAGAGAGTAACCGACGTTCTTTAACATCTGGGAAGGGTGTGCCGTTTTGAGCACCTTTCTGGAGCGGGGACATCCTAGACGATCGTCCGGCGGTGGGAGATGAGAGTGGGCCGATTGGCTTTGGTTTTGGCGGCGGGCCTGGCGGTGATGGCTGGGCTGTCCTGGGTTTTCCAGGACGCGGTGGGCCTTGCGCTCATCAACCCCAACCGCAGCTACGAAGCCTACACCCCGCCCCCTGCCCCTGAATACGCCGATGCGGACACATGGCTCGCCCGCGGTGAGGGTGAGGGCGCAGCTGACGTCTTTTTCATCCACAACAATGTCTATCGCGGCGATGGTCAGTGGAACGCGCGTTACGATCGCGAAACCCAGCTGCCTTTCCTGCGCGATGTGCTGCTGCCGCTGGAGGCAGGACCTTTTGCCGCGAATGGGCGTTTGTGGGCGCCACGCTACCGCCAGCCGACTTTCTACGCGAGGTTCACGCAGAAGCAGCCCGGCGCAGCGAGCCGCGATACGGCCTACCGCGATGTGGCGATGGCTTTCCAGGCCTTCTTAGCTGAGCGTGAACCGGGAAAACCGTTCTTCCTTGTCGGCTATGGCGACGGCGCTTTGCTCGCAGGCCGCCTCCTCGAGCAGAAAGTGGTCGGCGACGAAACTCTCCTGGAGCAACTTGCCGGGGCTTATGCGGTGGGAATGCCGCTGCCTGCGGAGATGTTCGCTGAGTTCACCTGTCAGGGCCCAGAGCAGCCGCATTGCCTTGTCGCCTTCGCCCCCGTGGATGAGCGGTTTGAACCTTACCGGGAGCGGTTGAGCGAGAAGACCCTCACCCTACGCCCTCGTGCGGGATATGCATCGACCTCGTCGGTGGAGCTTCTCTGTCGGCCCCCTGCGCTTGGGCCAAAGTCGAAAGTGGCACTGGCCGACGGCTGGCAGCAGGTGGATCTGCCCATCGAAGGGATGTGCACGGATGGTCTGTTTGTCTTCAAGACGCCGGACGATAAACGCGCACGTCAGACACGTTTCTTTGGTCGCCAATGGTATCCAGACGATGTGAACCTGTTCTTTGGTCCGCTTGCGGAGGATTCCAGCGCGAGGCTTGAAGCTCTGCTGCGCGAGATGGCGGTCAAAGCCAACACCGCGCCGCCGATGATGGAAGCGGAAGAGATTGAAGAAGCACCCATCCGGGTCGTGCCGAACGGCGGCTAGAAGATTCCCAGGAACTTCTTCCGACGCTTCTTCCAGTTGGCCTGACGCTCCGTCGCGTAGGCAATGTAATCGGAACTCGAACGACGCACGCGGGCCTCGGTGAATTTGAGGTCAGCAAGCAGGCGATCATCAAGCGCACTGGCCGGAGGTGCTGGCGGCTCTGCATCAAAGCTCGCCTGATCGCGGCGCCCGCGTTTCGACTTACGCTGAATATCAGCATGCAGAGCTTGAAAGGCTGCCTGGACAGCGTCCGAGGCATCCTCGCGACCTTCATCGAGAGCAGCGCGCTCACGCCGACGTTCTTCCCGCATCTGGCCGACAGGCGGCAGTGATTGGGAGCGAATGTCCGAGGACGTCAGGCGCGCCTGGGTGGTCCCGGCGAAGCCCTTCCAAATCTGGGTCAGACGGTCAGCCATCGTTAAAGCTCCGCTCTCTCTTTGCCCATCACCATGCCGTCATTGCGGGTGATCGTTGCGAGACTGATCGGTCCACCGACGGTTTCGATGTCGCTCATCACCTTCTGCTGGAAGCTGTTGAGCTTGATCAATGACGCAGCCGTCTCGCCCAATTCCTTTTTAGGCAGCATACTGACAGCCCTCAGGATCGGTGCGGTGTGGACGTGGTACTGGAACTGATCGATCGACCCGAAGAACGCTTTCAGGGCATTGCCGAGGGAATTCTCTGAGTAATCACTCATCAAACGCGCGCGCTGATCATCAGACAGCCCTGGCGCCCGGCCGATCACATCCGCGACGAGGTTATGGGACAGTTTAAGCGTCTCACCGAACAGGAACATGCGCAGGTGCGCGTCCATCCCGGTCAGGAATGTGCGGATCATACGGTCCTGCGCAAACGGCGCGATCACGGGACCCGAGTCGGCGCTCATATCCTGCGCGCGGTCCATCCGGTTCTTCAGTTTACCGAGCACCACGGATGACGTGAGGAAACTCCGCATTGACGGAAACTTATCGGACCGGCCAAAGCCTGCGAACACGACGCCGGTATAGTGCTCGTAGAACGCATCTTGCGTGACCGACATGACAGCGACATCGCGCAGGCGCGCTTTCGTCTCTGCACTGACGGACAGCATCGCGAATTCGTTCTTCAGCGACATGCAGAGGCTGCCGATCAGCTCATCAATCTCCGCACCGTACCGGCGAAGGATTTGCTCCTCAGTCCCCTCTGGGAACGCGTTCAAACGACCCCGCGGCGAGCCGTCGAGGTTCGACATCAGGTCGCCGTAAAGCTCATCCACCACATAGGCGAAGACGGCAGAGACATGGTCCCGCACCCGCCCCTGCCCGCTCTCTTGCAGCGCGCGGAGGTGGTAGTCGAAGTCGTCAGCAATGATCGAGAAGACAATCGCGACGTGTTTGAAGAACTCTGTGTCCTGATGATCCTGCGGAAACAGTTCAGGATTGTCCGAAAGGAAGTTGATGAAATCGAGGGCGTGCGCGTGCAGCGTATCGAGCGATCGGCCCCGAGCCTGCTCGCGATAGAGGGAGATTAGCGTCTCCCAAGGCGTGCTCATCAGCTCGGCATTGTTGTAGATCATCACGCCGATGGGTTGGCCATCGACCAGCGGGAAAAGCTTGTCCACCGACTTGTAGGTCTTGAGGTAATTCTGTCCGGAGATCGTCACGGCGCTGTCGGCGGCCATCGCCACCGCCTGCCGGTTCATCAGCACCACTTCCGAGGTCATGCCCCACACCTCTCCCAAACGTCAGGTGGAGGGTGCCAACGGCCCCTCACAACCCGTTAACTAATGACCTAAGCCAAAAATGGGCATGTGACCAGAGCACCGGGGCGCCCTGGCCAGAGAAGGCCGCTAGGCCGCTTGTTTCTTGGCCCTGCGGGTCCAAGCCAGGGCTAGGCCGCCAGCCATCAGCGGAAGCGCTGCAGGAACAGGGACTTCAGACATACCTAGGGCATCCATGGCGAAACCAGCGTAGATTTCGTGCACAGCCGCCGTCGGGTGGACGCCATCAAAGTCGACGAAGCCCAGGCAATCGGTCGCCAGGCCCTGCGGGCTGGTGATGCAAGGTACGCCCACGAAGGCAGGGTCGAAGCCGAAGCCTTCAAGGTCGCTCAGGATCAAGTTGTTGATCGCATTGACATCGAACAGACGAACATTGGCGCCTGCCGTCACGTTGATGTTGTCGATCGTGACTTCGAGCAGCGTGTTGTACTGGGTGATCGCGTTGAAAAGCGCTGCCTGGTCGGTAGGCGTCGCACCGCGCGCTGCGATCACTGTGCTCACGTTGCTGACGAGGATATCGCTCACCCCAGCATTCGTGAGGTCAGCGAGCGCATTGGCCATCGCAATAGTCATGTTGGCACTGATGTCGGCAGGGTTTTGAATACCCAGCGACGCCGCGATGAAGTCGTTCCCGCCCATGTTGATGATATGCAGGGCATCGGTATCGAGCCCTGAGGGAACAGGAATGCTCGAGACGAGGCCGCCATTCACGTAGAGCGACACTTGGTCGAGGAGATCCGGAATCTCATCAGGCAGATTGCCCGCGTAGGGGTCGAGTGTGACGCCCGCGCCGCCTGTGGCGTAGTTCGTTTCCAGGTCCAATGGGTTGGTCGTATCGAGGACCGCGGTTGCAGGCGTTCCGACGAGCGCCAGGCTCAGAAGGTCAGCGTAGTTGAAGCCGTTGCTGAACCGGCCGTCGAAATAAGGCGGCGACGGTGTCGGGCTGGGTTGGCCAGCGAGGATGGCGCCGGCATCAGCGTTGCCGCTGTCCACAATCGAGTCGCCGATGACCACGACACCTGAAAAGGCTGCCGCGTTGGCTGCTGAGGCCAAAAGAGCCGTGGCTCCTGCCGCTGCTGCGAGGAGATTTTTGAATGACATGAAGAGTTTCCGCCCACTTTTTGCTTTTGAGTGAGCGAAATGGTTAACGGCGTTTGGCCCGCCGTCAATGACAATCGGCTCAGCTCGCTATCGTTTGCCGAACAATCCGCCGAGGATAGACTTGCCCGCCCGGGCCAGAAGATCGTCCTTGAAATCGCCATCGCCGTCCTGGTCGAGGAAG
>JBCCTF010000060.1:0-20579 GCA_039198765.1 Pseudomonadota bacterium
CGGCGACGATGCCAGCGCCGACACGGTGCAGATGGTGCCAAAAGACTTCCTCGGCATCTTCCTCGCTCGTCCCGGCAGTGAACTGAACATCACGACGAAGGCTGTCATTCCGCGTGCGCCACAAGCGGAAGGCCAACCTTCAGTGCCTCTACCCGATACGCCAGAAGTGACCGTGGACGGATCGCTTAAGGCGTTCCAAATCAACCTCTTCACCTGCATCATCATCAACTTTGATGAGCTCAGCTTCGTCAGTAAGCCTGGCGAAAAGGCCAAAGTGGATGTCCGCCTCGACCCCAATGAAGGGTTCATGTTCGGCGGCGCGTTGGAGTTCATCAACCGGCTCCGTGACCTCATCCCGCCCCTTGGCTTCGGTGATCCTGCCCCGTTCGATCTCTCGCCAACGGGTTTGTCCGTAGGCTACGCAATCAGCCTGCCGCCAGCGAACATCGGCGTGGCCACGCTCCAGAACATCTCTCTTGGCGCCCGAGCGAGCATCTCGTTTACCGGTGGCCCGCCGAGTGTTCGTTTCAATTTCGCAGAACGCCATTCGACCTTCAACATCACCGTCTCGCTTCTCGGCGGAGGCGGTTTCGCTGCCGCTGTGGTGGACACGGAAGGCATGAAAGAGATCGAGGTCGCGCTCGAATTCGGTGCACGACTGGAGATGGATTTCGTCGTCGCCTCAGGCGGTGTCTATGTAAAGGTGGGCATCTATTTCTGCCTCGAGCAGGAGCCTTCCGGCCAGACTGTGACGCTTACGGCCTTTTTTGAGCTGGGCGGACACGTCTCCGTCATGGGCATAGCGTCAGTGTCGATCACCTTCCACCTCGCGCTCACGTACGAAAAAGGTGGAGGTGGCTCAAGGCTTTACGGCGAAGGCTACCTCCTCATCGAAGTCGAAGTTCTGTTCTTCAGCGCGTCCTTTGACATCCGTATGCAGAGGACTTTTGCAGGGTCTGACGCAGACCCGACCTTTGTTCAGATGATCCCACAGCAAAGTGTGTGGGACGACTACTGCGCCGCGTTCGCGTAAAGAGGGGGAAGGAAGATGGCTACACAAACTGTCGTCTGGACGGCGCTACCAAACGATTATGATCCCGATAGCGGGAAGGCTAAACTCTCGATCGCCGTGTCACCACGGTTGGTGGGAGACGGTTCGTCCGCATCGAGACGAGTGAGCGGGTACCCGGCCTGGACCGATTGGCCAAACACCCTCTCAGGTACCACAATCGAGGTGAAATGCAGCAACGGCGAAACCCGCCAGGCTCAGATCGTCTCCGCTCCTGACAGCGATATCTGGCGGGCACTGTTCCCCGGCAATACGCCCGTGCGTGATTGGGAGTTTGACTCAGCGCGCGTGGTGGACAATGCGATCCTGACGGCACCGGCGGGTTTGATCGCCGAGATGCTGGAAGATCTGTACACGAGTGAAGCTGTGAGAGGTGACGACGGTTTACCCGTTCGAGCGGAACTGCGTGACCGGGTTCGACGGCGGCTGGGTGTTGAGGAGATATCACCTGAGTCTGTGATCCGCACACTGCGTGGTGAGCAGAAAAGCCAGCGTGAAGGGATCACCGGTCGCTATGATCGGCAGGCGCGGCAACAAGGCATTGGTGCGAGCAAGAACCTAGCACTCAGTGTGCTGAGGGCTTACCACACGCCCCTTAACGCCCCAAGAACCGCGCCGAACGACCCTGACAATCCGGATGGATTTGGGCCGGAAGGGCATCCCACCCATGACCATCCGCGAGCGGGCGGAAAGTATCGGACGCATGCCAAATCGCCCCGACCGACACCGCAAGATCTTCGCCAACAGTTTGATTTTCATCGCATAGCTGGCGCGCTCGGGCAGTTTCATTTCTTGAGCCGCGCTTGTGGTCTGGTCATCGACCTCGAATTTGATCCGTTCACGGTAACGGGCGCAAACGAAACCGTCGAGGTGGCTGTGGATTGGCCAAAGCCCGGAGCGGTCACCACCAAGCCTGATGTCTACCCGCGAACAATGTCGGTCTTGACATCGACGGCCTTCCACCCGGCACGCGGGGCTAATGATGTGCCGGTGACTGGGCGGTATCTTCAATTATCGGACGAGCTGTTCAAGATCATCCAGATGGACGTGGATGGCGGCGGGAGCAAGCTCGCCAACACGCTGAGCAACTTCAACAACGAACTTCCGCGTGTGTACACGGATGATACTTATAATCCTGAAGAACTGCCCGCCGAAGAAGCTGGCTTGCCTTCGCTGAGGACGTCCGGCCTAATGCTGGTCGAAAGCAGGCGCGATGTGAACATCGCAGCGACCATCGACAGGAACGCAGCCATGGAAAGTGGGCTACAGGGTCAGGGTACCCCGCCGACCTTGTATGCTGAGGACTTGATCAAAGGTCTCCGCCTCGATGTGTGGGAGGATCAGTCTCAGAACTGGCATCCCCTCTGTGCACGGAAGGTTCGCCACACGCTTCTCAATGGGAACGTGACCCTTGATGAGCTGACCGAAGAAAGCATGGCGCGTCTGGCCGCGCAGCACTCTGGTGATGGGCACAACGCGGACGTTCTGAAGGTCCATGAGGCGCTGGCCATCTGGTCGGGATGGAGCCTTGCGGCGCCAGAGCCGGGCCGGATTATTCAGATCGACGACACGGACATGGATCCCACTTTCGGGCCGACGAAAGAGCCTGATGAACAGGTGCCGCCAGGGATGCCTCTGAAAACGACGTATGAGGCGGTTCCGGGTACACTTCCGCGGCTGCGTTACGGTTGGTCCTACCGCATGCGGGCGCGGATCGTTGATTTGGCAGGGAATTCCGTCGAGTTCTCGCCAAGCGACGTGCAGCCAAGTTCTGCTGTGACGAGCGAGACCATGTTCAGACGGTACGAGCCGGTGGAGCCGCCTCTGCCAACGCTCGTCCGGAAGAACGGCACCACCATGCCGCTGCGCCCTAGTGAGGGCACCCATCAGGTGGTTATCCGGACCCTGAACGATACGCCGGATAAGAACACTATTCCGACAACGGATCGATCGGAGAGGCATATCGTGCCGCCGCGGGTGACCCAGCGGATGGCCGAGGCACATAGCAAACTGGATACAGGTCAAAATGGTCGGCTTGATCCAAGCTGGTACCCGCAACTGGTCGAACTTGATCAGGCGATCCCGCACCACCCGGTGCAGCGGGAGGCGGAGTCGGAAAGCCATATGGCAGCGCCGGTGGGATTCACGCTACCTTACCTACCAGATCCTGCAGCCATTGCAGTCTTTATACGGATTATCGGAGCACCCGGTGTTGATCCCAACACACCATTCCGTATTCCACTTTATCGATCACCCAACGCGGCATGGCCTAGCGCCGAGCCCTTTCGGATTGTCCTGATTGAGGACGCGTCGATCCCCGCCTGCTGCAACGTTGAAAGCAATGACGAGCAAGGCACGACGGCAACGATCGCGCTTCCTAAAGCTGTCCGTGCACGCCTACTCGTCAGCTGTGAGATTGATCCGAGCATGCGGTCGTTCATGGCCATTGAGAACATGATCGAACGCGCACGACCGCCAAGAAAGAAGCGTACGGAGCTTCGTGAGTTGGTGGCCCAAGGTCGGCACTGGATGCTGACACCATGGCGGACGTTGGAGGTGATCCACGCGGTGCAGAAGCCGCTGATCATGCCCGACCTCAAACGGCTGACGGAGCAGCGCTTCTTTGGTCAGACGGCTGCCAGGCTGCTGATGCGCGTTCCAACGCCGCTGCATGCCAACAGCACCGGCAAAGTTGATTTGATCGGAACGTGGTCAGAGCCCGTCGACGATCCGGTGTCACCCCTGACCGAGGCGGTTGATGGTCGACCCGCTGCCGCAGCACAAGAGACCGTCGCCTTCACGCGCGACATTGCCCGTGATGATGCGCCCGAAGATCGGTATCCGCTGCAAGGCGAGCATGATTTTCAGAACACGCACTATCGCCGGGTCACCTACCGGCTCGATGCGACGACGCGGTACAAGGAGTTTATGGACAAGCCGGTGCGGACGGACCCGTCCGCGCTGAAGATCACCTCCGCGCCGAAGCGGCTGTGGATTCCCAACACCGCGCCGCCTCCACCGCCCGACATCCTCTACATGGTGCCAACGTTTGGCTGGGCAGGCGGTAGGGACGGCGACCGGACCACGTCTTATCGCTCCGGGGGCGGAATAAGGGTCTACCTTGCGCGGCCGTGGATGGTGACGGGCTTCACCGAGATGCTCGGCGTTGTCCTCGCTGACCCGAGCGAAAGCTTCACGAACAAAGAGCGAGACGACACCTACGCCGCTGCGATGACCCAGTGGGGCGTCGATCCGACCAAGGCGTCGCCGGGCAAGATCACGACCGCCTTCCCCGGCCGGTCCGCGTTCCCGCTCGCAAAACGCAAAGGCCCCATCGCGTTCCAAGGCACGGCCATCCCAGCCGTCGAAGGCACCGATCTTCCGGACAGAGACTTTTTCACCGAAGGGCTCCCCTATCCCGATACACCCCAGGCAGCGGCAACCGATTTGCCTCAGCCTCCAGCGAACGCCGACATCAAGCTGGCGGTCGCTCCCCATGAAGTGGGCTTCGACCCTGACCGTCAATTGTGGTACGCGGACATCGTCGTAAAACCGCCGAGGCAGGCGTACTTCCCGTTCATCAGAATGGTCTTTGCACGGTACAATCCGATCTCTGCAGCGGGGGCGCATTTGTCGTCGCTGGTGACAGCTGCATTCCAGCAACTGGTGCCCGACAGGCTGGTGGTCGTCACACGCAGCTCCAACGGGCGCTCCGCTCATGTGGCGGTCTATGGATCGGCATCCAACGACCAGTCGGTCGGTGTCCAGACCTTGCCCAACCAGTTCTCGGCCGAGACTCAGGTCTTGGACAAGGGCGCTGATCCTGAGCTTGGGTGGCGGACGGTGACGGTAGAGCCTCCAGCAACACCGCCCATCATGCGCGCAGAGCGGCGGGACCTCAGCAACGCCTTCAGGCAGGCTCGATCTCTGAACCGGGAAGCCACGCAGCTGGTCGAGAAAGGCGAGTTTGAGGTTTTGCAGCGCCGGCCTGAGCTGATCCTCGCACTCCAGCCACCTCTTTTGTGGGAAAGTGATGTGCCCCTGCCGCAAGCAGGCGACGGTGAGAAACGACGCCTGATCGTAACGGAGAACGAGCAGGTTTTCTACGCGGCCGATGACTTGGGACTTAAGCAGGACAACCCCAACCCAGGGCGCACCGTGCCCGTGCCCATTGGCTCGCGCGTCGTCTACATGGAGACGCTTGAGGTCTGACGCTTCAAAAAACTGCGGAGAGGGCTTCCTTTTTGGCTCTCTGCGACCGTAACGTTTCCGAATGCACCGACGAACACCGGTCGGAAGGCAGGAGGGCACATGGCGGAGAGCCAAGCAGGGACCTGG
This sequence comes from Pseudomonadota bacterium, assembly GCA_039198765.1. GTDB lineage: Bacteria > Pseudomonadota > Alphaproteobacteria > Caulobacterales > Parvularculaceae > Parvularcula. Next base: position 5,408 of record JBCCTF010000060.1, read on the forward strand.
TTCAAGGTCGCTGGACCTGATGAGTTGGCCGAGGGCCGCACGAAATCCGTCTATGCCGGGCAGCACTATCTCGCTCTTGTTCACTTCGATGGGCAGTATGCGGCGATGGACAATGCCTGCCCCCACCAAGGTGGGCCGCTGGGCGAGGGGTCGATTGAGAAGGGCGAGGACGGCAAATGCTGGCTTCGCTGCCCCTGGCATGGTTGGGATTTTGATCCGCTCACAGGCAAATCGCCCGGCGGACATGAAGACAGCGGCCAGACGATGTATCCCGTCGAGATTCGCGAGGACGGCATCTATGTGTTGGTCCCGGGCGCGCCTGCTCACTTGGAAACCGTCAGCGATGTGATGGCGGAGAGCCTGACGAACTGGGGCGTTTCCTCCGTGTTCGGAATGGTGGGACACTCCAACCTTGGGCTGGCTGATGCCCTTCGTCGACAGGCCGAGCGTGGGCGGCTGCACTATTATGGCATCCGCCATGAAGGCGCCGCAGCATTCGCTGTGTCCGCCTACGGAAAGCTAACAGGAAGGCCCGCCGCGGCGCTGACGATTGCTGGGCCTGGCGCGACAAACCTGATGACCGGCATGTGGGACGCGAAGGTGGACCGAGCCCCTGCCCTCGCCCTGACCGGTCAGGTGCAGGAGCAGGTTTTGGGCGTGCATGCCTTTCAAGACATTGATCTCATGGCCGCTTTCGGCCCTGTTGCTGAGCTCTCTCAGACGGTTCATCAGCACTCTGATCATGCTGAATTGGTCAACCAGGCGGTGAAGACTGCGCTGGTTAAGCACGGCGTGGGGCACCTGGTGTTCCCGGACAATGTGCAGACCATCCCGGCAGGCGAAGGGGCGCGGGTGACCTCCCCTGAAGGGCGGCTCGGCTCACCCAAGGTTGCTCCGGACCCGGTGAGCCTGAGCGCAGCGATGGAGCTGCTGAAGTCGGCGAAAAGGCCGATGATCATCACAGGCTACGGCGCGCTTGAGGGCATGAACGCCGTCACCGCGCTGGCGGAGAAGCTCCGTGCACCGATTGCTACGACGTTCAAGGCCAAGGGCCATATTGGCGATAGCCACCCGCTAGCGATTGGCGTTCTTGGACGATCCGGCACGCCGATGGCGTCCTGGTTCATGAACGAATGCGACCTCATTCTGGCGTTTGGCGCATCCTTCTCCGACCACACCGGCATTTATCCCGGCAAACGGATCATCCAGGTCGATCTCGATCAGACCTACCTAGGTAAGCGCCATCCTGTAAGCGCCCCAGTGCTGGGCGACGTCGGCGTAACCGCACGATTGATCCTTGAACAGATCAATCAATCGGGCGGCACCGACGTCGCAGATCAGCGCGAGGAAATCGCTGAACGCCGCGCCATCTGGAAGGCGGAGAAAGAGCGCCGGATGAAGGAGTATAAGGGCGAAGGCGTTGGTTCTGCAGCGATCTTCACGGCTCTCTCGCGCCTCGCTCCCGAGGACGCGATCTTCGCCGTCGACGTTGGCAACAACACCTACTCCTTCGGGCGCTATTTCGAGCCGCAAGCGCCCACCCGCGTGCTGATGTCCGGCTATCTCGGCTCCATCGGCTTTAGCCTACCCGCCGCCATGGGCGCTTACGCTGCGACGGTGGACACGGAGCAATTCCGTGGACGGAAGGTGATCTCAGTCTCCGGCGATGGAGGTCTTGGTCAGTATGCGATGGAATTGGCTACAGTGGCGAAGTACGACATGAACATCTGCCACATCCTTCTGAACAACGCACAACTCGGCAAGATCACCAAAGAGCAATCCGCTGGTCATTTCGAGGTCTGGGAAACAGGGCTCGTGAACCCAAGCTTCGCAGGCCTGGCCGAGTCCTGCGGAATTCCGGCAGAGCGTGTGGACTCGCCGGACACACTGGAAAGCGCGTTGACGACGGCCCTGGGCAAAAAAGGGCCAGCGTTTGTGGAGATCACCACCGACGCAGAACTGGTCTGACGGGAACAAAGGGGCACCATGAAGAAACTGGCGATTGCGCGGCTCAAGGATCTGAAGGACAGGCAGCCGGCCCATGCGTTGGTAGCCAATGTCGATCTCGTCGTGACGCGCTTCGATAACGACGTGTCCGTCCTTTATGGGCGATGCCTTCACCGCGGCGCGCTGATGTCAGACGGGTTCGTTGATAAGAACGACAACCTGATCTGCGGCGTGCACAACTGGGATTATCGTATCGATACAGGGGTTTCCGAGTACGACAATGCCGAGGTGCTGCACAAATTCACCTCATGGATCAAAGGCGGACAGGTTTTTGTCGATGAGGAAGAAATCGCCGAATGGGCCGTCGCCAACCCGCAACCGTATGATCGTGAAGCCTATCTTGGTCAGTACCAGGACAGCTCCCACGGCACAGCTGAGGAACCTTTCAACGCCACCATTCAGAAGATGGCGCGCGGAGGCATTGAAGCGATTGGGCACCACGGGCCGATCGATGCCATGGGTGTTCCGCGCACCGAACTTCCGACATGGGATGATATACAGATCCTAACGGCGCAACTGCACAAGCTCCCTCTCCTCGATGAAGAGCCCGTGGATACGCGGACTGTTATCGGACCCCGCGCACGCAAGCCGCTTGAACTCGACATCCCCCTCTTCGTCTCGGACATGAGCTTTGGCGCTTTATCAGAGCCTGCCAAACTCGCATTGGCACGAGGTGCGGAGCTGGCCGGGACCGGCATATGCTCCGGTGAAGGGGGCATGCTGAGCGATGAGCAAGCGGCGAACAGTCGATACTTTTACGAGTTAGCGTCTGCGCGATTTGGCTTCAGCTGGGACAAGGTCGAGCGCTGCCAAGCCTTTCATTTTAAAGGCGGACAAGGCGCGAAGACAGGAACGGGCGGACACCTCACAGGCGAAAAGGTCGTCGGCAAAATCGCTAAGACCCGCGGCCTCTCAGAAGGCACGCCAGCCATCTCGCCGTCCCGGTTTCCCGAATGGACCGATCTGTCCCAGTTCCGCGATTTCGCTGAAGAGGTCCGTGCACGGACGGGTGGCATACCCGTCGGCTACAAACTGTCGGCCCAGCACATTGAAAAGGACATCGATGCGGCGCTATCCATCGGCGTGGACTACATCATCCTCGACGGCCGCGGCGGCGGGACCGGAGCTGCGCCCCTGATCTTCAGGGACAACATATCCATCCCCACGATCCCTGCGCTGGCCGTCGCCCGCGCCCATCTTGATCGTCAGGGGGCTGACCATGTCTCACTTGTCATCACCGGTGGCCTGCGCAAGCCAGAGGACTATGTCAAAGCGCTCGCCCTCGGGGCCGATGCCATCGCGCTTTCGAATGCCGCGATGCAAGCCATCGGCTGCATCGCCATGCGCGCGTGCCACACAGACAATTGCCCCGTAGGCATCGCCAGCCAGAAGCCGCACTTGGTCTCGCGCCTCGTCGTTGAGAAATCGGCGCAGCGCCTCAAGAACTACTTCGAGTCCGCGACGGAGCTGATGAAAGTGCTTGCCCGCGCCTGCGGCCACCATAGCTTCACAGGGTTCACCAAGGACGATCTGGCCACGTTTGATCCAGCGATGGCCGAGATGACGGGGATCTACTTCCCCAAAGTGGGAGGCCGCGGATGAGCATCGCGTTGGCATCAACGATCTGGCAGGTGGTGGGGATCTACCTCGCCATCGGGCTCGTGTTTGGCATCATCTTTATCTTTCTATTGGTGGGGCGTCTCGACGATGACGCGAAGGGCATGCGCTGGTGGGCGCGTCTTACGATCTTACCCGGCGTGGCCCTTCTGTGGCCGCTCATGCTGATCAAGGTGCTGTTTGGCAAAGGGCGGCCCGTCTCATGAAACGGGCGCAGCTTCATCGTCACCGCGTGACCTGGATCATCCTTCCCCTGCTGATGGCCGCAACGATTGTCGGTGCACTGATGGTCAAGCCCTCGCCAGAAGCGCCCGCGGTCGAGGAGGCGCGCTGATGGCTCACGATTATAAATCCGTGACATGGACGCCGTTTAAGAAGAGCTATGACCTCGTCCTGCTCCTCGTGGTGGTCACCTTCCTCGGCGTGTTTATCGCAGGTGCGATTGTTGGCCAGCCTGAGGGTGAGAGCGTCCACCCGGTGCAGCTGGTGATCGCCGCGACGGGCACGTTGTCATTCCTTATGCTGACTTTCATTCTGTCTATCGGTCCACTTGCTCGGTTCACGGACAGAATGAAGCCTGTGCTTTACAACAGACGGCATCTCGGCGTGGCGACGTTCACAATCGCCCTCTTGCACGCAGGCCTGGTGCTGATGTGGTACCATGGGTTCAGCGAGACGAATGCCTTTGTCTCGCTGCTCATCTCCAACCCTCGCTATGACAGCCTGCAAGGCTTTCCCTTTGAAAGTCTTGGCCTCTTGGCCTTTGCAATCTTGCTTGTGATGGCGGCGACAAGCCACGATTTCTGGAATGCCCAACTGGGCCCAGGGGCGTGGAAAGCGATCCATATGTCCGTGTACGTGGCCTACGCGCTGCTGGTGGGCCATGTCATGTTGGGCTTCGTGCAATCTCAAACCGATCCTATCTACACCTGGCTGGTTATCGGCGGCGCGGCGTGGCTGACGCTGCTGCACGTCGTGGCAGGGTTTAAGGGCATCGACCGACCGGACGAGAGTGCAGACGGCTGGATCAATGCCGGGGCAATCGGTGAGTTTGAGGAAGGCCGTGCACGGATTGTCACACCAGATAAGGGCGAGCGGATTGCTGTTTTCCTGAACGGCGGGCGCCTGTCAGCAGTCAGCCACGTTTGCAGGCACCAGGGCGGACCCCTCGGCGAAGGGCGGGTCATCGATGGGTGTATCACCTGCCCATGGCACGGCTTCCAGTATCGACTCGAGGACGGACGTTCGCCTGAGCCATTCTCCGAGAAGATCGCAACCTATCGGCTGAAATCCGAACACGGATCGATCTTTGTGCATCAAGATCCCAATGAGCCGGGCACGTTCGTTGAGCCCCTGGCCCTGACGGAGGGCGCATGATGAGCAAGAAAGATGATTTCTTCATCGGCTGGAGCGCCGACACGCCCGGCCCTGACCGCCGGTTCTTACTCGGCGCGAGTGCGCTCCTCCTCGGAGGAGCTGGCGGACTAGCGTGGTTGGGCGGCACGCGCCTGAACGCGGCGGGTCCCGGCAATTGGGCGATGGGTGACATGCGTGAGTGGCGAGGCTTCGCCGTGGCAGAGCCCTACCCGATGCTGCGCTACCTCGCGGATGACGGAACGGTGCGGACCGCGCTGCTTGGTTGCATGAACAAGTGTGCGCCAAAGCTGATGATCGATCAGCACAAGGACCAGCCTGTCATCGTTCGGGGCAGCCCCATCCAGCGCGGCCCGCACTTGATGATCGCCACAGAAGACTTCGGCGCATGGATCGAACCGACCAGTGACCAGCAACCTGGCGATGCAGACCTGGCCTTCCCTGAGCCCGAGGCACTTGAAGACGTGTCGCTCGCCGGCGAGATCCTCGACACAAAATGCTGGTTTGGAGCGATGCGGCCGAGCGAGGGGAAGGTGCACAAGGCTTGTGCGTCGCTGTGCATCCGCGGCGGGCTTCCACCTGCGTTCTACCCCAAGTCTCTGAGGGAGCAGTCGCGCCTCCTCATCATGACGGACACGGATGGAAATGGCATTGGCGAGGATATCCTCCCCTACGTTGCGGATCGTGTGGCCATCACCGGTACGATGAAGCAGATGGGCGACCTGCTTATCCTTGCCACCGAAGCCTCGACCATCACCCGGCTTTAGCGCGAGCGGAGCGGGTCGATGATCAGTGCGGGAAGCGACCGCTCCTCCGCGCCCTCAACCCCGTAGCTGCCCACAGCTTCGCGCTCTTTAAAGCTGCCGAAGAGACGATCCCAAATCGTGAGCAGTGTGCCGTAATTGCTATCCGTATACTGACGCTCAGGGTGATGGTGGATGCGGTGATGCTGCGGCGTGACCACGATGGTCCTGATCACGCGATCCACGCTCAGCGGCAACGCAAGGTTCGCATGGTGGAAGGCGGCCGCGATGATCACCAGGGCATCCATCAGCAAGATCGAAGCGGCACTGACATCCGTTCCGATGATCAGCACACCGCGCAAGAACGCAGAGAGGATCACTTCGCCAGGATGAAAACGTATCGCCGACGTCACATCCAGAAAGGCGTCGTAGTGATGGACCCGATGAAAGCGCCAAAGAAAAGGCACCTCGTGCATCGCCCGGTGCCAACCGTAGAGGTAGAGCTCGAGGATCAGAAGATCAGTGACGAGACGCGCCGCGAACGGCCATCCCTCCTGCCAAGCCGGCCCAATCTCTGAAGCAGCCAACGAGACCGGCGTCACAACGAGGAACGTCGCGGCCAAACCGAGCACGCCTAAACCTGCGTTGCGCAAAAGGCGCGACGCCCCTCCCTGCGCGATGAACGCCGCCGCGAGGCGCTCAATCAGGAGCAGCACAGCCAACGCGCACACCGTGATAGCCGTCAAAACACCGGTCATTGCTGGCCTCCGCCTTCGATCGTTACAATTGACATTATCACGTTTATCGCTGATTATTCATAGATTACGGCAAGTTGGGCGCCGAAATTCGAGGGGGAACATCATGAAATCACTTTGCAGCATAAGTGCGCTTTGCGCGTCAGCCTTGATGGGAAGCGCGATTGCCGCACCGGTTGAGCTTTTCTTCGACGATTTTGAGCTTGAAACCGAAGGTCCGAACCGCGTTCCGACCAAGTGGACGGTTCAGCGCGGCGCGGTGGAGATCATCGGCCCCGGATACTTCGGCCCTCCGGCGTTCGATATCTGCGCTGAGTCCACACACTGCGTTGACCTGGACGGATCAACTGGCTTCGCCGGTCTCATGGTCAGCCGCGACACCTTCGTCCTGACGGCTGGAGCGACGTTCACGCTGACGTTCGACTACTCGGAAAACGGCTACGGCGGCGGCCCGGTGAACACCGTCACATATGGCGTGGGCGGGTTCACCGATACAGTCTCGACCACCACGCCAGCGCCGCTTGGCGACTATTTCGAGGCGACGCTAACCTTCACCGGCGATGGCTCCGTCGGCTCGATCTTCTTTGATCACGAGGGCGGTGACTTCTTCGGCCTGTCCGTCGACAATATCCGCCTGACCGGTGACTTTGGCGGCGGTAGCCCAGTTCCGGTTCCTGCTGCGGCGTTCCTGATGGCGCCAGCGGCTCTCCTGGTGCGTCGCCGAAAAAAGTAGCGCCAACGCGCCCCCTATACGTGCGGGCAGAAGTGGTTATACCGCGCGGGTTATGACCACTTTATCCTTTGATTCCGCCATCATCGAGAACGCAAAAGCTTGGCCTTTTCAGGAGGCCAAGGCACTGAAAAAGCGGCTCGACGCGATGGGCAAGACCGAAGGCCTGGTCACGTTTGAGACGGGCTACGGCCCCTCTGGCCCGCCGCATATCGGCACCTTTGGAGAGGTGGCGCGCACGTCGATGGTGCGCCACGCCTTCTCAGCGCTCTGCCCGCAATACGAGACGCGGATCATCTCGGTCTCGGACGATATGGACGGTATGCGGAAGATCCCGCCCGTACCGAACGCCGAGACGCTGGAGCCTTATCTGCAACAGCCGCTGAGCCGCGTGCCGGACCCTGCCGGGAAGCACGCGAGCTTTGCGGCGAGCAACAATGCCAAGCTGCAGGAGTTCCTTGATCGCTTCGGCTTCGACTACAACTTCATCTCCGCCTCGGACGCCTACAACGATGGACGTAAGGATGGTGCGTTGATCCGTATGCTGGAGGTTTACGACGAGGTCCTCGACATCATCCTCCCCACCCTGGGTGAGGAACGGCGTCAGACCTACTCCCCCATCCTGCCGATCAGCCCGAAGACAGGGCGTGTGCTGTACGTTCCGCTGCTTGAGCGTGACGCAGCGTCGGGCACCATCGTCTACGAAGACGAAGACGGGACGCGTACGGAGCAAAAGGTGACAGGGGGCCAGGCGAAGCTGCAGTGGAAAGCCGACTGGGCTGGCCACTGGTATGCGTTCGACACGGACTATGAAATGTCCGGCGAAGACCTGACCGAAAGCGTGCGCCTGTCGCGCCGGATCATTCAGGCGATGGGTAAAACCGCGCCCGTCGGCTTCAACTATCAGCTCTTCCTCGACGGCGAGGGCAAGAAAATCTCCAAGACAAAAGGCAACGGCCTGACGATTGAGGAGTGGCTGCGATACGCCGCGCCTGAGACGCTACAGCTGTTCAACAATGCTGCGCCGAAGAAGGCGAAGAAACTCTACTTCGACATCATCCCGAAAACGGCGGATGAGTATTGGACCCATGTTGGGAAGTATGCGGAGCAAGAGCCGGCGAAGCAGGTCGAGAGCCCGGCCTGGCACATCCATTCGGGCCACGTGCCCACGGTGGTCCCGCCAGTCAGCTTTGCCCTCCTCCTGAACATTGTCGATGCGTCGGGCACGTCCGACCCCGACGTGCTGCGCGGTTTCGTAGCGAAATATCGTCCGGATGCGTCGGATGAGGAGATGCAAGCGCTGGAGCCGATGCTCGGTTATGCGGTGAACTACTTCCAGGACTTCGTTTTGCCGAAAAAAGAGTTCCGTGCACCGACGGATCAGGAGCGCGCGGCGCTGGAAATGCTCTCTGCACGGCTGAAAGAGCTTGGCGAAGGCCTCGAAGAAGATGCCTACCAGACCGCAGTGTTTGATGCGGGCAAAGCCCAGGACTACAGCAACATCCGGCAGTGGTTCACAGGGCTTTACGAGGTCGTCTTTGGCCAGTCCGAGGGCCCGCGGATGGGTCCGTTCGTGAAGATCTACGGCGCGGCAGAAACCGCGGCACTGATCGACAAGGCCCTCGCTCGCGCGGCTTAAATACCCAGGAAATCAGGCTTCTTCGACTTGCGAAAGCCGTAATAGACATTGAGCCACCAGGTTTCGGGATAGTCCGCAACCTGACGGAAGTAACTGACACCCTCTGCGCCCAGTTCGCGCCTGCGGACCATGGCGCGGAGGTTGTCGATGATCAGCCCGTCACCCCGCGCGAGGCGCACAACTTCCGCATCCTCCTCCGCCAAGTCCACCGCTTTCAATAGCGCTGCGAAGGCTCGGCGGATAGCGCCGTCGTTGGCCTGGAACTGGCTCCAATCGATGCGGTTGGGATCCCACCTCAGGCCCCAATCGGGATTGTCCGGGTCGCCGGACAGGTTCTTCAAAACCGGCTGCGGGACGAGGGCGACTTCTGAGCGTTGGCGCAGGGTTTTCTCATCCCACTTGCCATACATCTCGATCTCGTTTTCCTCGAGCAAGCAAAGGACGGAGTCGAGTTCCGCCTCTAGTTCTTCCTCGGAGAGGTCCTCGTCCTCCAGCTGCCACGCCACCGCCTCAGGCATCCGCGCGATGATCTGATCCACCGTGATCACGAACAATCCGATGGCAGACGGGTTCTCAATCGCCGTGTACAGAAGATAAGGAGCGGTCTCGCCGTCGCTCTTCTCATCGTTCGGGTTGGGCCAGCGGTAATGCGGCGCACCCGTCCGGTAGCGCAGCGTGACATCGGCATTGTCGCGGATGGTGGTCATCTGAACACCTTCATCCGTGTACCGTTGACGCCGCCAATTGGGACCGGTCTTGATCTCATCACGCAGCTCGCATGTGAGCGCGTCCATAAGAAGACTGGCGCGGATACCGTTCCGTGCACCCCGCGACTGTAGGAAGTAGCGCTCGCGGTACGCATCAAGATCCCGGTTCGAGGCGAGCCCGTTGGCGAGATACTCCGACTTCAGCTTCCGCTCGAAGGCGTTGCGAAGAACCACCGCGCGGGTCGTGCCCTCCATAAGATCGGTCAGCCCTGCGCGCACTTTCTTGGGCAGAAGAGCGAAGCTACGGTCTGTGCCGTAGAGGTACTTCGTGGCTTCGAAGGTCATTTCGGGCTGGCGCTGCAACCAATTGAGGACGGCGCGCACCATCTCCTTCCGGCGGCGTGGATTGGTCCACTTCGTGTTGAAGACGAAGAGCTCGGCCATCTGCTGGAACAGCGGCGGTCGGGGCAGCAGACCAAACAACAAGCTGACGACCACGCTCACGATGACCGCGCCCAGCGCGCCGAAGGCCAGCGGCCCAAACTCGCTCCCGAGGAAGGCGACGCCGAACAGCTCAGCGAGCGCATCGCCGTAGACGAAGCCAACACCTGCGCCGACAGCAAAGCCCGCGCCTAGCCGGACAGCTGAGAGAAGATTGATAGTCAGGTTCTCGCGAGCGTTGATCAGATGCTCAAATTTCGAGGACCTGGCGACCAGCCGCGCGTAGATCGCCTCGGCCTTCCGATCGAGCGGTCTCCGCCCTGCCCATCCTAGTTTCACCGTCCGCACGAAACGCCCCCGCGTTAACCCCACATAAGGGAAGGTTAATCAATGGATGCGATAACGTCCAACGCCAAGCGCAAAGGTGCTTCGACAGTCCAAAACAGGATAAATACGCTGGATTTCAGCGGGCCTTGGCTGATCGTGCCAACGCTAGTGTGCGGCGCACAATTCCTTGGCGGTATCCGCTCGAACTGTAACAAATCTGCGACAAAAAAGGCTTGCCTCTGCTACTGGCTAACGTCACGTTAATGTCAGTGTAAATGCACGGGGAAAGTACTTCATGACAACGCACAGGGCGCACGCTTCGGCGGCGATCTCGGCCCTTGTATTGGGCCTCACGGCATCGCCACTGGCGATAGCGCAATCATCCACAGCGGCACTTTACGGCGCCGATATCGAAACAGAGCGGAACATCACCAGCGAACAGGGTGACATGCGGGCGAACGTCCGCGCGTTTCTTGAACGCAACGGCGAGTCTCTCGCTGCCATCGAAGGCATCGAGGTGATCCGCGAGGTCGAGGGCTCGTTCGGCCGTCGGCACATGACCTATCAGCAGCGGGTCAACGGCAAGCGCGTTTTTGGCGCGATCGTCAAAGCGTCCAGCCAAGCCGACGGTCGCTTGATGACGGTTTCGAGCCGCTTGGCCGAGCCAGTTCCATCGTTCAACGAGACCAACATCGACGCGGCAGAAGCGGTTCGCATTGTGGTCGAACGCAACCACGGTGCTGAGGCCCCCGTGCCAAGCGTCGCTGATCGTGCTGGCAACTACGTCACGTTCACTGGCAACCCATACTACTGGCAGGCGCCGAGCGCTGAAGAAGTCTACATCCCTGACGGCAATGGCCAGCTTGAACTCGGCTGGACGATCACAACGTGGTCGGATGCAGACAACCAGCTCTACGAAACGACGATCAATGCGCGCGGCGACATTGTCGACGTCATGAATCGGACGGCGAATGATGACCGCTACCGCGTCTTCCCGATCCAACCCGACCTGACTCCACAGGTAACGATCACCGGCCCCGTTAGCGGCGGTACGCAAAGCCCCGATGGCTGGCTGTGGGATGGCGATCCGGGTGAGCCGACGTGGACACAATATCGTCGCCGCATTCGCGGTAACAACGTCTATGCGTACGTCGACCGCATCAACGACAGTGTTCCGGACAACTTCAGCGTGGTTCAGGCTGATGGTCACTTTACGTCGAACTGGACTGGCTCTCAGGACCCAACGACCCAGCTCAACCAGAACGTTGCGGTCCACAACCTGTTCTACCACAACAACCTGATCCACGACATTCTGTATGATGCCGGCTTCACGGAGCAGACGGGCAACTTCCAGGAAGACAACTTTGGTCGTGGCGGTGGCCAGTCGGACAGCGTGAACAGCGAGGTCCAAGACGGCGGCGGCACGAACAACGCCAACATGGCGACCCCGTCGGACGGCTTTAATCCGCGGATGCAGATGTATCTGACGTCTTCGGTTGGCGGCGTGCGTCGCGACACTGACTACGACTCAGACGTCATCATCCACGAGTACGGCCACGGCCTCACCTGGCGGATGATCAACAGCATGTCGGGTGGCCAAGGCGGCGTTGCTGGCGCCATCGGTGAAGGCGCATCGGACGCTCTCGCGATCATCATCAACGACCAAGACACGGTCGGCGAGTGGTCCTTCGCAGCATTCGGCCCAGGCGGCATCCGCTCGCAGCCGTATGAGACCTACAGCCGGAACATGTCGGGCTTCACCGGCAGCGGTGTGCACTTCAACGGTGAGATCTACGCCGCAGCGATCTGGCGTGTCTGGCAGCTGTACAAGCAAGCCGGCTACAGCCGCGATGAGATGCTCCGTGACTGGGTGCAGGCAATGAACTTCATTGCTCCGCGCCCTGACTATCTCGACATGCGCGATGGTTTTATCGACTCAACCCTGGACCAGAACAGCAACCCGACCGATCGGACCTGCTTTGTCTGGGAAGGGTTTGCTGAGCGCGGCATGGGCGAAGGCGCGATCTTCAACTGGCCGACCAACGTCACCAACAGCTTCGACATTCCGTCGGGTTGTACTGGCGGCGGCAACGACGTTTTGGTCACCGACCTGTTCGGCACCTCTGCACTTGAACGCAACGGCACACGCTGGCGTGCAACGGTGAACGTCGAGCTCGACGAGCCGAACACGGACGTTATTGTGGCTTGGTCACGCGGACCTGACAGAAACTGTACAACGGACTCAACCGGTGTGTGTTCTGTTTCAGGTATCGCGCTCAACCCCGCCACGGTCAGTGACGTAACGGCTACGATCACGAGCGTCGACGGCGCATCCCCGGTCGCGGACCAAGGTGTTCCGCTCTCGATCGTCGTCACCGCTCCTGGCTCTGAGCCGACCGGGCCGGTTATCGAGTCGGTCCAAACGAACGCGCTTGACGAGAACGGACGTCGCTGGCGCGGTCAGGTCACAGTTGGTACCGGTACAGCCAACTCCGTTGTTGAGATCGAGTGGTCGAACGGCCCGAACGGCACCTGCACCACGGACACGTCTGGCGTCTGCACGATCACCTCAGTCGCGCGCGTTCCCGGCAGGCACCCGAGCATCGACTACACGATTGTCAGTGTTGACGGCGAAGCGCCGACAGCTGGCCCGGGCGTCGATCTCAGCGGAACAATCCTCGAGCCTGGCAGTGACCCGGGTCCGGGTGATGATCCGGTCGTCAGCGACGTGACCACAGAAAGCATCGACGAAAATGGTCGCCGCTGGCGCGGTCGCATCACCATTGATGTCGGCGCAGCAGGCATCCCGATTGAAGTTGACTGGTCGAATGGTCCGAACGGTACCTGCACCACCGGCGGATCAGGAACCTGTACGATCACCTCGATCGCTCGTCTCTACGGAACGCACCCGAGCATCGACGTAACCATCGTCGCGGTTGATGGCGGTACGCCTGAGGTCGAGCCAGGCGTAAGCCTCTCAGCAACGATCGACTCACCACCGGCGCCGTAAGCCAAACACGCAGCGCCAAGGCGCTCCACAAATCTGCCCCGTAGCGTTCGCGCTGCGGGGCTTTTTTGTTCCTGACATTGCCTTGAAGTCGGCACTCAGGGCTTTGAACTGCTAACGAAAAAAGTGTGGCTGCGCGGCTACGTCGCGCCAAACTTGCGCAATTGTTCAGAATACGTGGCTTGCCCAGCTCGCTCGCACCGGCGCACGATCCTATGTATCGGGAGGGGCGTCGCCCGCCAGTTTTTTTGCGGGAATTCTCGCCCCCTTCGCACGCGGCGATGGGAACTCCTTTACCTATCGCTGTTTAACTTGAGTGCTGTCGGCCTAGATCCGTTCTGGGTTACGATACCCGCATTGCGCGATATGGCGGCAGGCTGCGCGGGAGGCCTGCCAAGGCAAGACCAGTCGGCGTTCAAGGACACCGGCTCCACGGGTGGCAAGAGATGAGCATGACCATGAACGACGGATTGGATGTCTTCGACGCTTTCGCAGAAGGCTACGAACGAACGAAACATGAGGAAATGTCGCTTCGCGATTACCTCCTCGCCTGCCGCGACGACGTCATGATGTACGCGTCCCCAGCCGAGCGGATGGTCAAAGCTATCGGCGAGCCGGAGATGGTCGATACGTCGAAAGACCCGCGCCTCAGCCGGATTTTCTTCAACCGCACGATCAAACAGTACAAAGCCTTCAAGGGCTTCTACGGCATGGAAGACACGATCGAACGGATCGTGGGCTACTTCCGCCACGCTGCCCAAGGTCTCGAGGAGAAACGCCAGGTCGTTTACCTCCTCGGCCCGGTCGGCGGCGGTAAGTCGTCCCTCGCTGAACGCCTGAAAGACCTGATGGAGACCTACCCCATCTACGTCCTCAAGGCTGGCGATGAGCTCTCGCCGGTGTTTGAAAGCCCCCTGGGCCTCTTCCAAACTGAAGAGCTGAAATCGCTCCTCGAAGACAAGTACGGGATCGAGCGTCGTCGCCTCACCGGCCTGATGAGCCCTTGGGCCGTTAAGCGCCTGGACGAGTATGGCGGTGACATCTCGAAATTCTCCGTGGTCAAACTGTATCCGTCGAAGCTCCGCCAGGTCGGCATCACGAAGACCGAGCCGGGTGACGAGAACAACCAGGATATCTCAGCCCTCGTCGGCAAGGTGGACATCCGGAAGCTCGAGCACTTCAGCCAGAACGACACGGACGCCTACTCCTACTCCGGCGGCCTGTGCCATGCGAACCAGGGCCTCCTTGAGTTCGTGGAGATGTTCAAAGCACCGATCAAAGTGCTCCACCCACTGCTCACCGCCACCCAAGAAGGCAACTATGTCGGCACCGAGTCGCTTGGCCCGATCCCTTTCCAAGGCATCATCCTGGCGCACTCGAACGAGAGCGAGTGGCAGCAGTTCCGGAACAACCGCAACAATGAAGCATTCCTCGATCGGATCAGCGTCGTCAAAGTTCCGTATGCGTTGCGTCCGACTGAAGAAACAGCGATCTACGAGAAGCTGCTCGCATCGTCAGAACTCTCCGCTGCTCCGTGTGCACCAGAAACTCTGCCCATGCTGGCTCGTTTCTCTGTTCTCACGCGCCTGAAAGAGCACGAGAACTCCAACCTCTACTCGAAAATGCGCGTCTATGACGGCGAGAAGCTGAAGGACACCGATCCGAAAGCGAAAAGCCACCAGGAGTACCGCGACGCCGCTGGTGTTGATGAAGGTATGGACGGCATCTCCACCCGGTTTGCGTTCAAGGTGCTGTCTGAGACCTTCAACTTCGACACGGAAGAGGTCTCTGCGGATCCCGTACACCTGATGTACGTGCTCGAAAA
>JBCCTF010000061.1:0-20192 GCA_039198765.1 Pseudomonadota bacterium
CGAACTCCCGACCCTCTGATTACAAATCGGTCGCCCATACTCTCTCTCGGCTTCGCTCCGTTTCGTTGTGTCTCGAAATGCATATTAAATTCATAATATTAGTGATTATTTTTGCTGGCTCTCCCTTGCGCTGAACTTCGATATAGTTCGACACTTCGTGCTTACCTCAAGGCCCTGTTGGCAAGATGGTTGGCATGAAAGTGAGCAAGCTAACAAAGTCGATCGTTGAAAAGCTAAAGGCGCAGGAGCGCGACCTTGTCGTTTGGGATGCGTCGCTGCCGGGCTTTGGTGTCCGTGTGAAATCGAGCGGTGTTCGAAGTTACGTTGTCCAATACCGCGACAAGAATTCCGGAGCGTCTCGGCGCATGACCCTCGGCCGACACGGACCGTTGATGTCGGTCGAACAGGCGCGACGCCGCGCGCGCGAAATTCTTGCTGATGCGCAACGTGGGCACGATCCGGTCAGCGAGCGGCGTCGCGCTCGCGCAGCGCCTACGATTGCCGATCTGGCAAATGGATATCTTGAGCGTCATGCGCGACCGAACAAGCGCCCGAAGAGCGTCCGTGGTGATGAGGCGATGCTTGAGCAGCACATACTGCCAGCACTCGGCTCTCAGCGTGTCAACGCCATCGACCGTCGCGCGATTGAGATGCTCCATCTCAGCTTTGAAGATCGGCCTTATCAGGGAAATCGGGTCCTGGCGCTCTTGTCCAAGATGTTCAATCTGGCGTCCGCTTGGGGATGGCGCTCCGATAATCCAGTGAAAGGTGTTCCGAAGTTTCATGAACAGCGCCGCGAACGTTGGCTTTCAGACACCGAATTGGCAAGCCTCGCAGCGGCAATTGACGCGCACAGGAACCAGCGCGCCGCCGATGCGGTGCGTCTTCAGCTTCTGACTGGAGCCCGCATCGGTGAGGTTCTGCTCTCCAAGAAGGCGGATTTCGATTCTCCAAGAAGGCGGATTTCGATCTCGCGCGTGGCGTTTGGACAAAGCCTTCGCATCAGACGAAGCAGAAACGGACTGAGCATCTTCCGCTAAGTGCTCAAGCAATCGCGTTGGTCTCTTCAATCCGCGAAAGGTCCGATCCGAAGAGCGAGTACTTGATCCAAGGCGAGAAGGCTGGCCGGCCGCTGACAAACTTGAAGAGGTTTTGGCGCGAGGTGCTCGGCCAGGCGGGGATCGAAAACTATCGTTTGCACGACAACCGGCACACTTATGCCTCTCATCTGGTATCGAGTGGGATGTCTCTTGAAGTTGTGGGTCGGCTCCTTGGACACACAAACGCGTCGACCACTCAGCGCTACGCTCATCTTGCAGATAACCCGTTGCGCGAAGCGGCGAACGGTTTTGCGGACAAGCTTGAACAGCTTGGAAAAAGAAGCTCGCCCTAGCTCCAACGATGGATTGAAAGGCGCAGGTTCGCGAACGCTCGCTAATTCTTTAGGGTAGGGCGGTGGGCTTTTGCGGCAGCTCTCAATCTCAAAGCCGCCGTTGCCGTCGGCTTTACGCGTGACCGCTTTGGGGCAGGAGCGGATATCGGAGTTCTGCGGGAGCTTGCGCTATGAGCCGACTATCGCCAACTAGTGGGGTATTAGCTTTTTCCGTCGGCACCGATATGTCGTCATCGCTCTTGCCGGCGAATTAGAGCATTAACGAATGGGCCAGCCAAAACCTCTGATACAGCGGAGAGGATAGATGCGCATCATCTACGCCTCCGATCTGCACCTTGAGTTTGGCGCGCTCAATGTCCTGCCACCGGATGGCGATATTGCTATCTTGGCTGGCGACACGATCAACGCGGGCTGTCTCGATCCACGCCGAACAGACAAACACAACCGGAAGCAACGACAGCGCGCCCACGCCTTCTTTGATGATCTGCGTCAGCGCTTTGACCACGTCTTGGTCGTCGCCGGCAATCATGAGGCCTATCGCGAGGACATCGACCGCTCCGTTGATCTGATGCGCCAATACTTGGCGGACGATGTCGTGCATGTCCTCGAGCGCGGCCGTGTTGAGATCAATGAGGTGCTCTTCCTTGGCTGTACGTTGTGGAGCGACTTCGAGAAGCGAAAACCTTCGTCACTGCTCGACTGCGCTCATGGAATGAACGACTTCCTCCTTATCGACCACGGTAAGCACCGATGGAGCCCCGAAGCCGCCGCCGACCGTTTCGATGAGTCGGTCGAGTGGCTGAGTTCCGAACTCGCCTCTGCGAAGCCGCGTCAAACGGCCTGTGTGATAACGCATCACGCGCCCAGCCTTTTGGGTCTGCATCCAGACTACGGCGGCAACGGCTTGGACGGCGCATTCGCCAGCGACCTGCACGAGTTCATCGAAACGCGTCCAACCATCAGGCACTGGATCTTCGGCCATACACATGTGCGCACTCGGTTCCAGATCGGTCGAACTGCCGTCGTCTCCGCGGCGCGTGGCTATGTCGATACCGGAGAAGCTCAAGGGTTCGAGTGGGGGGAGATAAGCCTCGTGGAGGACTGTTGAGTGAACTGCCTGGGTCGATCCCCAGAGCTTGAATGGGTCGGATCTTCCGTTTCTAGCGTTGGCGCCTAGCGTGACGCTCGGACGGTTTCAGGCCCGAACAGGTCAGCCATCTCGGCGCGTCGGCTGGCGAGAAGATCCGGTGCGTAACGTTGCATAAGGGCTCTCATGCCGGTGACATAGACCTTTGTCGCCAGACCATTAAGCCCCAGGCGAACGCATATTGCGCTTGGCAGAATGTACCTCGCATAGACTGCGCGTAGGATCCGTTCCCGATCGTCCACGGGCAGGGCGGCCAGGATCGACGGCGCCAGTTCGCGGTACGCGGACGACATTGCTCGACCCTGCGGCGTAGATACCAAATGGACGTCGCGGAACCGGCGAAGCGTTCTGAGCTCGAAGCAGTCATCGTCAAGCCCTAGCATTTCGACGCAGGCAGTCGTCAGGAAACAACCCTGCGCAGATCCGGCCGATCCCGCTGGAGGAGCTGCATCGAGCCCATAACACTTGCGAAGTTGCGCCAGCGCGAAACTCGATGCTTTCGCAGATCCCTTTAGCGAAATGCCGAGCGCAGCCCCGATGCGCTCGTCGCCGTCGAATACGGCGAGGTCGAAGGACTCTGCCGCCTGGAAGTCGCGGAACAGCCGATCCGACGTTGTCGTCTCGACGTTGACCATGTTGGTCGGCTCCTCGACAGCCGGGTTCGCTCCAAGCCCTCTTCCTTCCCGTTCATAGGTCTGGCCGGGATTGAAACGGAGCAGAACCCTGAAACGCGAGCCCGTCGGTCGCGTCTCGACGCCGTAAACTAGGATCGATAATGTCACGTCGCCATTGGGCTTCAGCAGCTGGGCGTCGATACTCAGATTGTTGTACTGGAACTTATGGCCGACCCAGCTGAACGGGGACGTCAGCCCCAACCCGTTGGACACGTTGACGGTGAAGTCGCCAAAGTCCCGCTTCGCGCTGCATGCCCACGCGCGTCTAGGGAAACCCGCGACGAGGCCAGCCGCAGCGGCGATAACTACCGCTATTCTGCGCCGCGTGAAGCCCATCCTGTGTCCTCCTGTCGTCATCCCTTTGCTCGCAGCTCAACCTCGTGCAGTTATGCCCTGCGAAACAGGTGGGACCCCGCGTTTTCGCATTACTGCTCTCCCGCGATGTCGGCGATGATCTCTTGAAACTTATCGTAGCCTGCGATCGCCGAGCCTTCCCGCACGGTCGTTGGCGTGCCTCGGATGCCGTACGTCTCACGTACGGTCTTGGCGCGGGCCTTCAGTTCCTCGAACAGCTCCGCGTTTCGCAGACACTGAAACACCTCGTCGTATGACAGGAAGTCTGGCGCGTAGATCGACAAGATCACTGCGTATGAAACTTCGCCATCGACTTCTTTAAGTTCGCCGGTCGCGGGGTCAACGCTTTCCGCCCATTCCTCTCGTCGTGCGAACGCCGCCGCTAGAGCCTCCTCGAAACGGCCTGAGCACCGGGCCAGCATGTCGACGCGAAGGTCGCCGAGCCGGAAGTAAATGAGTTGAATAGTATAGGAGAGCTCGCCAGCCGCGACGAGTTGGGAGGCCGGCGGCTGAGCCAAGTCGAGGAATAGCTTTTCACAGGAAGCGCAGCCAGGGTTCAGTACGAAAGACAGCTTGTTCGGAGCTGTTTCTGATCCCACTGCATGAGGCTCCGCGCTCACGTCCACCGCCCACCCGGTCGCGGGCGGCGCGCTCGCCAGGAGAGTTAGCGCCAGCAGTCGACCGATCATCGTTTTCATCTTCATTCTCCTGCATGCAGGGATAACTCTACCTCAGGATTGATGCGGCTCTGGATAGACCACCCAGAAGCCGAAAGAGTCCTTCGCCAGATGGCCCGAAACGTCGATGGTCTCAGAGTTGTGCTGCAAATAGGTCAACTCCCTGATCGACACACAGCTGTAGGGCGGGGGCATGAAGTTCACTTTGGCCCGTCCTCCCGGCGGAATCTCGGTGTCATTGTCCGCCCAGAATTTCACCAAGTCGCCGTTAGGTTTGCGGGAACGTCCGTGAAGACGCCCCGGAACGATCTTGGAAGTGCCCGCATTCTTCACGAATACCGAAACGCGTGAGTTGAAGAATAGAGATGCGTTTTCCAGTTCGACGCGATACACAGTGGTTCTTTCTCTAAGCTTGACGTGATTACACTAGCAGGCGGGTCCGGAGATGTCAGTGCGAGCGCATCGATCCAAGATCGAGGTGCAATTCCTACACAGCTGCGCGCGGCAACGATGGTCAATGGAAAGCAGCTGCTTCAACGAGGCGGTGTTCTGCCTTCAATCTCACACGCGACCTGATCGAAGGCCGGCACTCCGGCGCGAAGTCTGCGGATCAATGAGGCTAGCGCCGGATCACCCTCCATCGCCGGCAGTAATGGCTCCAGTGTGTATAGCTGAGCCTCGTAGCGCATCGACGGAAACTTCTGGGCGATCTCGGCCGCGGTTTGCTCTGTTTGCGCGCCCTGAGCCGCGAGGCGGATCAACATCTCGATCGCGTTGCCCTGCGTCCAGTCGTAAGGACCCCAGGCTATTTCCCGCAGGAACGGCAATGCTGGCGGACCGAGACAGAAGACGAGCTCGAAGATCGCGAACTGGCACGCCGAGAGCCATCCGCCAAGGCCATGCTTTCGGAAGTCGTACTCAGACGGCTCGGGTGGGGGGCGGTGAAGCCGAAAGCGCAGATCCTCGAGATCTTCGACTTCCATGCCAACCGACAACTGAGCCGCTCGACCGCGGAAGGTCGCACAGTCAACGCCTCTCAACAGGTCGGCCGCCAGAACGCTTATCGCGGTATCCGGATCGAAGACTGCTACGTCGTCGCTCATTAGAACTGCTCAGTGGTCTGCTGCTCGTATTAAGATAGGCGAGGCTTCCGGGTTTGTGAGACGCGGAGTGTGGTGGTTTCACGCAATGCGCAGCGCCTTTCTCACTAGTTCGCTTCTGAGATGATGCCGTCCGTTGTCGGCGGCGATTGCGTTGTCCGCTCAGCTATCTCGAGCAGACAATCAGGTCCGCGCGGCGATGGCGGTTCAGGGGCAAAACCGGACAAACCGATTACGCCCTAGAAAAGTTCTGCCAACATCTTCGCCGCTCGCGCAGCGCCGTCGCTCTCGACCGGCGAGGGTAACTTTGGATTGCGCAGCTCTACCACCATCGCCTCGGCGATCTGGTCCGGATCCGTTTCCGCATAGGTCATGCGCCGCCCGGCACCGTAGCGATCCAGACGATGGGCGACATGGAAGTTCTGTTCGAAATGGTTTCTAAGGGGAAAGTACAAGAAAGGCGTGCCGGCAGCCGCTAGCTCCATACAGGAGGTCAAACCGCCTTGCACCAGCGCGAGATCGCAGGCCGCGAGATGCCGGTCTAGATCGGGAACGAAGGATCTAAGTTCGACACAGTCTGGCGCATTTAGGCTCTGCGGGTCTAGCCGCGGGCCGGTCACGACGATCATCCGCAATTCCGGAATGCGGGCTTTTGCAGGTGGATAGGCTGCCAAGATACGACGAATAAGCGGCGCACCAACGCCAGAACCACCTACAGTGACGATGCATATCTTCTCTCCGTCCCGGTAGCCGAACCGCTCGCGCAGTTCTGCGCGTTCGCCGAAGGCGCTCGGATGCTCGCCTATGATGTAACCTGAGAACTCGAAGTGCTTTGGCACCCACTCTCGCATGGTTGGCAGCCCTTCTCCGAAACCTAGCGGCGCGATGTCGGCGTTTTCTCCAACAAAGATCGCATGGTCTCGAAGGTTGGGGCAGCCTTCTACATGGCCGATCATCTCGGCGTTGTAGTCGGCAGTCAGGAACGCCTCATGTTCGCCACCTTCCGACATCGGCACCCAGCCGACGAAGTCGGTGAACCAGGCAATCGGGCAATGCTTTAACTCCGGATGCTCGTGCCAGTAGTGATCGACTTCCCACGCCTCATCGGCGATGACGAGGTCATAGTCCTCCTGCTCGACGACCTCCTGAAACACCATGAAGTTCTTAATCAGGATTTCGTCCATCCGGCGTAGTGCCTGAAAGGCGTGCAGCTCGTGCTCGCCGGCCTCTGCCTCGATATGCGCAGACTCGCTGACCATCAGGCAGCTCGCCGGGTGGACCCGCTCGTCATTCGCGTTCAGCAACCGTGTGACTGGGTCCTGCGCCAACCAGTCGACTTGCAAGTCGGGATGAAGCTTCCGCAGCTCGCGTGCCACTGCGATGTCGCGCCGCCCGTGGCCAAGCCCGATCGGTGAGGAAAGATAGAGCGCGCGTTTCCGAATGCGTTTCGCCGAGCGCGGTGCCTTCTCTGGCCGCCACGTCCCTAACTCTTGGGCCAGGAAATCGCGCATCATTGTGTTGACTTTGGCCGGGAAGCGACATTGCGGAGCATGGCCTGCGGCCGGCAGTACGACTAGCCTGCAACCCGTCGCGTTGGCCACGCTTTCCGCATTCGATAGCGGGGCGACCACGTCAACTTCGCCGTGGATCAGCAGCATTGGGCAGCGGATCTTTTTATAGGCTGTATGATCCATAACCAGGTCGTCTGCCGCATCGACATCCATGGTCGCGATCAACACCTCTGGTGTGCAGCTGGAGGACCACTCGAGCACGTCTTCAATTTGTTTCGTCGAGTGTGGCTCCGTGCAGAGCTGACTCACGAAGAACTCGGCGAAATCCCGGAAGTCCTGCCGCCAGTAAGCCCGACTGTACTTTTGCCAGCCGTCGTAACTGTCATACACTTCGTCGAAGTGTTGATAGTTCTTATAGTCGTAAGTGTCGTCGATCGCACTGTTCGTGCCGGTCGAGATGATCGCCGCGACGCGCTCGGGGTGATGCGCCGCCATAGCGGTCGCGACCAGCCCGCTGATCGAGTAACCGAACAGCACAGCTTTCTCAACGCCGACTGCATCGAGAATAGCGATCCCGTCGTCCACGTAGTCCTTTAGTCTATAGGCGCTGGGGGATGTAGGCTTATCCGAGCGGCCGTTTCCGCGTGGGTCGAACGCAATGCAACGAAAGCGATCACTGAAGTAAGGGATCTGCGCTTTGTGCACGCGTGCATGTACAAAGGACCAGGTCGGCAAGAACAGGATGGTGTGAGTATCTTCTGCAGCGACGATGTCGGGGCCGAAGACCTCGCAGTGAAGACCGATTCCGTTCTGTTCCACCCGAAAACTCTCTTTGGGCAACTTCGCGCGCATGCTCATCCCCCTTCTTCATGATTTTCCTCAAGCATCTTAATCGCTTCACCGACCCGTCGGAGCGCACTTCGGACAGGAAACTTCTCGCGCTCAAGATCGAGCAACAGAAACGCTTCGCCGCCGATGAAGGCTGTGCTGACAAGGGTTGCGATTTCGTCGGCAGAGAATGGCTCCAGCCCACCGAAGCGCGCTTCGGCGCGATGTGCGATGTCATTGAGCAGATCATTCCATCCGGTAATCGCCGTGCGGACGACTTCCGCAACTTCTGGCTCCGACCAGCCAGCCGCCCAAAGCTCAAGGAGAACCCTCACGTATCCGGATTCCAGATCGGCATCGAGATAGTCGCAGGCCGTCGCCCATTGCTGCGAGAGCAGCATTTCCGGATCCTCAAAGAGCGCGTTTTGCCGCTCTAACAGCTGATCGTTGCTATGCTCGAACATGGCAATGACAAGCGCGCGCTTTGAGCCGAAGTAATAGTGGATCTGGCTGAGCGGCACACCCGCCATCGCGGCGACGTCCCGCGTAGAGAAACCGGCAAAGCCTTTCTCTCGTACCACGTCCTTGGCGGCCATCAAAAGCGCCGTGCGCGTGTCCAAGACCCCGCTAGTTCTCTTTGTTGCATGGGCTTTCGACATCCGGGCCTCCTTATGAAATATTAATTC
Organism: Pseudomonadota bacterium; assembly: GCA_039198765.1. Classification (GTDB taxonomy): domain Bacteria; phylum Pseudomonadota; class Alphaproteobacteria; order Caulobacterales; family Parvularculaceae; genus Parvularcula. Next base: position 8,371 of record JBCCTF010000061.1, read on the forward strand.
GGTCGTCCGACCGATTGTCAATACATACTGTTTTCGTCCACTAGTCGCTTTCGTTGCGCGCAGTTTTGATTGTTGACCGGGAGCTGCCACTTTTAATTGAGCCTGGACAGCTAAAACGTTGCAGAAAAAGGCATCAAGAATGCGTTTGGAGCACCGTGCGAATCCGCGCGGACTAGAAGGCACCACGGAGAGCAAGCTTCACCACAACATCGTCGGAGGCTAAGGTGACCTAGCGCTACCCGGTTACTACGATGAGCATCGCCGCTTTTCTCGCCTCAATCGGTTTTCAGCAGTATCGCGCTCACTTTGAGAAACATGCGATCGATGAAGACGTTCTCGCCGAATTGACTTCGGAGGACCTTCTGACGATCGGTGTCGAACCGCTGGGGCATCGGAAGAAGATCCTCGCGGCGATTTCCGATCGCCTTAAGGAAGATCACGCCGAGGAAGCCACCGATGACGCTCATCAGCGGAACGTCGCGGTGCTATTTGCTGATCTCGTCGACTCGACAACGATTAGTCAGCGCCTCGCCCCCGAAGCGCTGAGAGACTTCACGTCTGCGCACCAAGCGATCTCGAAAAACGCCGTAGAGCATTACGGTGGCAAGGTCGCGCAATTTCTGGGCGACGGCGTCTTAGCGTTTTTCGGGTTCCCGCGCGCTCACGAAGATGACGTACAGCGGGCTGCGCTGGCGTCGCTGGAATATCTAAACGGGCTCGAAGAGCTACAGAACCTATACGGAAGTGAACTTGATGCACCGGTTCGCGCACGGATTGGGTTGGAGTGTGGGCCGATCGTGATCGGTTCTAGCCTGGCGCCGGATAGCGGCGCCGTGGGTGAGACGCTAAATCTAGCATCGCGCCTACATTCATTAGCCGCTCCCAACGAGATCATCGTCGGCCCTCAGGCAAGGCAGCTCTTACCTGAAACCATTCGACTGGACGCGCTCGGAGAACAGTCTCTCAAGGGTTTTGACGCCCCCGTACCGGCTTGGCGCGTCTCAAAACGAACGGAGCTCACAGCCAACAATGAACACCGTCGAGGGCGTCCCCGCGGCGTTTTTGTCGGTCGAGAAGCGGAGCTAGGCGTTTTGTCCAAGGCGCTTGCCAGCGTCCGTGCGGGATCACCGGCCTGTGTACACGTCGTCGGTGAACCTGGGATCGGCAAGTCACGACTGATCGATGAGTTTCTATGCAGCGCACCTTTATCCACACGGGTTTTGGTCGGCCATTGTGCGCCGCACGGGGCCGCCGCTCTGCACCCATTCGCCGGTATGCTCAAGCGCCGCGCCGCACTGGGCGCCGAACGCAGCGGTATACCCAAGCTTTCGGCGCTCCACCTCGAACTCGACGGGCTTGGCGGCGAACTGTCAGCCGACGCCCCGTATCTTGTGCGATTGGCAGGTTTCCAAGTTGATCAGGGGGCGATCGACACTGACACAATCCGAGCTCGAACTCAGATGGCGCTGCGCAACTGGATTGGGCGGCTCGGACGCATTCTTCCAACGATCGTGTTCGTCAACGATACCCACTGGAGCGACGAGTTGACCGAGGAGCTCCTTGGGCAACTCGCAAAATCAGCTCCTCCCGGCGTGCTGCTTCTGTATTCATATCGTGTCGGTCATGGAGTACCTTGGGCTCGACAGGAACATGAGGAAGTTCTTCCGCTCGAGCCGCTGGAGAATGAAGACTGCGAGCGCCTCTTTGAAAGCTGTTTCACTCAGGGGACGGCTCCGGTCTTTTCAGCGGACATCGCAGAGCGTAGCGCTGGAAATCCACTCTTTATTGAAGAGCTAGCGGCGCAGGCAAAAGCTGCCGACGATCGAACTTCGATAGCGCTGGACAAGGGCGGCCCATTAGCCGTCCCCTCGACCTTGTCAGGTTTGCTCTTGCAACGCGTCGACTTGCTTTCAGCAAAAGCGCAAGCCCTCCTACGGACGGCGTCAGCAATCGGGCGTCGTTTTTGGATCGAGATCGCTGAGGTTCCCGGCCCTTCGAGAAATCTAGCGATGAGCGAGATACTGGGAAGCGGGCTGCTGATCGCGGAAGAAAGCTCCGCCGGCGTCTACCGCTTCAAGCACGCATTGGTCCAAGAAGCTATCTACGAAAGCATGCTGAGTTCTGTCCGTCGCCGCATCCACGCTAAAGTCGCGCACCGCCTGGAAGACGCCTTCAATGGTCGTGAGCAAGATGTCGCGGAAGATCTCGCGCGTCATTTCGAGCTGGCGGATGCCCCTAATTCCGCCAGCCGATACGGATTTGTCGCGGGAGAGAAGGCCCTTGCACTGTTCGCGCTGCGTGACGCTGCTCGATGGATCGACCTTGGTCTCTCACTCCTTCCTTCGGAACTTACGCCGGAAGAAGAGCGTGAACGGCTCCGCGCGATTTCCAACAGGATCCAGATCAGCTGCTGGGATGCTCAGTTTGGAGAGATGGTTGAGATGGCTGATCGAGAGCTGGATCGGATCCGCCAACTCGACGAGAAGTATGATCTATCCCGTATGCTGTCTTGGCTAGGCGAAGCATATCTCCACGACCAACGGTACGTTGAAAGCCGGGATATCTTGGTCGAGGCGGCGGAGCTCGGCGATCAGATTTCGGATGATCGCTGTGTAGCGCACGCAAGCGCGATCCGGTTGTGGTTACGGACGATCACCGATCGTGCCGAGGATCATGTGTCTTTCGACGAGGAGGTCCTGCGCCTCGAGGGGTTCGGCGAAGATCAAAGAGATCGACTGATAGCTACCTTCGCGAAATACGCGGCTTGCGTAAATGCTTGCGATAAAGGGCTTCTAAAAGACGCCGCCGAGAATGCTGCTTCATTGCTCGAGTTCGGAGCCGAGACCGGTTATCCACCGGCGATATGCTGGGGAGGGTGTCTGGCGGCCTACATCGAAGCTCTACACGGAAACAGCTCCAAGGCGCTTCGGCATTGCGAGGCGGCTGAGAATGCAGCGCAATGCGCCTTCGACCGCTTGGTCGTGCAACTGGCCAGGGCCGTGGTGCTGGAACGTAGCGGCGATTCCCAGGCCGCACTTGACCTCCTCGAACGCGTTGGTCGCCGTGTAACTGAGGTAGGCGCATTCTACCTCGGCCATATTTCGATCGTTGCTCGAGGTCGCGCGCTGAGGAGCATCGGGAAATGCGAAGAGGCCGTGAATGAGCTCTCCTACGTGGTCTCTCGCTTCGATCAATGGGGTCATGCAAAAGGCAAAGCGGCGGCGATGTTCGCCCTTGCCGAAGCGTGTGCTGATTTAGATGAGGCTAGCGCAAAAGCGACCGGGCTGTTGGAAGAAGCAGCCGAGATCGCACGTGTGTTCGGTATGAGAGGCTTGTTGGCCGAGGTGTACCTTTCGAGCGCTATCAAGCATCGAACTAGGGGTGATCAAGCAGCGGCCGCACGCCTTATAGAAGAGGCGCAGGCCGCCGCTCGCGGTCTCGGCTGGTTGTCGCTTGAACAGAAGATCAATGCGGCCGCAGCCGGCTTTTCGAGCGCTCGATCGGATCGATAGTTCAGCCACTTTAGCCCAGCGCAACCCTCCACTGTTCAGTGTCTACGAACCAGCGTTCCTCTGTTATTCGACCAGACGTGTCGAACTTCCAAAGAATAGCGGACTGTGTCCCCTCAGGTACCTTGTTCGACTTCCATTTAACGAGGTTCATGACGTCGCCGTCTCCTCCAAAATAGGACATGTCGGTAATATCGAAGCCGCCGGGCAACGCTTCACCAATGGAGTTCAATGCGGCGCGAAATGCGCTCCGGCCGCTAAGGACGTCGTTCTGACCTGGGATTACAAAGTTCATGTCTTCCGAGTAGAGCGCTGCCAGCTTGTCGAGTTCGCCCGCACCCAAGAAAGCCCAAGCCGTCTGTACGGTTTCGATGTTTTTTTCAGTCGTCATTTGATCGTCTCCTGTCATCGGGGGCTTCCAAGCGCCCTGACAACAGAATTAAGAGCTCTAGAGCCTCTTTTCTGCGAACTGGTTCGCACTCGGCAGCGCGTTTCACTGTTCTTAGGCGTCCAGAGCGGCGGCTACAGACTCGAGAGCCTTTAAATCAAGGATCTCGATCCGGTTTCGCGACAAAGCAATCCATCCGCGACTTCGCCAAGCGACCAGTATCTTGCCGACGCCTTCGCGTGTCGCGCCGACGAACTCAGCGAGGCCGCTTTGGGAGATGCGAACTGCGCCGTCCTCCCCGCCGATCCTGGACGCGAGAACCATCAGCCGTTTCGCCAGACGGACTGGAAGCGGCAGAAATGCCTCGTCCTCCATCAAGCCGTGCATCCAACGCAGCCGGACACACATGAGTTGTATCAGGTCGAGCGCCAGTTCAGGCTTGGCCTGGATTGAGTTCAAAACGTCACTGCGGTGAATACGCCGCAAGCGGCTCTGGCGAAGCGCCGTCGCAGCTGCGGTGCGCGGGCTTCCGTCGAAGAGGGCGATCTCTCCAAAAACATCTCCCTCGGCCATAACGCTCAAGGCGTATTTCTGGCCATCAGGAGATACGACGCCGATTTCAATGGCCCCTGTATCGACGACATAAAGCGCATCGCCCGGGTCGCCGACATTGAATAGCATCTCGCCTGCCTCAACCACGACGGTCGAAGCACAGTTCAAAATAGCGCTCCGTAGCGCGGTGGTGGCTTGTGACAGCATTGGCAAGGTCACCGGGTCGCATTGCATCCACCTCAGAATGCACGCGGTGTCGATCAAACACCATGAGCGTGAGAGATTACAGTTTGTGTTGGCGCCTGCGGTGCCTCGACCATCTCCAACGCGCATTGAGCAAACATTTCGTGTTGCGGTCCATCACTCAGGACGTGACCTAGCGACGAGCTGAACTGCCTAGTTGAGCAAATCGAAAACCGGCGCAGAGGAACGTCTCTGCTTTTTGGGTTCCGGAGTCAGCTGGACCGAGTCTGAGGGGCGTTCAGGCTCTGTCTGCGTTCGATCTGTTTCATGTAAGGCTCCAAAACCAGCGGATTGACGTTGAAGCTCGTGGTGTTTTTCCATTGTTCGTCAATGGACGCGCAGCCTGTGCTCTACGGAGAAGGATTACGGCCGCCGAGGCGGCAGCTACGCGAACCGGTTTCACTCCTACTGACTTTTCTGCGTCCCGCGGGTTGGGAAGCCGTCCGCTGATGTGATGAAGCCGTCTGTCTTCGGCGGCAATCCGTACGTCCGGTAAGCGATCAAGAGCCGACTCTCAGGTTCCAGAGCCGATGGCGGTTCAGGGGCAGAAGCAGACATTCAGCACGGCGACTTGTATCCTTAGACCGAGCTCCGACGGGGTGCTGTCGAGGCCTTTCTTCGAGCCATGACAAGTCCACCGAGGGCTGCGATCAAAAGCCAACCTGTGGCAGGCAGCGGTATTGGCGTCACGGGCGAGTTTCCATTACCACCACCATTAACGGAGTCGTCCGGTACAAAACCAGGCGGCAGGTAGATATTGTCGAAGATGTAGTACTCCGGCAACCGCACCGTTAAGTCATCGGGCACATTAAAGAAGGCCACCTCTCCCGGCACGAAGCCCACGGATTGGTTGGCGTCGACTTGGCCGTTGCAGCCTGCCTCGAGGCACGCCACTTGGCCTGATGCATTGACCCGCACTGTATTTGTCACGGAGCCGACAAGAGGGGGAAAAGGCGCATTAGAAGTCTGATTGGTAGGCTGTAGCGTCCGCCCTGAGACCACCCCTGTTGCTAACCCAGCTGCATCGCCATCGCTCGGCCGCAACTCGTTCTGAGTTGCAAGGACCAATAGGCTGTTCATCACCACTGAAAACTGGAGTGACGCGATACCGTTTCCGCGCAACGCGATGTTCCCGTCTGCTGCAATGTTCGGGTAGACGAATGGAGCAGGCCCGCGGGCTTCGAGGGATTCCGCCGCCGGCCCAACGCAAGCGTCGGTAATAACGGCCTGACAAAAGAAAAAAGAAAACTGCCAGCTTGCGCCGCCATCCACACGGGCAACGCCGTCGTTGCGCAGCGCCTGGTTTGACACCGAAATGCCGACAGAACCGTTGTTAGAGCGCGCGGTGAAACTAGAGGTTTGCGCAAGCGGTCCAAACACCGAAAACCTTTCGAAGTCCTCAGTCACGCTTTGCGGCGTCGGTCCGTTGAAAATTGTAGAGAATGGTCCGACTTCGCGTCGAAAGCCAAAACCTCCACTATGATTTGTTGAAATGAGCGAAGTTGTCGCCGCCTCTGCAGTGCAAACTGACGTCAGAAATGCAGCAAGGCACAGCCCAAGCCTATTCATCACGCACCCCCAGAATGAACGCGACTCAGCCAAAATATTGGTGAGATGATCTTATCTGGGACAGCTGTCCCCCGTCCAGCCGCTTGGCAACTGTCCTCTTAAAACCGTCCGTTTACGATAGAAGAGCGGCCGCCGAATTAACCTACCGTGTGTCAGTAGTGGAGCAGAAGCAGACGTTTTGATTGATCCGAGGTCGCCTTTGAAGGTGGTTTGAGCTGGACGTCACTACAGCGATCAGAGTGCCCCATGATTACCGACTAGTCGGGCGCAAACCGTCGTCGCGCCGGTTCCGCGGTCGTGCGTCATCATATGTGCGCAGGCTATTGGGCTTGAGCGCAGGGTCGGCACAATCGGACATGGAGTTGATGGGGCGCTTAACGACACCGCCCTTTTCGCGCGACGGCAACACGAAAACCGGAAACGCCGTTGATCGGCATGCGGCGCTCGGGCGCGTTGAAACGAAGCGCGTTTTTGACAGGATTGGCGGCGCTTTGGCGAAAGGCTTTTTCAGGAGAAAGTCGTTGCGGTTCATCCTTTCCTGTTTTTTTGTTTTGCCCGCCGTCATGGCCTTTGCACAAGGTCAGACCAGTCGGGACCGGGATCAGGCTCTAACAGATGCACTGGTTTACATGACCGACGTCATGGACACGCTAAACTCGTCGATTGGCCTGGCCGGGAGCCCTCAGGGGTTTGTGTTGGCGCAGCGTGAGGCCTGCGAGATCGAGCCAACAGAGGCCGGGTCATTCTTCGGCGAAGGGTGGCGCGTGACTTGCCCGTTCCGGACGATGACCGGGACGCTTTCGGGCGATCCTTGGCGGTCACCGTTTCGCTTTATCTATGTTCCGCAGACCGAAACGGTGACGATCTCTGGCGTGGGCGGCACGTTGGAGGTTCTGCCGGAGGGCCTTGTGGGCCCGGAATGGTTTGAGCAATACAGCCGCGGATATCGCCGTTTCGCGCGCGAGTCTGACGCCCTGTGGGTGGCGTTGGGGCGCACATATCTTCCCGAAACACTGGATGATCGTGATCGCAACCTGTCGTTCGGGGCCCGTGTTATGGTGCCGCTTTTGCTAGGGGTGTATCGAACAGATCCGGATGTGCAGGCCTACAAGGCGATGTCCGAGATCGATCGCGAAGCCGACCGCGCCTTTCGCGCCAGCGTCCGTCAGAAGCTGCTCGATACGGTGCGCATCAGGTCGGAGAATATCACATTCTCGGTGTCCATCCTGCCTGAGGACGGTGCGCTGCAATGGCGGTTCACCAAGGTCGCGGCTCCGGCGCCGGCAGAGCCACTGAGCTCGGATGCGGTGCTGAATTGGCAGCAAACCGTCGTCAAGCGCCGCTTCGGGTTCAGCAAGGCGATGAACGACACCTTCAGCGATCTTGCGAAGCTGACGCGTCTTCCTCGGGAGGTGACCACGATTTCCACGGATGGATGCGAGATCGTGGAGACGCTCGCTTACCGGCCGGATGGCGCGTCGGGGGATCGGTTCGACGGGTACCATCGCCCCTTCACGTTCCAAAAACGCACGCTCCGCGATCACGCGCAGTACACGCCCGAGTTTCAGAACCATTTCATCAGCATGCCGGGCAATGGTGAGGTCTTTGAGATTCACCTGCCCGGTCCGAACGTGAATGCCTGCCCGGACCGGAGATGTGTTTTACTGCCGCCGATGACCGAAACGCCGGGGTCCGCCGCGTCCCAATTCCTTGAGCAGACATGGCTGACGCTGAATGCCGTGGCACGGCTTGCAACCGGACGCAATGATCTCGAGGCGGTCACCCGACGGGCAGTGCTCGACCACTTTTCGGCGGCGATGGCGTTTTTCCGCGACGACGAGGGTCTGCAGGCGTTTCTAGCCGATGAGGAGGCGTCGAGCCCCGGGTCTGGCGATCCGCGCCACATCATCTACCGCGAACGACTGGCGAAGGCCTTTGCCTTTTCCCAGCAGGATGTCTGCCAGTTCGGCGTGTCGTTTGCTGGAGATTTCTACCTGTTCTGCCGCGCAAATTCGCTGCCCGATCGGTTTTGAGCTGACCCTGAAAGAGCTGGAGCCCTGACACTGGCCATGGCGTCGTGCCCCGCGCTTTGGCCCTCAATTGGACAATCGTGGCTCCGAGCCGACTTGCGGCGCTGAGGCAAGACCATGCTTCTCCCGATCGCGGGAATGCCCGCTTGAGACCGAACTTGCAGCGCGGTTCGCGACTACGGGAAAGGTCCAGTTCCCACCCTTTTTTTGCGCTCGCCGCAGACGCCCCAAAGCTACCGTTCGACACACGGGATGGGTGCCGCACCGCAGCATTTCACTGCAGGCATTGATTGATCATGCAGCATAGATCCTACGTCGAACCTATGGAGACACATTGAAGAAACGCATCAGGAAACAGCCCAGAGATGCTTTGCTATTCCGCACCAAGCACTACTTGTGCTGCCGTTTGTGAAGAGCTTTGTCTACCGCCCGGTTAGTGGGACGGCCAAGACAAGGTAATCGCAGAGTCTGGTCTCGATCGCTGCGGGGACCCGCATGACCTATAATCCGGATCCCTACCTACCACACTTCAACGGCAGAGATATCATCGGAATGCTACGGCGTGTCAGACGGTTGCGCAGCTAGCGAAAGCGATTGGCAGACAGGTTAATCGACCATCGGCGCGAGGGTCAGCATACGTGAGACAAACGTGTCGAATTCCTCGCTCCGGCAGGTATGCGCGGCGATGAAGTTATCGATAGCGCGCTCCATGTTCGAAGAAGGCACATGCCGGGTCAGGATGTCTTTGGTGAAGCGGTCGAAGGCAGACATCACGAAGAAGTCCCGCTCGGAGACTGTCGTCTGGCCCCAACTGCGAAATGTGGTCGTCCAACGATACTTGCTTCTGGGCAGCGCTTCGCAACCAGCATCGACCGTGCGTACTGTGCCCTCGGGCGGCTCAGTCGTCCACCGCGACGAGGCCACGATGAAACTGGTAAAGGCGCGCGCCTTGTCGCGCGCACTCATATCGTCCCATCGCGCTTCCCAGACAAGTTGCAAAACTGTATCGAGCCCGGCGAACGGATTGTCAGCGACTGAGGCATTGAACGCCACGATCCGCCCATCTGTGGCCGTATCGATCGCGGGCACGATCACGCGCTCGTCCTCGGGCACAAAGCCGTCATCGTCGAGATCGATGCCCAGGGCGCTGGCTCGGCCGGCGCTGAAAGTCTCGGCCATCTCGGACAAACTGGCCGTATATCCGCAACAGAGCTTGTCAACGGTTGTGAACACCTGACCGACCTGAACGGCGCTGCGATCAGCCGGGCCGCCAGGCACGACGCCTGTTACAACCGACTGGCTGTCCTTCTCGGCGGGCGCGAAGGTCAGTCCTCCCCGCAGCAGCACCATGAAAGCGTCCACAAACTCAGGATCGAACCGGCCGTCCTCGAGTTGCACTGCGCGGTTTTCGACCGTCACCCAGATCGCTTCACGGGCCGTCTCTGTGACCCTGAACTGCATACCCACGGTGTCGGAGGACAACTGTACTCGATCATCACCGGGAATGGCTTGCGCGACGGCCGTTTCCAGGCAAGCCAAATCGCTGCACTCGGCAACTGCGGCGTTAGCGCTATCGCGCCAGACCCGCATGGATCGGAGGGCCTGGTCCGACGAAAAGCTCCGCGACCAGATGCCCCGCGTTAGCGCGCCGGGGAGGCTGAACCTTCCAACGTAGATCTGGCCGTCCCGCTCGAATATCTCGGCTCCGAGCCGTTCGCGGAAGACGTCGGGTCCGCGCAACGGCTTGTCGTTGTCGAGCGCGGGATATGCGCCAAGGTATTCAGCGACATCGATCGTGCTCACTGCGTCCTGCGCAGCAGCCGACTGGCCAATGACTACAGCACACAGAACGCCGAAGGCTTTCTTCCCAATCATCTCCGCCTCTCGAAACCGTCTAACGAATAGCTGTCCACACCCGAGCGTTGCGTCGCATCTGCCTTCGGTAATTTCAAAGTAGCCGGTCGGATCGGATGCGCAAACCGTGGCTATTTGTCCACGACAGCCTCGGTGTCTTTTGCAGACAGTCCGGCCAGCAAATCACTTCTGGGCAGCTCCTTCATGCAAACAGAGCAGGAGCTCGGCAGACTGCCGGTTGCAATGCGTTCCACAAACGGTGGTTTCGTCGAAGTTGTCTCTCCTGCTGGGTTTCACCGATGGAGCCTGTGACAGTTCCAACAGGTCAAGATCGATAGCGAACCAAGGCTCTTAGTCCGTTTGCACCCGCAACGAAAGTTAGCTTGCCGGCTTCTTCGCGCTCGCCACAGACGGCCCATCTCCACCGTTCGCAACTGCCTTCGAATGCTGCGCTACGGTCAGCCAGAACGGACGTTGGCGGCAGCCGCTTGATCCAGCACGGTTCAAGGTCAGGTGTGCGGTACGAAGTTCCCCTTCGGCTAGTCGCGATATTGAGTAGAGACCATGTTTTGCCTACACACGCGGCGTGATGCGAACTGCAGTCCGAATGTCGGCGACGCGTGCGCCTAGAGCTTGTAGGTTCTGGCGCATGTCGTTGAACACAGGAGCGTCGCCTTCGGGATCGCTGATCGTCAGAATAGCGGTGAATGGAACGCCACCGTTGGGCATATGCTCCCCTGTGCGGGTCAGATATTCGACCATCAGTCTCCAGTCGGACGTGGGTCCCACACCCCTCGGAAAAGTCTTCTCAAATACCTTCACAGGGCTCCATTTTAGGTCGTGTTCGATTAGCTCGGCCTCAACCGCTTGCGCACCGCGTGAAGACGGCAAATATAGCGGGTCCAGCCGCCCTTTCCATCCTTGTTCCTGAGCCTGCTGGAGCGAGGCATTGATGTTCACTCGGACGAACTCTGACCCAAACCGGGCATCCAGTGGCGGTGTGGACACCAGAGTGAGCTTAGCGTGGCCCTTGCATTTTCCTCCCGCGACCAGTGAAGGCGGCCATGAAAATCGGAAGTTGATCTGCTGGCCTTCTTGAATACGAGAGGCGAACACCAGCGTGATTGAGTGATCACCAGTTTCCAAAATCCTGTCAGCCGAAGGCGGCAAGCCGAAACCGACGAGGTGACGTGCGACCGGGCCAAGTTCCTTCGGGCGCAATGGCTCCGGGGTTTGAGCGTTGTGAACGAGAAGCCCGATAAGCGTTTCTCTAGATACCTCGCCCTCGATCTCGTGAACCAGCTTGGCAGCGGTCTTGGCGACCAACGGCGATGCGTAGCTAGTGCCACATCCGTCCACGACTGTCCCGTCTGGCAGGACCGAGAACAGGCCATGGCCAAGGGAAGCATGGTGCGAGCCAGAGCCACCGACATGCGCGAGATCAGGCTTCACACCTGAGCGAAGTCCTGGTCCACGGCGGCTGAAGCATGCAGGTGCGAAGGGTAGGCAGCCCCCATGCCCCGGAGGATTAACAGCACCGACCGCTACGTTCCGGGCGCTCTCAGCTGGTGTCAGCAGACCGTCGTTTCTCGCAACTGCCAAGTTCGAAAGCGCCGTCGCAGTGTCTGCTGGCCACTCCGGTCGCGAGTCTTGCTGCTCGGTATTCCCTGCCGACAC
>JBCCTF010000062.1:0-19999 GCA_039198765.1 Pseudomonadota bacterium
CTCGGCCACTCACCAACCTCAAAGAAGGTTTAGAGAAAGTTCGGCCAGACGTTTTCCACGGTGTGAACACGCTCGTCGCAGGTCTTCTCGAGGAAGACTGGTTTACGGACGAGTTAGCCTCTCCCATTGAATTGACCTTTTCCGGAGCGACGTCTCTCAATTCATCGGTCCGGTCAGCGTGGCGTGAGCGGACACAGTCGGAGATCGTCGAGAGTTACGGGATGACCGAGGCGACGACGGTCCTCACCACCAACCCTCTGGGTGCGGAGAATCGCGAAGGGACTTGCGGCATCCCCATTCCAGGCACAACGATCCGCATCGTGAAAGACGATGGCACGCTAGGAGACCCTGGCGAGCGCGGAGAGGTGCAGGCCAAGGGCCCGCAAGTCATGAGCGGCTACCGCAATGCGCCCGAGCTGACGGAGGCGGCTTTCGACGATGGCTGGCTCAAGACCGGCGACATAGGTGTTCTTGATACAGATGGTTATCTGACCATCGTTGACCGCGTAAAAGACATGATTTTGGTCTCTGGCTTCAACGTCTATCCCGGAGAAATCGAAGATGTCATTGCTAGCATCCCCGGTGTGCAGGAAGCGGGTGTTGCAGGGCGCCCTGATGAGAAAAGCGGCGAAGTCCCCATCGCTTTTGTGGTGCGCACGGACGAAAGTGTTGATGAGAGAGCTGTCTTCGACACGTGCGAGGCGCAGCTGACCCCCTATAAAAGACCAAAAGAAATCAAATTTGTCGATGAGCTTCCCAAGTCGCCCGTCGGCAAGGTGCTGCGGCGAGAGCTTCGCGAGTTGGCCGCATGAGCGACGGTGCGGAGCCGAGGGAGCGCCGCGCCGGTGTTCTCCGCCTGATGATGATCAGTGTGCTGTCCGTCGCACACGAGCTGCCTTCCACACTGCTGCAGACCCTGACGCCCACGATCTTCGTGAAAAGCCTCGGCCTGCCTGTGAGCTACCTTGGCGTTTTCGCGATTCCGGTCGCAGTGACCGCCCTCAAATGGCTGTGGGCGCCGCTCGTGGATACCTACGGCTCCGATCGTTTCGGTCGCCGCCGATCTTGGATCGTCCCCGCATCATTGACCGTGTCGCTGCTCTACTTCGTGATCGCCTCGATCGAACCGAGCTTGGATACGCTGCCGCTGATCATCGCGCTCTTCGTGCTGGTTAAAGTCGCGTTCTCAACCCACGAGATCGCCGCCGACGCCTACGTCGTAGAGGCGGTTGGCCCGCGGCAAAGGGGCATCGGTTCGTCCGCGGTTTGGTTTGGCAAGGAAGTCGGTCAGATCATGGGTTTGGCCGGGACACTGATCATAGCGGACCGGCACGGATGGGCCGCTGCGTTTATCACCGTGGGTATTGTCTTCAGCACGCTGAACGCTGTCATTTTTCTCAAGCCTGAAGTTCCGCAAACAGATCAAGCCAAGACGGCCCGGTCAGCAGGCCGCCGGGCAAGCATCCTCAGCTATGTCCAGCATGGGGTGAACCGCCGGGTGCTCCTCCTCACCTTCGTCTTCGCCTTCGTCGTGCAGATGGTCCCCGCAACGATCGGCCCTTTCCTCGGCTCCAAAGGCCTGACCTTGTCCGAGGTTGGCCTCGCCATCGGCGTCGCTGCGAGCATCGGGGCAGGGCTGTCCCTCGCCATTGCTTCCTGGGTCGTGCACCGTATCGGCCCTAAATGGACAAGCGCGCTCCTCATCCCCATCGGCCTCTGCGCGCTCCCTCTTTTTCTCGGGGTCGCGATGGCGGACGAGCCGACGCTGGAGCAGGTGGTGATCGCCATTTTCGTCGGCTCCCTCTGCACGGCGCCTGTCCGCATGGCCTTCTACGCTGCGCGGATGGGATGGACCTCGCGCGAGCAAGTGGGGACGGATTTCACCACCCAGCAGTCGATGTGGTTCCTGGGCTACGCGTTCTCGATCGCCGTTTCGGGGCTCCTCGCCTCGTCTTTCGGATGGACGGTGTTCTTCATCATCAATGCCGTGCTGACCGTTTCCATCATCCTGGTCTTTGTTTTGTCATTCAATGCGATAGACGACGCCGTGTCCAAGCTCCGGTCGGAGACGGCACACTAGTTTCACCGCACTGCACCGTGCGGAAAAGCCACAATCTTCAGCCTTTCTCCTCTGCCGCCATTGCTTTGCAATGACAAACAGTACGATCGTACGCTAAACGGTAACCAACACCTGTTGGGTCAGGGTGCACGAGGCTTACGGAAGGAACGGATCATGATCAGGAAATCAAGGAACGTGGTCGCTATGACCTCAGTCTCAGCTCTAGCGGTGATGGCCGCGGGCATTTCGGCCCAAGCGCAAGAGGATGATGACGACACGATTGTTGTCTACGGCGAGAAAGTCGTCCGATCCGTCCAGGAGACCACAACCTCCGTGGACGTTGTCACGAACGACGACATCGAGCGCCTGAACATTATCGACCTCGAGGACGCCCTCCGGCGCGTCGGCAACGCTGGCTTCGTGACCGTCGGCAATGGGCGTAATGAGCAGTTCACCTTGCGCGGTGTGCAGTCGCAAGGCGTGACCGGCGGCACCAACACCCCTGTCGCTCAGCTGTATATCGATGGCGCTGTGGTCCCGAACCAAGCTGCCGGTGCAGCGATTTCTAACGCGTGGGATGTTCAGCAGATCGAAGTTCTGCGCGGTGCACAATCCACCGTGCAAGGACGAAACAGTCTGATCGGCGCGATCGTCGTTGAGACCGTCGACCCCACCAATGAATTCGATTGGGATGCCCAAATCCGTTACGGCGAGTTCGGCACCTACGACATTGCAGGCGCCGTCGGCGGTGCCATCATCGAGGACCAACTGCTCTTCCGAATCTCCGGTCAGTATGCGGAGAGTGATGGCTTCGTCGAACGTCTTGACGGTAGCAATGCTGACGAAGAAGAGACGACGCTCCTGCGCGGCAAGCTCGTTTTCACGCCCCTCGCTTTGCCTGATCTTCGCGCTGAGTTCAGTACCATCTACACCGATGAAGTCGACGGCAGCGCGCTGGTCGACGGCGATAACCCCGGCGCTCGGGTGTCCAGCCAAGACATCCTAACGGTGACGGAGAGGCAGCTGAATCTCTACTCACTCAATCTCACCTACGGCCTTTCTGATTCCGTGGACCTGGTGTCTCTGACGACGTATTCCAAGCTGGAGACCGACGAGGTTGCAGACTTCGATGGCCTCGGTGCCTTTCCGTTCCCGGTCTCGCCTTCGCGGGAAGATGACCGTGAGCAGACTGATTTCCAACAGGAATTCCGGATGCTCTTTGACACGGACCGTCTCAGCGGTCTGTTCGGTGTTCTGTATGCAGAACGGACTGCAGACGATATGTCGAGCGTTTCGCAGGTCTTCCCGACGGCCTTGGTTGACGTCGACTTTGCGCCCCTTGGGCTCGATGATGTCTTCCTCGGCGTCACCGGCCAGGCGACGGGAGGGATGTTGGCGATCCCTACGCCAGCAACAGCCCCCCGTCGTCTCTCCGATCCATTGGTGTTCGGATCATCGCTCTCGATTGGCAGCGATTTTGTCTTCCAGCCCGAGTTTGAGACCTTCGCATTCTTCGGTGAGGCGACACTGGAAGCGACCGACCGCCTCGATCTCACCGTGGGCCTTCGCTACGAGGAAGAAGACGCAAGCTACGGCGTGACGCAGACCAACTTCCTTCTCGAGGATGACGACATCGTCGCGACGTCAACAGGCAATCCTGGCCTGGCAGCAGCCATCGGCGATGCTCTCGTCACGGATCTCACGCCGCTTGTTGGTCCGGGTACGGCACAAGCCATCGCTGCAGGCGCATCACCGACGATCGCCAGCTTCTATCCTCAATTCGCCAACGGTGCGATCACCGCGACAACCGGCGATAACTTCTTCAACCCCATCGACCTCAACGAAGAGCAATCGTTTGAAGCTTGGTTGCCCAAATTCGTAGCGACCTATCAGTTCACGGAGGAGCTGGGCGCCTCTGTGAGCGCACAGCGTGCGTATCGTCCGGGTGGCCTGGGGATCAACCCAGTCCAGAACCGTATCTACGCGTTCGATCCAGAGTTCTCTTGGAACTACGAACTGGCACTCCGTTATCTCTCCGCGGACGGACGGGTGCGATTCAACGCCAACGCCTTCATGATCGACTGGACCGACCAGCAGCTCGAAGTGGCGCTGTCACCAACCGCTCAAGATACGGAAGTTCTCAACGTTGGCGAGAGTCAGCTGTACGGTATGGAGGCTCAGCTCGACATCGAAGTCACTGAACAACTAGGCTTCTTCGCAACGCTCGGCCTTCTGGAGACCGAGGTCACCGAAGACGGCCGCGATGGTTCGCCTCTTGAGGGCGATGAGTTTCCGTTCGCCCCAGCAGTCCAGGCAACAGCTGGTTTCACCTACGACCACCCGTCAGGCTTCACCGCGACGATCGACGTCAACTATATTGGCGAGAGCGAACCGCTCCTCCCGAATGACCAACAGGTCAACTTGCTCCTCCCGGACTTCTCATTCGTCAGTCGCGAGTCGCGGAACAACGAAGCGGCGACACTCGTCAACGCGAGAATTGGCTACCGGATCAATCCGCAGGCTGAGATTTTCGCTTATGGCAGCAATCTCTTCGACGAAGACTACCTTGCGAATGCAGAGGCTGCTGGCGGATCCGTGGTCCTTGGTGACCCGCGCGTGATTGGTGTCGGCCTTCGCCTCGGTAACTAATGGCTAGGCACCAAGCCACGGAATGGCGGCCCCATTCCGTGGCAACTCTGGCTCTCGGTTATGGCCTGAGCTATCTGATCTTTGCACTGACTATCCGGACCTCTGGGCTTGAGGGGATCAACAGTCGCCAGATCATCTCAGGCTTTGCATTCGGTTTTGCACCCGTCGCGATCCTCTCGGTTCTTTGGCTTCGCGGCCGCGTAAACAAACGCAGCGTTCTCCCGTCAATGGCGTGGGGTGAGGCGCTTTCTGGCGTTGCCACCGCCAGCATCGCAGTCAGCACAGTCTACGCCCTCGCAACGCAGTCGGTCAGCGTCGTTCTCGCACTCGTTCTGATGCGCGGTGGTGTGCTACTCATCAGCCCACTGATCGACTGGAGCCATCGCCGTTCGGTCGAGCCTGTTTCCTGGAGCGCTTTCGCACTCTCCTTGCTGGCAGTCTCCGTCGGAATATTCGCGAACAATTCAAACGGCTTAGAGTTGCACTTGATCGGCATCCTCAGTGTTTATCTTCTTGGGTATGCGATACGCCTCACACTGATGATTAGGTTCGCCAAACGCAATCAAGAGGGTCGAAGAGCCACGTGGTTCAGCAGCGAGCTCTCCTTCACCACAGTTTTTCTGTTGGTGGCAGGCGCGGTCTTCTGGCTTCAGTCTCCCGCCACCGCCCCGCCTCTGTTCACGATCATAATCGGCGCGCTCTACGCGGTTGTACTCGTGTTTGGCAGCCTGATTTACCTCGATCCCCGCGAAACGACCTTCGCAGTACCGATCAATCGCGCCGCAAGCCTTTGTGCAGGTATCGTCGGGGCGTTCTTTCTGGCAGGGATCGGCGAAGCGTCTTTACCGCCGTGGACGGACGTTCTTGCTGCAGCGCTCGTATCCTGCGCGCTGGTGCTTCTGTTGCGTCAGGACGCAGCCGCGCGGGCGATGAGTCCGAATGCTTCGGCGAGGGTGGCTTCGACGCCGAAGACTTGACCGGCCATATGACCCATACGGACGATCACCAGATCAAGCGACGGGATGATCACAACCCGTTGCAGCCCTCCGCCAGACATCCAGAACGCATCCCGCGGCAATGTCGGGATGATACCGGTCGCGTTGGTTGGGAAGAACCCGCCGTAATAGGGATCATGTGTCCAGGCTTCGGTCGCTGGTGTGCGGACGAATTCAGCAAAGTCCTCATCAAACAGCTGCAATCCGCCCCATGCCCCGCGCTGCAGGTGCAGTTGGCCCAGATGTGCCCAGTCCATAGCGCGGCCGTAATCGTGTCCTGAAATCAGAAAGTTACCGTAGGGATCTGTCTCAAGGATCATCCCCCTGGCGCCAATCGGATGGAAGAGATTTTCGTACGGCCAAGACAGGAAGCGATCGACATCACCACCAGCCATCCGATTACGGACAAGCGATGTCATAAGGATGGGATCGCAGTTTCTATAGCGCCCCGCGGTACCCGGAGGGTCCGCTAGGGGTTTATCGGCACAAAACGTATGCGCATCGCACCCTGACGCGTAGACGTAGATATGGTCGAGAAAGAGCCCATCGCGCTGCTTCACGCTGTGGTCTTCGCCCTTTCCAAAGCTGCCGGTGAACGACAGCCCACTCGCCATGTTGAGAAGATCACGTGTACGGATCGTTTTGCGGTCATCCGTCCAGTTATCGAAAAGCTCGGTCTCGTCGAGGCTTAGCTGCCCGGCCTTGATTGCGATACCGGCGAGGGTTGCTGAGATGCTCTTGCCCATCGACCAGCTCTCGAACTGCGTCTCGCGGCCGAACGGCTCGCGGTAGCGCTCCAGAACAGGCTGGCCTTTATGGAGCACCACAACGGCGTTCGTCATCTCCATCGGATTGGTAAACAGTTTTTCGGAAGCCTGAGCCAGAAGCTCCGTATCCATCCCAGTTGCGCCAGGGTCGATCACCTCAGGGTCGCCATCGGGCCATCCTGTCGTCTGATCTGGCCGAGCGATGGGCGTTGGTGCAAAAGCCGGAGAGCGGTCCGGGCTGTCCACGACGGCGAAGCCTTGATCGCCGAACCGCTTGGCCCATGCTGTGCGCCCGCCCAGCGTCACCGACACAAGATCGCCGCCAGATCTGCTCTCAATAACGGGGTCAAGGGCGAGGAGGGCGGCCGGATTTTTTGTCTCCAGCGCCTCTTTCATCATGGCGTCGGATGCCGCCATCCAATTGCAAGACCTACGAAAAATGTCTTCCGGCGCGCGACCGGTAAAGGCCATCCCAGAGGCGATGACCTTCGTCGCCCAAGAGAGACCGCACAGTTCGGGATCGTTCTGCGGAATGGCCATCGTCAGTGGTCGACACAAACGCGCTGAGGGAAGACACCAACGCCTTCAATTGTTCGGTCCACGGAGAGATCGGTCAGATTGACCACCATCAGAGTGTGCGACCCGCGACAGCTGATATACGCTTTGCTGCTGTCCTTCGACACCGTTAGGTAGCTTGGCTGTTCACCTGTCTCGATCACCTTGACCAGTTTCAGGTCAGGGTAGGAGTAGACGCTGGCGAAGTGTCCGGTGGTGGCTAGCGTGATGAGATACTTCTCGTCCGGCGTGATTTCCATGCCGTGGTCACAGGTGAAGGGGTAGCGGTTTTCATGTCCCGGGTACTGACCATCTTTACCCGGACCTTCGATCGTATCGACGACCTTCCATGCATCGAGATCAACAACGTGAAAGCCGTGGAACCGGTTGAGCTGCACGTAGGCACGCTTGCCATCCTTGGACACAGCGAAGGGCCGTACATTGTCGTCGAACGTCAGCTGCCTTGTGTACTTGTTCGTCTCGGTATCGACCTCGATCAATGATGCCCAGACGATGGAACCCACATAGGCGCGCGAGCCGTCGCTGGAGACACGGACTTTATGTCCCCCATAGTCGGGCAGGACGATCTTGGTGACCTCCCGCGTTTCGGTATCGACCTTGCTCATCAGTTTTTTGTCGTAGTGAGCGTTGTACACGTACCTTTTGTCAGGCGAGATGGCGAAGTGCTCGACTTGACCGAGGAGTGGGACCTTCCACCGCTCCTCGAGGGTCACTGCATCGAGCGCGTAGAAGAAGCTGGAAGGCTCCGCATCCGGATCACTCCACAGCTGAAACCTGTTGGCCGCGTTCGCGTAGAGAGTCTTATGATCTGCAGACAGAGCAATGGAGTCAGGGACGATGGGCTGTCCAGGGGCCCAGCGAGCGATTTCCTTATCACCTTGCGCGTCATCAAACGAAGCGACGTCGCCACCAATCGTGTTCTGCTGGTAAATCATAGAAAGGCCTTTAGTTCTTTAGATAATCTTCAGTGTGCTCGCCGTGACGCGGCGCTGGCTCGGCAGGCTTGGCGCGCTCTCCATCGACGACAAACGGTGAGGCGAGCCGGAGCATCTGTCCATCTTCGGGATCGGTCGCTTCATAGACAACACCGCGCGCGTTGAAGTGCGAATCGGTGATCGCTTCGTCGAGAGTCTTCACCGGTGTGATGCACGTTCCGCTGCCTGCGAGAAGGGTCGTCCATTCATCGAATGTCTTTGAACGGAAGAGTGCGGCGATGTCTGCCTTCGCCGTTCCGGCACCGTCACCCATAGCGAGACCCTTGGGTAGGAGATCAGGTCGCCCCACCAACGAACAGAACGCAGCCCAAAATTTGGGCTCCAATGCGCCGACGGCAATCTGTCGGCCGTCTTTCGTGGCGTAGTAGCCGTAGCAGGGCAGGAGACCTGTGAGGATGTCCGCGCCGGCCTCTGGCGTGCGTCCATGAAGCTGCCGTGTGGCAAACGCCATCACCGCGCTTGCCAGCGCGCCTTCGGCCAAGCTGATGTCTAGCGTGGCGCCCTTGCCCGTTCGTTCTCTCCGTACCAGCGCCATGGTAATCGCCGATAGAGCTGTCAGCGAACCGCCTGCAACGTCAGCAATCTGATAATTCGGCGATGCCGCTGCACCATCCATGCGCGGGAACTGGTCGGCGATGCCGGCCAAGGCGAGCATGTTGTTATCGTGGGCAGGTTCTTCCGCAAGCGGACCCGTCTGGCCATAGGCCGTCAGTGAGCAGACGATCAGGCTCGGCTTTCGCTCGCGCAGGGCTGCATGGCCAAGGCCGAGCCGATCCATCACACCGGGGCGGAAGCTCTCAACCACAATGTCCGTGCTATCGACAAGCGAGAGAAAGGCCTCGCGATCTGTGGGCTCGCCAAGGTCGAGCTTCACCGATTTCTTCCCGCGGTTGATCGCGTGAAAGAGGTGAGACATCGACACGCCGAAGGCCATGTCGGTGCGCGCATAGTCGCCGCGTTTCTTGTCCTCAATCTTGATGACCTCGGCGCCCTGATCCGCCAAATGCATGGTACACAGCGGCCCAGGCAGCAGCCTGGTGAGGTCCAGAACGCGGATACCGTCGAGAAGGCCGACCATGGAGCTTCCTTGAGATCGAAAAAGACATACAGTACGTACCGTATGTAAGTTGAGGTGGCAATGGCGCAGCGTGCACGAGACCTGGGGCTGGTGATCGGCGGCGGTGAGACCGGGCCGCGCAACGCGATCACCGATGTGGCGGGCGTGACCGTTGGTCATGTGACGCGGTCAGAGCCTGACCAAGGCATCCAAACTGGCGTGACGGTTATCAAGCCTCACAGCGGAAACCTCTACAGTCAGCCCGTGCCTGCCATGGTTCATGTGGGCAACGGCTTCGGCAAGTTCATCGGTCTCTCGCAAGTCTGCGAATTGGGAGAGCTGGAAACGCCGATCGCCATCACCAACACCTTGAACGCGCCACAGGCTGCGTCGGGACTGATCGAACAGACGCTGGCCGAGAGTTCGGAAGCGCTCTCGGTCAATCCGGTGGTGGGTGAAATCAACGACGGCAAGGTCAACGCCATCCGCGAGAGGGTGGTGGCGCCGGGGGATACTCAGCATGCGTGGTTCAATGCGTCAGAGCTTTGCCCAGAGGGAAACGTCGGTGCTGGTACGGGTGGTGAAGCCTATGGATGGAAAGGCGGTGTCGGCACTGCTTCGCGCGTGGTCGATCTGGAGGGCGTTCCGTATACGGTTGGAATGCTTACGGTGACGAACCTTCCCGGTCAGTTCGCACCGAGAGGGATTGCATTGGTTGGTGAGCCACCTACGGCGAGCTCGTCTGGCGGGAAAGGTTCGATCATCATGGTCATCGCAACAGATGCACCTGTCTGTCCAGGGAACTTAGGGCGCATGGCCTCCCGCTCGTTGCTGGGGGTGGCACGTACAGGCACGATCATGCCCAACGGTTCGGGCGACTATGCGATAGCGTTCAGCACAAAGAGGAGAGAACGCGCTAATGATCAAGCGCTTCTCAAACCGTCTGCACACGTTGCAAATCAAGCCATGGACCCACTCTTCGAAGCTTCCGTCGAGGCTGCGGAGGAGGCCGTCCTCAACGCCATGGTCGCAGCTGAAACCGTGGAAACGCCGATTGGAACACTACGGCGGTATCCGTTCGAGCCCATGGGTTAAGCCCGTAAGCTTCTGAAAAATAGACCGTATGCGATTTGACGTGCTCCACTGGGCATGGCCTGAGAAAGCACGCTTAGCAATATAGTTTTGCAAATTATTCGCAGTTGCACCCCTTGCCTGCCGCATAATGAGAGCCTATTGCGAGTCATTATCATTTGGTGTGAGTGGGCTTAGACATGCAGAGTATCAGGGCGAAACTGTTGATGACGATTGCTGCCACGGCGATGATGCCGATGGGTTCAGCTTTTGCTTATCAGGTGGACGAGACGTCGTCGGGGGCAGAAGACGAAGACATCATCATCGTCCAAGGGCGTGCGCAAACGCTCTATAAGGTCAATGAGAGCAACACTGGCAAGCTGCCCACATCGCCGCTCGATTCGACCCAGGTCATCCAAACGATCAACGAACAGCTGATCCGTGACCAGGGCGCGCGGGATGCCCAGGACATCTACCGGAACATCGCGGGCGTCAGCCTGTTCAGCTACGCGGGCGTGACCGCCAGGGGCTTCCGCCAGGAAGAGATCTTCTTTGATGGCCTCCGCGGCGACCCTTATGTCGGTTTCAACGTCCCGCAGCTCTTCAACATCGAGCGCGTGGACTTCCTCAAAGGGCCGGCGGGCATGCTCTACGGGCCGGGCGCGCCAGGCGGGCTTTTCAACTACGTCACTAAGAAGCCTACGGAGGAATTCTCCGCTGAGCTGCGCGGCATCTTCGGGACTGAAGCTCGCAAAGGCGGGTCTTTTGAGATCAACGGCGCGCTTCCTGCTGAGGGTACGGCGGGCCGGTTCGGTGTGTTCTACGAAGACAGGAACACCCCGCGTGAGAACACGGGCAGTGAGACCATCATCTACGATGGCGGCTTCTTGGCTCAGCTTCCGATCGCAAAGCTCACGCTCCAGGCGACACGCTACGAGCAGAACCTCGACGGCAACCGCCTGCGCGGTGTGCCGACCGACGACGACGGCAATTTCCTCACCCGTCGCCGCTGGAACCATAACGAAGAGTCCGACTTCCTCGACCTCGTCTCGAACAACTTCCAAGCGCGCCTCGAGGGCGATGTTGGCGAAGAGATCACCTGGGATGCGACCCTGCGGTACACCCAGGCTGAGCAGTCGCAGGAGTACCACGAGCCGCGCTCGCTGATCGACAGCGACGGCGATGGCGCCATCGATCTGGTCGGCCGCGAATTCCGCGACCAGCTCCGTGAAGAGGAGCAAGTCACCTTCGGCGCCAACCTGATTTGGTCCAAGTCGTTCGACGGTTTCGACAACCGCTTCCTAACCGGTGTGGAGCACTTCGAAGGCGACTTTGAGGGCGACTTCAAAACGCTCCGATTCTCGGGTGATTTTTTGACTCGCTTCCTCGCAGGTGAGTCCCTGCCGGGCGACATCATCCCGCTTTTCTTGGACAACCCCAACTACGGCCAGACTCAGCCGGAGAATTATGACCGCGGTCCTTCTCGACTCCTCGAGAGCGAGCAAACCCGTTCTGGCGTTTATGCGCTGAACGAGACGACCATCGGGCCCGTCACACTGGTCGGCGGTGTGCGGTATGATGAGTTCGAAGACCGTGACCTTATCAGCGGCGGCAGCTTCGACGACGACAACGTCTCATTCCGTCTCGGCGGAATCTACAAACCGGTCGAGAACATCGCTTTCTATACTCAGTGGGCGGACTCTTACGTCCCGCAAGGGATCGGGTCGCAAGACGTCGAGATTGGTGTTCCGTTTGATCCGCAGACGGGCACCATCATCGAAGGCGGTATGAATGCCGAACTGTTCGATGGCAAAGCGCTGCTTCGCCTCGCTGCCTACGAAATCACCCGCGACAACATTCTCCAAACCACAGGTGAAGTGAGCGAGACGGGGAGGGACATTCTCGCGGCCCTCGGCGAAGTGACGTCGACCGGCTTTGAGGTGGAATTCATCGCCGACATCACCCCCGACTGGGTCGTGACTGCTTCGTATGCGTACAATGATGCGCGCATCACGGAAGTCACCGACGACGAGGACGCAAGCGGCGGCAACCGAGGCTTCACCAACTCCGTCGGCGACCGCTTCGCCAACGCCCCTGAAAACGCCTTCGGCTTCTGGACCCGTTACCAGGTTCCAGCGATCAACACGGCATTCGCGATTGGCGGTGACTATGTTGGCGAGCGGCTCAGCCTCAGTGGACAGACGGTTCAGGACTACTTCATCATGGACGCCTCCATCATCTGGGAGCGCGAAGGCTATAACGTTCTGTTTCGGGTGGATAATCTCCTCGATGAGACCTATGCTGAAAGCGGATTCATTGAACGGACTGGACACTTCCCCGGCGATCCGAGGGGGGCGTTCATCGAGATCTCACGGAAGTGGTAAATGTCTGACACAACCGCCTCTCCGGCGATTGTTGAGAAGAAACCGAGCAAAAAGAAAAGCAGCCGCAAGCAGCTCTACGCGCTCCATAGCTGGCTCGGTTTTCATCTCGCACTGGTCATGGCGGTGGTTCTCTTTACGGGGACCATCGCCACGGTGACTCATGAGATCGACTGGGTATTCCAGAGCGATATGCGGGTGAATCCCGATGGCGAAAAAGTCTCTTGGGAGACTATGGTGGACGCCATCCAGGACTATGCCCCACGAAACACCATCACCACGATCATGGAGATGGAAGGCGACCACTTCGCCTACAGAGCATTCGTGCTCGACGAATATGGGCGGCGAACCTTCATCCACGTCAACCAATGGACAGGGGAGGTCACGGGGGAGACCCATCCGTTGACTGTCCAGCGGGTCTTTCGCGACCTGCACCGCTACCTCTTCATGCCGAACTATCTCGGCCTGCCGATCGTCACGTCGCTAGCATTCATCCTCGCGATCTCTCTCTATACGGGACTAAAAACCACGCGAAATTGGAGAACCCTTCTCTTCCGTGTGCGTACGGACAAAGGTACGCGGATCATGTGGGGTGACGCTCACAAGGCCGCGGGCCTGTGGGGCATTTGGTTCTTCGTCGTCATCATCGTGACGGGCGTCTGGTACTTGGTCGAGTTTGGTGTCGCTATCGGACTGCGCGCCACGGACACACAACTCGACAATGCGAGGCCCCGCTTAGCCGTTGAACGCGTTGCAGAATTCGGACCCGTGATCCAGGATCGGCCGCTTGACGAGGTCGTGGCGGCAGCCGTTGAGGCGTTTCCCGAACTGACCGTCTCCACCATTCAGTTCCCAACGAGACCCAACGCGCCGATTGCCGTCCAAGGCAAGGTCGGCAACCCAATCATCCGTGAACGGTCCAATACGGTCTATCTCGATCCTGTCTCGCTCGAGGTCCTTAAGGTCCAACGCTGGCGAGCCTCGTCGACGTTTGTCAAGCTGAACGAAATGGCAGACCCGCTGCACTTTGGCACCTTCGGCGGCTTGCCAACAAAGCTGATATGGTTCGTGTTCGGCGTTGCCATGACCGGGCTCTCGGTAACGGGCGTTTGGCTCACTTGGAAGCGCCTAAAATCCACTGCGGTCTCCAAAGCCCAATTCGCAACCATGCCCGTGCTCTTCATCTCTATGGTGTTCTGCACCAAATGGTACGACCGCCTCCAAGGCCCTGACGTTCCGCATCAAGAGCGACTTATCGTGCAGCTTGAAAATGCGGCGCAGACCGCAGAGTTGTGGTCAGCCCTCGATGCCGCCGGGAAGCCGACTGGATCGATCCGTATACTTATCAACGATCCAACCGGTCGCCCGTCCGTGGAAAGCATCACAATCAACGATCAAGAAAATCATCGCGTCAGGCTGCAAGGGAACGTCGTTGCCGCCAGCTTCGACTCCGAAACCCTATGTTCGCATTCTGATCAGCTAGCCGAGGAGTTAGGCATCCACTTTACCGACGGCAGCACGGCAACGTATTCCCTCTCTGAGACCAATCTGTGCCATGCATTGGATGGACGTTTCGGTGCCTGACGACCCGCTCCTATAACCATGGATGCACGTCCTCAGCCGAGCACATCTCACTGACGGCCTAAGTGTGGTGCGAAGTTTCCGTAAACTAAAATAGATCAGTAAAATAAATGGTAAAAAGAGCCAACTGGCGGAGACGAAGGGATTCGAACCCTCGAGACGGCTACAAACCGCCTACTCCCTTAGCAGGGGAGCGCCTTCGACCACTCGGCCACGTCTCCACCGGCGGGGATGCCTGAAAGGGCTAGGCCTTGCAAGACGTTTTCGAGGGACAGCGCCGTTGGTGGAAAAACGACGCGGTACTTGCCTCTCGCGGGAGAGCGAAACGGCGTGTTTCAGCGAAGGGCAATCGCCGCGATCGACATGTCGCCTGCTGAATCGGCCGTGCCGGTGACCGTGGTTGTGCCGGCCTGCGCGGAGATCGCGCCTGCGGCACCGTGGTCCTCGCCTGATTGCTCCTCATCCGCCCAGAGCACGGCGAGGGCGCCGTTGGTCGCGGTGAAGCCGAGGTCAACGTAGCGCTCGCGCGTCACGAAGCCTGCGAGGATAAGTGCATCGGCGACGGTCGTGAGGCTGGCGGAGACGGACAGTGCTTCGTCCGCTTCGGCGAAGACACTGTCGACCGGCGTCGACGCGTTCGTGAGGAGCGATGTCGGCAGAGCAAACGCCGCCGCTCGGCCCGCACCTTGGACCTGGGTGCCTGTCCGCGTGGTGACGGTAAAGCTGCTCGTTCCTGAAGGAATTTTCGCTGTGATGAGATGCACGTTGGTGGTCTCTGCGCCAGCGGTGTTCTCGTGGATAGTCACCTCGGTCGCTTGGCCAGCATCGAGATTGAAGACGACGGCATCGCCATTGGTGTTGGAGGCGAGGACTCGGTTGCCCTGATGGCTGTAGAAGAACACCACCAGCATTTCCTCCGTACTCGTCAGACCATCGGGCATATGGAAGGGTAGGGACGTATGATCCGTCTGCGAAGCCTGTTGCAGGTGGCCCACAACGGAGCGGGAACCAAGGAACCGAGCCCAGGGTACAGACGTTGCTCCTGGCGCAACCACAGTGCCAAAGCCCATGTCTGGCCAAAGGGGAATTTGGAGCGCGCTGTTATCAACGACAGGGCCCGTTCCAACGGTCTCGTCGTTCAGATTATACCCGCCGTGTTGATAGCGGATCGTCCGCATACGGTCTGCGTTAACGGCGGCGTGGGTGAGGGTGATCACGGTTGCCGAACTGCGAACGCCGGATGCGGTTTGCCAGGTTGCGCCGCCGTCGTCGGAGATTTCGAACCCTGTGATGCCCGTTGTGGGTGTGAAGTCTGTGCCCAAACCATGCTCGAGCGAAACAGACGTCTGGGTCGTTGAAACCCGCGCGGCCGAAGCGATCTTGAAGCTCGGCCGAGCCGCGAGAGCGCCCATATGCCAGGCCGCCATTTCGCCAATCCAGCTGCCGACGATGCCTGTTCCGGTGGCGCCGATAGGGTGGTGGATAGTGTCGGAGAGCGGTAGAATTCTGCGCGAGCCTGCGTAGAACGCTTCGCCATTAAGAAACGTCTCGCAGTCTCTGAGGGCGTGATCAATGCGGGTAAATCCGTACTCGTCATAACCCCCGCCTGTAAAGGTTCCGAGGCCACTTATCAGCCAGGCGAAGTCATCCACTGTCCGCCCGACGATGGTCGCCACACTGGCGTGTACATCCGCCATCAGGTCGATGTAGTCCAGCGGATCACCGTTACTATCGGCGTCGCTCTCGCCGTGGATCATCGCGCAGCCGCGGATGTCTGCGTCCATAGCGGCCACCCATCCGGCGAGCTCGTTGAAGGTGTCGGTGCCTTCGGCAAGACCTGCCAGCGATGTGCCGCTCTTGCCACCGCCGATGATGCCGCAGGCATAGCCGGTATGCGTCATCACGCGCTTAGTGAATTCGTAAAGTCCTGTTTTCGCTGTTATATCTAACCAGCTATCTGTGGCACCGTCATAGTGCCGAGCGCCCTCAAGTGCGGCCTGCGCATCGCCGTTGGATTTCATCCGTATGCCGTTGGATTGACCGTAGATCATCCAGTTATCACCAGCAAAGAATGGGGTTGAGTCCGTTTGATCGACCTCAGGCTGCCCGACATGTTGGACCTTGCGGTAATAGCTGTGGCGCGCCGCGGGTACACGGATGGTACCTGTCCAAACATCATTCTCGGCACTGACGTTCTGCCAACCACCAATCTGACTATCGTCATTGGTGTTGAAAAGGCCAACTTGGATCTGCCCAGGCGTGCCAAGATAGGTCCCTGACATCGGGATATCGGCATAGGTTTGATCGTCGACCCGCTGGTGCACCTTGCCGCTGGTTGTGGGGTCGATGGTCAGGGACGTGAGGTTCCCCGGCGACGGCGCGGGCGCGCCAGTCACCGCGGTTGCTGCGGCGGTGATGCTGACGCCGACTTCCATCAGTCGCCGAGCCCAACGATGCCGGATGCTGTGGTGCCTGTCGCTCGCAGACGCGTGGCCAGTACAGCATACTGCAGGCCAGGCTGACACGCCGGCAGAGTCAAAACATCACCGCCCGTTGTCAGGACAGAGACGTCACCTGCAACCGACACCATGAACGCTTTCAGTGTGTACGGAAGATCTGCGCTGTCAGAAGGCGTGACGGAGGTACCACGGCTGGGCGGCGATGTGAGCGAGGGTGTGTAGCTTTGAAGATCGGTCATGGTGCTCGGGTTCCTTCGAAAATGCCCAAGCGGATCGTCTCACTGGGCGTTTCACCAGGGGAGAGTAACCTCAGCCCACGAGCAGGAGGATAAGTCTGCAGAAAGCTGTCGAAAGCAAAAAAGGCGGAACAACCATTGGCTGCTCCACCCTTTGATCAGTATCAAGACTGTCTGATATCAGACAAACAAAGCAAGCTTGGATTCTGAACCGTCTTCTTCGGCGGCGTTGTACGCCGAGAGAGAGGTTGCGCGTTCGCTCTTTTCAGAATCTTCGCCGCGGCGCTCGGCGGCCCTCTCTGCCGCAATTTCCACCTGCGCTTCTTGCAACTTGCTTTGCGCCGCTGCCGCCACCGAGCGGTCAGCCGCTGAGGGCTCTGCCGGAGCGAGCGCCGCTTTGATGACGATCCGCATCTTTGCTGCCGTCTCTTGAGGGGTGTTCTCCGGCGAGACATCGATCGGGACCGAACCGCCGACTGCGTAGCTCTGTCCGTCAGGGCCTCGCTGAAAGTCATAGCTGATCGCGCCAGCGTATTGACCGCCGACCCGTTTGTGCGCCTGCTCGTGAGCGCGGACCTCGCGGTCGCGAGCCTTCAGCTCACGGACGACCGCTTCTTGCTCTTCAGTAAGTTCGCCCGGCGCCCGGCTCTCAGGCCGATCGCCCAGCTCTTGTGTTCGGGCACTCTGCCTGACGGCATCGGCCGTTTGGGGTGCAGTGGTGGCGTTGGTTCCTACAACAGGAACGGCGCGCTCTTCTGCACTCGCCGCGACGGGGCGCGACGGATTGGGATTGATCGCTGACACGTCCATGAGAAAGCGATTACGCAAGAAGAATGACCAAACCGTCTACCTAAGGTTGCAATTCCTCACGACCGCACAGGTGCTGGGTCGTACGCTATTCGCTGATCGGGCAAGACGTTGATGCAACGAGGCCAAATCCGCCTGCCCGGTAGAAGTAGAGCCCCCTTCGGTCAGAGGATACGGTGTAGCAAGCAGGCGGCCGATTGGGGTAGGCGAAGCAAAGCTGATCAGCGCGGATTTGGTACTGCGCGAGCGCATCACCGCTTCGCGGATCACGCACCACGCCATCCTCGCCGAGGATCTCGCTGAATGTGTCACCGTTCGGGTAACACCCTGAAAGAACACGCCCAATCAGGCGTCGCTCAATGTCCGAGCTCGACATCGGCTGCCCTTTCACCCGGCCGGCAAGGTTCTCTTCCTTGCTCCAACCGTCCCAATCACGGGTCTCTTCGGTCGGCGGAAGGGTCGCAGGATCCAGCGGCGGTGGGGAGCTGTTCAAGCAGCCCGACACAAGCACAAGACAAAACGGCACCGACCACCACGCGCGCATTCGCATCTCTCCGTTGGTTAGGAGAGGCCTAGCACACTTCTGACCAAGGCCGTGAGAGGCGCGTTGCAGAGTTGATGATCCCGACCATCGAGTAGGTTTGTGGGAAGTTGCCCCACAGCTCGCCAGTTTCAGGCACCATGTCTTCGGAGAGGAGGCCCAGCTTGGTCCTGTGGGACAGCACGTGCTCGAACAGCTCCTTTGCCTCGTCGCGGCGACCGGTCATGGCCAAGGCATCGATATGCCAGAAGGTGCAAGCGGTGAACGCGGTCTCGGGCTTGCCGAAATCGTCCGTATGCCGATAGCGGTAGACTGCATTACCGACGCGGAGCGTTTTGTCGATGGCGTCGACCGTCTTCCGGAACCGCTCATCCTCGCCGTTCACGAAGCCAACCTCGATCATGAGGAGGACGGAAGCATCCAGGGTGTCACCGCCGAAGGCGCCCATGTAAGCGTGGTGCTCCTCACTCCATGCCTCATTTTCAATCTTGGTACGGACGATGCTGGCGCGTTCCCGCCAATAGACCGCGCGATCATCTTTGCCCAGAATGTCGGCAATGCGGGAGAGGCGGTCGCAGGCCGCCCAGCACATCAGAGCGGACGATGTGTGCACGCCAGCGATCGTACGGTATTCCCAGATGCCTGCGTCGGGCTTGTCGTGCATATCGAAAGCACGCTCGCCGATCTTCTCAAGGCTGGCAAAATCCTGCTCACCTGCGGGTGCGCGCAGGCGCCTATCGAAGAACGCCTGTGCCGCGCCGAGAACAACCTGTCCGTAGACGTCGTGTTGAATGTGTTCAGCGGCCTGGTTACCCCGGCGGACTGGCCCATGCCCTTTGAAGCCGGGGAGGGTGTCGACGATATGCTCTTCCAGCTTCGCCTCAAGGCCAACGCCGTAGACGGGCTGGATATGCCCACCGTCCGTATGCGCCGCAACGTTGCGAAGATAGCGCAGGTAATATTCCAGTGTGGAAACAGAGGATAAGCGGTTGAGCGCGGTGACGGTGAAGTACGCATCGCGGATCCAGCAGAAGCGGTAATCCCAATTCCGCTCCGACCCTTGGTGCTCAGGCACCGAAGTCGTCAGTGCAGCGACGATTCCGCCGGTTTCCTCAAACACACAGAGCTTCAGAGTGATGGCCGCGCGGATGACGGCGTCCTGATAATCGAACGGCACGGCGAGGCGACGCGCCCACTCCTGCCAATAATCAATCGTTCGCTCCTCCCAATCGCGAGCCAGCTGCTCTGGCGCATCGGAGAGGCTTTCGTCGGGTGTACAGATGATGTTGATCGGCCGGTCGAGGGTGAACTGTGTCTTCGACAGAACGTAGGAGATCGGCGCATCCGTCGTCATACGGAAGATGTTGTCTTCCGAGCGGAACCGGATGTGGCTGGTGCCTCGCTTGGTTTGCATTGGGGTGTTATCCCACCCCTCCGTCGGCGCGATGTTCAGGGTGATGCGCGGGTTGCCCTCGCGCGGGATAATCCTCCGCACAAAGCTCATCGGACGGAACGTTCGGCCCTTCGCTGAAAAGCGGGGGCAAAAGTCGATCACATCGACGACGCATCCATCTCGCGACCGCAGAGTCGTTTTCAGAACGGCCGTGTTGCGGATATATTCCTGCGAGGCGCTCTCGAACTCGGAAAGGTCACAGCCAAACGCGCCGTCGCCGCCGAGCAGGGCGTTGAACACCGGCTGCCCGTCAACCCGCGGCAGACACATCCATTGATACGCACCCTGATCGTTGATCAGTCCAGCGATCGCGCCATTGCCGATCACGCCTAATTCAAGCGAGGTCACGATAGGCCTCCTCCAAAAACGCCC
>JBCCTF010000063.1:0-19848 GCA_039198765.1 Pseudomonadota bacterium
ACAAGGGTCTGAACAACAGGGCCGAGAACAGCCACCGGCCTCTGCGCCGAAGAGAGAAGATCCATCAGCGGTTCAGGTCACCTGGCAGCCTGCAGCGCTTCACCGCCTCTTTCTCTGCCGTTCAGAACC
Source organism: Pseudomonadota bacterium (assembly GCA_039198765.1). Lineage (GTDB taxonomy): Bacteria > Pseudomonadota > Alphaproteobacteria > Caulobacterales > Parvularculaceae > Parvularcula. The sequence continues at coordinate 130 of JBCCTF010000063.1, forward strand.
TCTTCTACGTCCTAACAAAAAACCGAACCGCCCTCGGCCGTCACATCGCCAGACTGAACGCCTTTGCCGAACTCAGAACCGTCCTCGGGGCCAAGTTCGCGTGAGCAGGCAGAACGCCAGTCGCAAAACCGCCTACTGACGGCCTTCGCCCGTTAATGTGACATTGCCCTTCGCAACTGAACCCTCAAACCCCAAACTGGTATGACCAATTCTACGTTCACTGGGTTTCCAATTCGTCCTCCCTCGAAGCGAAACCCGGACTGACGGCGCGGTGCTTTGTTCCGCGCCCCCCTTTTTCCACCCCGAGATTGTGAAATCTCAGATCAAACCTGTGAGCCACCTCTACTCTCGGCTTTCTAGAAGCTCCGCGTACGCGGCAAGAAAGCGGATGCCGAAGGTGGTGCCCACGTCGCGGTTGATGAGTTGGATGCCCCGCCCCCGCACTTTTGTCCGCGTGTTGATGACGGCACCGGCTAGGTTCGGGTCAGGATGATCGGAGGAAAAACGGTTCGTCACGATCCATCTCGCCGCCCGGTCGATGGCCTCGTCGAACTCATCAAAGTCAGCCCTCTTGAGCTCGATCATGAGAAGGCCGCTGAAGGCTACAGCCGAGCCGGTGATACCAGTCCGTTCGGGCGGACCATCGATGTAACTTCGATAGTAGATGGTGCCGTCGCTTTCTGTCGCGTCGCGGAAGAAGCGGGCGGTTTTCGCCGCGCCTTCAATGTACTTTCGGTCTCCGGCGATCTTGTAGGCCTCAACGAGCGCTTCGGCGTTCCAGATGTTGAACCGCGGATGAACGCTTCCCGTCTTGAGATCGTTTGGCTCGAAATCCATCCACAAACCGTTGGGATGCTGCCGGGAAAGAGCATGGTCGGCCTGTTCGAGGAACCGCTCGCACCAGACCTCTTCACGCGTATGCTGACACATATCTGCGAACAGGAAGCCTTCGATGTTAGGTCGCGCGACCTCCGTGACGGGGGACGGGCCCTCTTGATCGACCTTGGCGGGATCTCGCTCGATGCCGCGGATATGCGCGTTCCAGTCCCTGAGCACCTCACCGGTCTTTGGGTCGAACAGATTATAGAAAAGACCCTCCCCGCCTTCGACAGTGTCCGGAACTCTCGTATTCTCCCACAGCCATCGGCCGGATCGGGTGGCCGCGTCGGCGTAAGTCGCATTGCCCGTCACTTCGCTGAGCCTGAAGAGACCGGGCGTGCCGTCGGAGATCGTCGTCCAGTTGATCAATCTGCCAAGACGGTTCCCGTGAGCAGCGTCAACGAGACCAGCGAAGGGATGAGGCGACTGGTACTCCGTGGATACCCACCAATTGCCAGCCTTCTCGGCGGCATCCAACATCCGTTTGTCGCCGGTCGCTTCATAGGCTTCGACAAGAGCACATATGAGTTGTCCCGTATGCCAGTGGGTCTCGTACTCATCCCAGGAGGACGTACGGATGTGATAATCCGAGAGCCCCGCGCCGCTGTCAGTGATCAACACCTCGGATACGTAGCGCGCAGTCTCACGCAGGGCCTGATTGACCTGCTCGACAGTCGGTCCATTTGCGGCCTGCGCGGTGCCAAACACGCAAAAAAAGGTCGCCACCGGCCATTTCCAGCGCTGCCTGTCCATAACTTCTATCCTCCGTCCGCCTGGTTTCGCCGACTATTCCGTCGGCTTCAGATTCTAATCCGTCGAGGGACAACCCTTCGCATTCTCGACTTCTGACAGGTCTGCCTCAGCATCGATCAGCACCAATCCATCCCTCGCTGCGTCGCGTTGGCAACCAGGAAGCGAGACGGAAGAAAGCTCGATCGAGTCGGTATGAGCGATGACGAATTCCGCCCTGACATCGGAGTAATCGACGCTTCCTTCCTGATCCCTGATGTTTTTGTTACCGCGCGGCTTTCCGGACCGATCGAGCGGCTCGTCAGGTTCGCCGCTTGGTTCGACCGAAACTCTCTCCAGGACCAGCCCTTTGATCTTTGCTCGGGGGTTTCCTGCGATCAGAGAACCGCCGCTTGACCGGACGGTGAGGTCTCGGAACGTGAGCCCGGTTATCTTGCCAAGGCTCCGATCAACCTCGCGCCGGTCGATGTCGACGAAGATGGGATAGGTACGGGTGTGCCTGCCCCCGGTCTTGATCTGTATGTCCTCAAACAGATTGTTGTCATGGTGGCCGCCGTCGATCATGAAGATGGCCACACCGTAGCGGCTGTCCTCGATATCGATGTTTCGGAACACCGAATTGGTCACGCCGACACGGCTGCCGGTGCCGAACTTGATCGCCCCATCGTCGGATACAATGCGGCTGTCCTCGACCAGGATCCGATCGACGCGTCTGCCGTTGCTTTTCAGCACGATCCCATCGTCACCGGTCTCGATGTCCGCACCGCGCACGGTGATCCGGCTGCTGTTTCGGATCTGGATGCCGTCAGTATTCGGGCTGCGCTGGTCATTACGGATGGTGACGCCTTCGACCAAGCTGTCCGAACTGCCGACGAAAGCGATCCCGAAGCCCGGCAGATTCCGAAGCGTCAAGTTCCGGATGACGACATCCTCGCTTTCGACAATTGCCAGCGTTGGGGCCGGGCGCGGCAACGTTGGCCTCTTGAGACCAGTTTCGTAAAAGTTCTCATCCCAGAACGACGCCCCCCGCCCCTCGATGACACCAGGCCCTTCGAAGGTAAGCCTGCGTACCTTGTCAGCAAAGAAGGCCTGCCGCCTCAGATCGTCGCTTCTGGTGCGCGGGTCCGCTGGATAGAGCTCAATATCTGGAATGAGGGCGAGAACCGCGCCTTCTTCAAGCCGGAAAGTCATGTCAGAACCGAACTGCAAGGGCCCGGTTTCCCACTGTCCCGGCGCAAGGCTCACCGTTCCCCCTGTCCCTTTGCAGACGTCAACGGCTCGTTGGATAGCTACAGTGTCGCTGATATCGTCGCCCGGTCGGCCGCCGTGATCCGAAGGACTGCAAACCGGCGGCCCACTACTGGCCGCAAGCAGCACGGCCAATATTCCGCTCATCGTTTCAACAACCGTCACTATAAGTCCTTCCGATCCGCCAATTTTTCAGTAAGTCTAATTTGGTCTGACCAATAAGCCAAGGCTGGTCTGCCGCCAGGAGCCGACATGAATAGCCGCGAACTACTGAAGGCCTGTTTCGACGCGAGCGTCGCGGCGTGTCAGGCCGAGACTGTCCTTCCGACTTCGTTCTCCGATCACAAAGGAAAGACAGGAATCATTGGGATAGGCAAAGCCGGCGCAGCGATGGTGGCAGCGGCGGTCCCGCGCTTACCAGATCCGCCTGTTTTCGTCTTCGCGGCTACGCGGCATGGTCATGTCCCTCGGACAATGCCGGGGGGCATTGAGGTCGTCGAAGCCGGGCACCCCCACCCGGACAGCGACAGCCTGAAGGCCGGGGCGAGAGCCCTTGCGCTTGCTTCGACGCTCGGGGCCGAAGACCGCCTTCTCGCGCTCGTCTCGGGAGGCGGATCATCTGTCCTCATGGAGCCAGCTGACGGCGTGACCGTCTTCGAAAAGAAAGAGGTACTGAAAGCACTGCACCACTGCGGCGCACCAATCCGAGACATCAATACCGTGCGTGCGGCCCTGTCCAATGTTAAGGGGGGACGTCTTGGTGCCGCGGCCAACGGCGCCATGATCGAGACCTATGTCATTTCGGACGTACCCGGAGATGATCCAGCGTTCGTAGCCTCCGGTCCGACAGTGAATGCTCAGCAGACCGATGCTCTCATCATCCTGGACACTTACTCGATCAAGGTTTCGAAGACCCTCCGGCGCACTATTGAAGGCCGGGCTCCGCCGCCACGGTTTCCCAATCAAACACGAGTGATCGCTACCGCCGACACGGCCCTTTCTGCTGCCCGGCATTGCCTTGAGCGCGCGGGGTATTGTGTCATCAACGATGGAGGCGCTGTGGAAGGTGATGCCTCACAGCTCGGCCTCGATATCGCCGCAAGGGCGCAGAAGCTCCTCGACCGGGGCCGACGAATCGCATTGCTAAGCGGCGGCGAAACCACGGTATCGCTGCCGGATCACGGTAGCGGACATGGAGGACGAAACACCACATTCCTCCTCTCCTTGGTCATTCAGCTCGACGGAAGGCCCGGTATCCACGCAATTGCTGCGGACACTGACGGCATCGACGGTTCGAAAGACAATGCCGGCGCAATCTGCGATCCGGGCACGCTGGACCGAATGCGATCCAACGGCGTCGACCCGGCTACAGCCCTCGCGGCCGCGGATGCATACTCCGCATTCGCAGCATCGGGCGATCTCTTGGTGACCGGTCCGACACTGACCAATGTAAACGATCTCAGGATCGTGCTTATAGACCCCTAGTCTTCCGCCCGCTCGGCGTACCAGTCCGCGAGAACCTCGAAGGCTTCCTTCCGTTGGCCTGCCTCACTGATCAGTCCCTTGCGGTTCCAATAATCCTGATACTTACCATGCCAACGTCGCGGGCTCCTGAAGTCCTTGAGAAGCCAGGGAGAAATACCCGCGAGGCCGGGGACATCTTCAGCCATCTTCAACGTCTCAGCAAAGTACTTCGCCTGATAGTCCTCCGTCCACCGCACGTCCGAATCATCTCGGTATCCCCTCAGCGCGCCGGCGCCGAACTCCGAGAAGATAAACGGCTTCTCGTAGGCGGGGTCGAAGCTCACCTCTCGGATTTCATCGAGAGTGCGATCGCCATACCAGCCCTCATATTCGTTCACGGAGATGACATCGAGCTCCACACCGAGAGGATCCGTTACTGGAATGACGTTCCCGTCTGTCTTGTCCTTATGCAGAGCAGCGGAAATCAGGCGATCGCCACCAATCGCGCGGGCATCGTCTATCAAAACACCGAGGAAGGCATAACGAGGATCGGTGATTGGGGTTTCGTTGGCGACTGACCAGAAAACGATGTTGGCCCGGTTAAAGTCCCTGTGGATGGACTCGGCCTGCATCTGCCGCGCAAGGGCCATGGTCTCATCGCTCGAATAATCGATGACCTCCCAATAAATCGGCACCTCGGACCAGACCATGAGGCCCATTTCTTCGGCGATCCGAACCATGCGTTCATTGTGCGGATAATGGGCAAGGCGGATGAAGTTGGCATTGAGGGACTTCACATGCCCGAGAATCTCGCGGATCATGTCGTCGTCCATCAGCCGCGTGCCGACCTCACCGATCGCCTCTTCGTGGATGGAGATACCGCGCATGAAGACCGGTTCTCCATTGAGCAGGATCGTCGTTCCGTCGACGTCAATGTCGCGAAGGCCGATACGATCCTCGATCACGTCGCTGCCTGTAGATACTCTGAAATCGTGAAGGTTCGGGTTCTCCGGCGACCAGAGAGTGAGATCCTGTGCGGGGACCTGCACATCCACAAAGCCTGACCGATCCGTGCGTGCCTGGGTCTCGACGCCGCCGAGGGAGAGGCTGACCCGTTGACCTGCCGCCCGCGGTCCGTCGAGGAGGACCTTCATATCGACCATGGTACGGTCTTCCGAGAGGCTCACCTGATAGTCACGAATGTAGGTACGCGGCACTTCAACAAGATGGACCGGGCGGATAATGCCACCGTAGTTCTTCCAGTCGAAATAGTCGCCTGGAATCGACTGCTTCCCGTGCTGAGCATCAACGGCAACCACGAGGCTGTTCTTGCCGTCTTCGAGCTGATCAGTAACCTCGAACTCGAAGGGTGTAAAGCCACCCCGGTGGGTGCCCAGTTCCTCTCCATTGAGCCACACATGAGTTTCGTATCCAGCGGCCTCGAAATGGAGGATGTAGCGCTTGCCGCGTTCGAGATCGACATTGACCAGCCGCCGGTACCAGAGAAGGTCTTCGTACCAGCGAAGCTCTTCAATCTGACTGTTCCAGTCGCCGGGTACACTGATGGTTGGGCTTTCGTCCCAGTCATACTCGATCAGCGGCCCGCCAGGCTCTGCCGTGCGGTCGTTTGGGAAGTCCCGCCGGCTGTTGCCTTTCCTGAGGCCAGCTCGCATCGGGTCGATGAGATACCGCCACTCGCCATCCAACGACTGACTGGTGCGGCCCATGACGTTCTCGATCGTGGGCGGCGTGGTCGGCCGCTCCTGGCCCAGCGCCTCGCGGTCTAGAACGCACGTTCCGCCGGCGATGACCGGTTCATCCGCTGGCTGAGCGGAGGCAAGAGCGGGCAGCACTAGCAAGGCCTGAAGAAATTTGAGCATCAGTTAGCTCCGATTGTCGTTGTGAACCATCCGAACAGAAACAGCAATCCGACGACGCCCCAAGCGACGAGGAAACCGCCGACGTCGATACGGTACTTCGCCCAAGTGAAGGCACCGGGCATTTTGAGGAGATCAACGAGAACTAGGCTGTGGCCCCGTTCGAGCAGAGGCTTAGCTTCGCGCTTCTCCTGCTCTATATCGAGTCCTTCTTCGACGATCTCGATGCCCTGCTCCTTGAGCTTGTACTCCTCGCCAACCGGCGTTCGCAGAAGCCCATAGAACTGGCGCAGACGTTCGCTCTCGGTGCGCGGTGTCAGCAGACTGACGATCCCGATTGCGACGAGACCTGCGGGCAGGTAAAGGGCAATCTGCTGCGGCAACGTCCACCCCATTCGGTCAGTGACGAGCATGCAGGCGCCCATGACCACGATGGACGCCCAAACCCCCCAACCGGTCGCACGCTCCCAGAACAGCGCGACCCAGAAACCAACGCCGAAGAGCGCCGTGAACTTCCAGATGATCTTTACACCCTCGACCACGTTCGGGAGGAGCAGCGCGAAGATGAGACCTCCGACCACAACCGCGAGGGAGGCGTAGCGAGCGACACTGAGGAAGTGCTCTTCGCTCCCCTCACGCTTGAAATAGCGACGATAGAAATTCCGCGTAAAAAGCGCCGATCCGCCCACCATGAAGCTATCACAAGAACTCATCACCGCCGCCGCCATTGAAGCGACCATCAGACCAACAAGACCCGACGGAAGGAGCTCCCGCACGGTCAGGCCAAAGGCCTCCTCCCTGGTATCTTCTGTCAAAACATCGGCAAAGAGAAACGCTGCGAAGACGCCGGTGAAGGCCCAACCGAGGGTCATGATCCGCTTCAAGAAATTCCCGTAGGTCCAGCCCCAGCGGCCCGCGCTCTCCGCCTTGCCCGCGCCGCCGACGGCCATGTGGTGTGGCTGGACGACGACGGAGAAAAGGCCGTTGATGACTGACATCGCTATAAAGAAGCCCGTGACCTCAATCGGCGCAACGAAGCTGAACATTTCGTCGGGGAGGCCTTCCCGAATTTCCATGTAGCCGCCCGCCGCATTGATTGCGAAGGGGATGAGAAGGAAGCTCAAAACCAGGATAAAAATACCCTGGATGAAGTCCGTGATCACCGCCGCGACGAGACCGCCGACCAGGCTGTAGGTCACGAAGAGAACCGTCAGGATCAGGACGACCGCCTCGGTCGGAACAGCGCCGCCCGTGACGGCATCAATCGTTGTCCCCGTCCCCTTCAGCATCAGCCCACAGTTGAGGGTGAAGTAGACCAGTCCCATCACCGCGTAGGCCGCGCCGAGATCGGGGCCGTAGCGACGCTCGAAGAAGTCACCGATCGTGATATAGCGCAGGCGGCGGTATATCGGCGCCAGAAGCCAGAAGAACGGCGTCGAGAACATCCATATCCACTGGTACCAAATGCCCGCGAGACCTATGGAGTAGCTCGCGCCGGAAACCGTCACGGGTTGATCCGTATGCGTCCCTGTGCCCATGGCGTGGCCGATCATGAGAAGCTTGCCAAAGCGCCGGCCTCCCATGAAGAAGTCGCCCGTGTTCTTGACCGCCTTGCCAGTGGCGATACCGATAGCGGTCAGCGCGGCGAAGTAGATGAAGATGACCCCGAGGTCGAGATAGCTGAGACCGAACACTATGCGTCACCACTCCAACGCTTACGGAGCATGAAGGCTGCTCGCTTGGGTTTCCTGTCGCGGGTGAAGACACCCTTTCGGTTGACCACGACCCGGCGGTGATGCTGGGCCGTCATGAAATCGCAGAGATTCCAGATATGGGCGCCGGCAACGGCTGGGTGGCTCTCGAACAGGTCAAGCTGGGCTTCGATGAAGTCACGCTGAAAGTCCTCCGTGAACATCTGGTCGTAGGTCGCGTGCTCTCCGTGCACCGCATCGGCCCCGAATTCCCAGATGCAGATGGGCTTTCCGTGCTGTGTGAGCGTATCGAGCTCTTCTTTCAGATGGGCCACGCCCCGCTCAATCTGCGCTGGCGAGTCATACCAGCCGCGGTAGCGGTTGATGCCGATCACGTCAGAATGCTCGAACGCCGAGTCTTCAATGCCTGCGTACTGAACATTCGCGTGCGTGAGGAGGCGGGAGCTGTCTAGCGACCGGGCATGAGCAAAGATTGCCGCCATATAGTCGGCGGCTTCGGGCCGCCTGTATTCATTCTCTCCCAGATAACCGGGCTCGTTGGCGAGGGACCACATGATGACCGAAGGATGGTTCCGATCCCGCGCCATTTGCGCCTCGATCGCAGCGAAATGGTTCACCCGGGTGGCGTGACTAACCTGCCGGAAGTCGAGGTTCACGGAAGCAATTTCCGAGATCACCAGCACGCCGTGACGATCGGCCCATTCGAGCTGTTCTTCCGCATAGGGATAGTGCGAGGTACGGAAGGAATTCGCCCCCACCCATTCCATGAGGCCGAAATCCTTCACCATCACAGGGAGGTTTAAGGCACGGCCCGCGACATCGCTGTCTTCATGTCGCCCGAAGCCTTTGAGAAAAATCGGCTTCCCGTTCAGCAGGATCTCATGACCGCGGGTGTCAATGGTCCGGATACCGACCTTTTGTCGGACTACATCCAGAAGCTCACCACCCTTCACAAGCCTCAGCTCCAGATCATAAAGCGTCGGCGATTCGGGCGCCCAAAGCTCTGCACTCTCGACTGCGAGCGTCAGTTTCCCCGCCCCTTCACCGGAGGCGACAACCTCGCCGCGAAGGCTGAGTTCAGCGCTGAGGACCGCATCATGGGCATGGACCGCCTCGACGGAGACCTCTGCCGATGAGCCCTCAAGTGCCGTCTCGACACGGATCGCCTCAATCCGCTCCTCTGGCAGGGCCATGAGGTAGACCGGACGATGGAGGCCTCCGTACGGATAGAAGTCAGGCCGCGTAGCCGGAAAATACTCCGCCTTCGCCGCATCCCACCGACGATAATCTTCGAGGCTGACACCTGGGGTGATCCCGTCCGGATGTTCTTCGTTGCTGACCCGAACGGCGATGCGCATGACCTCGCCGGGCACCGCGACGCTTGTTACGTCAGCCTCGAAGGGAAGATAGGGCAGCCGCCCCTCACCCGCCTGCTCTCCATTAGCGTAGACGTCGGCTGTGTAGCCCGCCGATCCAAAGCGCAGCACGATCCTGCGGCCGGAAAAATGCTGAGGGACAAAGACCTCGCGCGTCAGCCACGCCGCGCCGACATAAGCCATGAACCCCGCTTCAGCGAGCTGCTCATTCCACGATCCGGGAACGGCGAGTTCATGAGTCAGGAGCGCGTCAGGGCCAAGCTCGCCCTTCGGATCAGGGGCAAAACCCCAAAGGCCGGAAACCTCGACGTAGTCGCGGGTTTCGGTACGCTGCGTCCTCAACACGTCGATCTCCCTGCACCTGCCTCTATGCGGGCGGCTGACCAGACGCTACAGATTGGTCAGACAGGTTTCAAGAGAAACCCAACCGGGAGGACACCATGAAAACAGCAAGCCTCGTTGCAGCCGCCATGGCGGGCATGTCTGCCGTCGCGTACGCAGGCAACGGCACCCTCGCCCTCAGCAAGGTCTGGTCGTGGATCGCGGACGTCAACGGCGAGTTCGGCTCGGTCGAGAGCGCCGAGTTCTCGCCGGACGGACAATTCATCGTCACCGGGACGAAGTTCGACAACACCGTTCGCGTATTCAAAGTGACCGACGGCACCGAGATCTGGATCGCCGAGGTTCCGCAAGAGATCGAGCGCGTCGCCTGGACCCGCGACGGCAAGCGCGTCGCTGCGGTTAGTCAAGATGCCATGATGCGCGTCTTCGATGCGCGCAATGGCCGGGTGCTCTAGCGCCACGAGCATCACAACGGCATCGACGGCCTCGCAGCCAGCCATGACGGCAAGTACCTCGTCAGCGGTCAGGAGCGCGTGGAAGGCGTCGGAAAGATCCACATCTTCGACGGTCAGGGCAAGCGTCTCCAGAAAACCCTCGACTTTCCGGGCACGGTGAATGAGCTCGACTTCAGCGAGGATGACAAGCTTCTCGCGGCTGTCGGCGACAAGACCGCGCGCGTCTATGATACGGAGACCTTCGAGGTCATCCACGATTGGACGCTGCCGAAAGAGGACGGTCCGTACGCGAAAACACTCGGCTACATCAACACGAAGATCAATCCCGATGCGAGCCTCCTCGCGGTCGGCGGTACCTTTGGTTGGGTCTTCATCTACGACCTCGAGACCAGCGAAGAAGTGCGTAGGCTGAGCAAAATATCGGAGAAGACCGAGACCGTGGCCTGGTCACTCGAAGGACGCCACCTTCTCGTAGCTGGTAACGGCATGTTCATCGACGTCTACCGAACGGCGGACATTCTCAACGACGACTACGAGGATAGCGAGCAGATTCCGTTCGCTCTCCGTGTGCCGATGACCGACGCACTGGAATACATGGACTTCAACGAGAATAAGACGATGCTGACAACGGCGCATCAGGACGGCACGGTCCAGCTCTGGACCTTCATGTCCGATGACCCCACCATCAACGAGCGTATGCATCGCAAGGTGCGCCGCGAGCAGGACAAGGTCGCCCAAGCCGAAGGACGCAAGACAAACTGATGCACCGCTTGCTACTCATGACACTGGTCGCTGCGGGGATAGGCGCCTGCACCGACACCGGGCCCATTTCCGGCAGAGACGCCGATGCCAGCGAGGCAGAGCTGGCACCGGCGGCGCCCGCAGGGCCGCCGGACATCATCGTCATCCTCGCGGACGATCTCGGTTTGCGGACCTCTCCTCCTACGGCGGAGAGGTCCCTACACCGAACATCGACCAGCTTGGCGAGGAAGGCCTGAAAGTCGTCGGCTCTCGGAACACCGCCAAGTGCTTTCCGTCGCGAGCCGCTCTCTTGACGGGGTCTTATCCGCAGGAGGTCAATCGGTACCGGTCAGCCCGTACTACGATGATCGGTGGAACGACGATTGCGGAAAGCCTGCGCGAGGTCGGCTACCAGACCTTCATGGTCGGCAAGCATCACGGCGTGGTCAATCCGGTGGAACGCGGCTTCGACCGCTATTGGGGCCTGCGCGACGGCGCAGCGAACCACTTCGCACGGAGGCTCGACCGGGAGAGCCTGAGCCCGGACGAAAGAAAAAAGCCGGGCGCTTCTGGTGTGACGATCTCGACTGCGGCGAGGGTCTCGAGACACCGGACGGGTTCTACTCAACCCATGCGTTCACGGACAAAGCCATCGCCTTCGTCGAGGAAGCGTCAGCCCGAGAAGCGCCCTACCTCCTCTACCTGTCCTACACCGCCCCCAACGACCCACTCCACGCCCCGGCAGAGACCGTCGCGCGGTTCGTTGGCGACTATGACAAAGGCTGGGCTCCTGTCGCGGAGGCTCGCTACAAGCGTCAGGTCGCCCTCGTTGACCCCCAGGCTCCACGTCGTCCCCACCTCTGGCGCTCGTGGGCTTCCCTCTCAGCGGCGGAGCGCGAGAACCAGACCGCCCGGATGGAAATTTACGCGGCCATGATCGCGGAGCTCGACGCGGGTGTCAGGCGCCTCCTCGACGCTCTCGAGCAACAGGGCACTCTCGACAGCACGCTGATCATCTTCGCCTCCGACAATGGCGCGAGCGCAGAGCTGGTCCTCGAGAACAGCGAAGAAATCGGCGCAGAATACCCGGTCGGCTCGGTCGGCCGCTGGACGAGCCTCGGCCCTGACTGGGCCGAGGTCGGTAACACCCCCTTCCGCTTCTACAAGAACGACAGCTACGAGGGCGGGACGTCGGATCCATTCCTCGTCCGCTGGCCCGACGGGATGGAGGAGACCGGTCGCACGGCGTTCATGCTTTCCCACCTCCTCGACATCCACCCGACACTGATCGATGTGGCCTCAAGCGAAAGCGCACCCGGCCTGCGCGGGATGAGCCTCTTACCGCTGATCCGGGGAGAGTCGCTTCCGCCACGCGCCCAGCCGCTCTTCAATCAGTGGCAGGACAATCGCGCCGTTTGGGACGGGAATTGGAAGCTCGTTGCGAGGGACGACGGCCCTTGGGCCCTCTACAATATCGCCGACGACCCGCACGAAACAGAAGACCTTTCGGATGAGCATCCAGAGGTCGCCGAACGCCTCGCGGCCGCCTACGACAGCTGGTTTGAAAGCGTTCTCCCTGCGGAGGAGTAGGCTCTACTCCTCTAGCGTCCGGGTGCGAACCTGTCTGGCCTGATCCTGGACCTCTGCCTCGTCGATCTCGATGCCGAGGCCGGGACCTTGCGGCACCATCATGACCGAGCCGTCGATCTGGAAGGGCTCCTTCATGATGTCGAGAAGGCGCGGGAACTTGTCCTCATCTGGATATTCCATGAACGGCCCGATGATCGGATAGCTCGCCGCGAGCTGCAGCGAGGCCGCTGTACTCACCGTCGGACGCGTATTGTGCACGATGATCGGCTTCTGGTTCAGCTGGCTGATAATGCCCGCCCGCTGCATCCCGGTGATGCCCATGTGCTTGATAACGTCCGGGTTGAGATAATCCGGGTCCGCGTACGTGACCATCTCCTGAAGCTGGAAGGGTGTATATTCCTTCTCACCGGCGATAATATACATCGGCAGCGCCTCGGCCACCTTTCGGGTGTTGGAGTGGTTCTGGTCGCTGCAGGGCTCCTCGAAATACTTCATGCCGAACCGGTCATGCAGTTCCTGGCCGATCAGGATCGCGCGCTTCACGGAATATCCGTTATTGATGTCCGTGAAGACCTCGATATCGTTCGGCACCTTCTTCTTGATCGCAGCAATGTATTCGACAGTCCGGTCCTCACGCGGATCAAGGGCGCTTTCGCGAACTTGCATCCGGCACTTGACGGTATCGAAACCCCTACGGACAAATTTGAGAGCAACATCCGCCGCCTCTTTCGGCCCCATTTTCCGCCAACGGTCCGTGGCGTAGGAGCCGTAGATGTTCATCCGATCCCGGTACTGACCACCGAGGAGCCGCCAGATCGGTACATCGAGGATGCGCGCCTTGAGATCCCACATCGCGATATCAAGTCCAGCTATCGCGCCCGCAAGTGTGCCGCCGAGTTGATCATGCTCGCGGTAGAAAAAGTCATAGAGAGCAGACGTCGACTGGAAGGGATCCTCGCCGAGGACGTAGGGCGCTGCCTCCGTATACAGAAGCTCTTCGATGGTGGAGGCCACCCCGCGCTCACACTCACCCCACCCCTCTATGCCGCTATCGGTCTTGAGCTTGACCAGCAGAGCGTCCTTCAGAAGGTAGGTCGTCACCTCCGTAATCTTGAGGTCCGACTCGCTCGGCGCAGCAAAGCCGCCCACCGGCCCTAGCGCCATCGCGCCAAGACCTGCGGCACCCCTGTTCAGAAACTGTCTTCTATCCATCTTTTCCTCCCTTGACTGATCATTCTTCTCTTCCCCTACCCTGCGCTAGGCAGGAGCAAGGGTGTCAGCGCCGCCGCAATCAAGGACACGAGGACAACTGATAAAAGGTTGAGCTGGACCCCGACCCGCGCCATCCGCGGGATCGAGACCTCTCCGCTGGCAAAGGCAATGGCGTTTGGTGCCGTGGCCATCGGGAACATGAAGGCGCAAGAGGCCGAGAGCGCGACCGGGATCGCCAGTTGCGCAGGGTCGAACCCTGCTGCAGCTGCCAGCGCCAGGATGACCGGCATGATGGCCGCAGCCGTCGCAACGTTCGACGTCACCTCTGTGGCGAAATTGATCACGAGACTGATGGTCAGGATCATCAGGACGATGGGCAGCGCCATCACGCCCTGCATCTGCTCACCCAACCAGCCGCCAAGCCCGGTCGCCGTGATCGCCGCCGCTAAGCTCAGCCCACCGCCGAACAGCAGGACCACGTCCCAGGGCAGGCCCTTGGCCGTGTCCCAGTCGAGGAGCATCGCGCCGCGATCATTACGGCAGCCTGCGGGCACGAGAAACATCGCCACCGCCCCCATGATCGCGATGACGTGGTCTGTCAGGCCTGCGAAAGGCTGCACACCGAAGATCGAGATATCCTGAATGAAGGCGCGCCGGAAGATCCAGAAGCTGGCGATGATGCCGAAGACGATCATCGTGCGGACTTCGGGCCGGGTCCACGGGCCGAGAGCTTTGAGCCTTCCCCGCAGGACCTTCTGTGGATCGCCGCCCGGCACCCTGATCGGGCCGGAGAGCTTCGTCAGCACCAGCCATGCCAGCGGGATGAGGCACAGGACCGCGGGGACACCGAAACTCATCCACCGTGCAAAGGTCAGCCGCTCATCGCCTGCCGCCTCCAGTGCACCGATGACGATAAGGTTGGTTGGCGTACCGACGGGTGTCGCCAGGCCGCCGATCGAAGCTCCATAGGCAACGGCGAGGCATAGCGAAACCGCGAGGGTTGACCCTGCCCGCTTTTGCGCCCCGAGAGAGAAGGCGACGGAGAGCGCGACGGGCATTAACATGATCGAGGTCGCAGTGTTCGAAATCCAGGCAGACAGCATTGCGGAGGCGCAGAGGAACCCGAGCACGAGCCCTGAAGGCTTCGCTCCCGCCCGGCTCACGGTCAGCAGCGCCAACCGGACATGCAGCTTCCACCTTTCCACCGACCGGGCGATGATGAAACCGCCAAGGAGCAAGAAGATGATCTTGTCCGCATAGGGAGCAGAGGCTTCCTGAATACTCCTTACACCAAACAGCGGTAGTACGATCAGTGGCAGGAGCGACGTGATCGGTATCGGGATCGCCTCTGTCACCCACCACAGCGCCATGAGGAAAAGCAGCCCAACAACAACCCAGCCTTCGGATGACAACCCTGGTGGTGGGCCAAGAACCTGCATGATGGAAAAGACCAGCGGCCCTGCGATCAGCGCGACATTCTGAATTCGGGTGCGACCAACCGGTCGCCCCGGACAGGGTGAAGCAGCGTCTTCAGTGACCATCGCTCCGCCGTCAGCCATCGGCCGGCACCCTGTCCGCCATCGCTTCCTTCGGCAGGATAGCCCCGTGCGTCATCAAAACCTTCGCCGCCAGCCTGTGCGCCGCCAGTGCTGCTTCGCTCACGGACGACCCCGCAAGACGAGCAGAGAGATAAGCGCCATTGAAGCTGTCCCCCGCGCCTGTCGTGTCGACCGGGCGCACCTTCTCTGGCGGAGCAATCCAGCCTTCGTCCGTCAACGCACCATCGGGTCCGTTCTTGACCACTACTTCCTCCGCGCCAGC
Source organism: Pseudomonadota bacterium (assembly GCA_039198765.1). Taxonomy (GTDB): domain Bacteria; phylum Pseudomonadota; class Alphaproteobacteria; order Caulobacterales; family Parvularculaceae; genus Parvularcula. Next base: position 15,597 of record JBCCTF010000063.1, read on the forward strand.
GTCGCGCCAGCGCTCGGTGCAGGCTTCCGGGGAACGGTCGCCGAAGAGAAGGTGGTCATCTTCGAAGGTCGGGAGAGCCATCGTCACGAACGGCGCGAAGCCCGTTACCGCGGCCCGCGCGGCCTCGCGGCTGGCCCATCCTCGCGGTCGATAGTTCGTATCAAAAGCAACCACCCCGCCCTTCTGGCGCACCGCGTCAGCAAGCCCGGCGATCCGCTGACGCTCGCCGCGATCAAACAGCGAAAGCGAGATTCCACTCAGGTAGAGGAGGCTCGCCCGCTCTGCCCGCCGCATGATATCGTCCGATAATCCGTGGTCGAAGAACGACCGGACCGCCGCTTGCCCGCGCCAGTAAGTGAAGGACCGCTCGCCCTCATCATCGACGCTGACAGCGTAGAGGCCAGGCGTTCCGCCTCGAACCCTCAGAACGAAGTCCGTCGACAGATCTTCCGCCTCAAGCGCATCAGCGATCCGCTCGGAGAAAGCCTCATCACCCAGCGCCGTCATGTAAGCTGTCGGCACACCAGCCCGCGCCATATAGACGCCGGTGTTGAAGGTATCGCCTGCGACACCGAGCCGACAGGTGTCCGTCTCGACACCAGCCAGCTCGATCATGGCCTCCCCGAAGACGACCGCCGGTCTCTCCGGGCTGGGGCTTACCAGTTCCAAGCCGTACCGTCCCGCAACCGCGCCACCGGCAGCTGCTTGGGCTCATAAGGGTACTTCGCAGCCAGCTTTTCGTTCAGGGTCACGCCATGCCCGGGGGTCTCGCCGCAGAACATGTAGCCCTTCTCGAAGCGGTAATCATGCGGAAAGACCTCGTCAGTCTCTTCCGTATGCCGCATATATTCCTGAATGCCAAAGTTCGGCACCCACGTATCGAAGTGGAGCGCTGTCCCCACGCAGACCGGCGACAGGTCCGTCGCGCCGTGGCTGCCCGTCCTGACTTGGTAGAGGCCAGCGAGATCCGCGACCCTCCGCATACCCGTAACCCCGCCCGCGTGGACAATGGTTGCGCGAATGTAGTCGATGAGCTGCTCCTGGATAAGCTCCCGGCAGTCGTGGATCGTGTTGAACACCTCACCAACGGCGAGAGGCGTCGTCGTATGCTGACGGATGAGGCGGAAGGCCTCCTGGTTTTCTGCAGGCGTTGCGTCTTCCAGCCAAAAGAGGTCGAAAGGCTCGAGAGCCTTGCCGAGCCGGCCGGCTTCCTGCGGGGTCATCCGGTGGTGGCCGTCGTGAAGGAGCGCGACCTCGTCGCCGACCGCATCGCGGACCTTCTCGAACAGCTTGGGCACGAAACGGAGATAGGCCCGCGTGTCCCAGACCTGCACCTCCGGCAAGGTGCTGTCCGCAGGCTCGTAATACATGTCGCCCTTGCCGACGCCGTAGGCGGTATCGAGGCCCGGCACGCCCGATTGCGCCCGGATAGCCTCGTAGCCCATCTCCTTATACTTCAGGACCTGCTCGATCGTGTGGTCGATGTCCCGGCCGTTGGCGTGGCCATAGACCAGCACGCGGTCACGGCTTCGCCCGCCCAGGAGCTGGTAGAGAGGCATTCCCGCCATCTTCGCCTTGATGTCCCACAGCGCCTGGTCGATCCCGGAGATGGCGGTCATGGTCACGGGGCCTCGGCGCCAATAGGCTCCGCGGTAGAAAATTTGCCAGATATCTTCGATCTGACCAGCATCCCGGCCAATCAGGTTCGGGGCCAGATGATCCTTGAGGTAGCTGACGACCGACAGCTCGCGGCCGTTGAGCGTCGCATCGCCGATGCCGACCACGCCGCCCTTCGTTTCGATGATGACGGTGACGAAGTTTCTGCCAGGGCTGCAGACATTGACCCTGACGCCTGTAATTTCGCGCTCCCGCGCGCTGCCGCTCGTCACCGTTCCCGCCCTCAAGGCTCCATCCGCCATGCGTCTCTCCTGCAACCGCCCTCTCGCGCGCCCCTTGACAGCGGGACCCCGTAGCGGCCTATTTGACCAAATCTATCTGACCAATTTCCGGCGCAGGTTGCAAGCCGTTCGGTGCAGAGACAACAAGAGCACTGAAAATTGGTCATGAGGAGACGATCGTGAGAAGGCTTTACCAGCAAGTCGCCGACAAGCTGCGGCAGGACATTGCCGAAAAGAAGTACGAGGTCGGCAGCCGCCTGCCCGCCGAACGCCTCCTTGCGGCGGAATTCAACGTCTCCCGCCCGACGATTCGCGAAGCCATCATCGCTCTTGAGATTCAGGCTCTTGTCGAGGTCCGCGTCGGATCGGGCGTCTACGTCGTGAACCGCCACTCAAGCCGCACCAACCCGTCCGAACTCGACATCGGCCCCTTCGAACTCCTCGAGGCGCGCCGGATCATCGAAGCCGACGCCGCGGCCATGGCGGCGGCGCGGATCAGCGATATCCAGATCGCCCGGCTCGACACTCTGCTCAAAGAAATGCAGCACGAGAACGAGATCGGTGCTGTAGGCGAGCGGGCCGACCGCGAGTTCCACTCAGTTATTGCCGAGGGCACGAAAAACTCCGCCCTCGTCAGCACCATCGACCACCTCTGGAGTGTCCGCGAGACCTCGCCGATGCTCGTCGCTATGCTGAACAAGGCCCGCGCCTATGGCGTGCAGCCTATGATCGACGACCACCAGCGCATCGTCGATGCTCTTCGGGAACGCGACCCCGACGGTGCCCACGCCGCTATGCATGCCCACCTCAGCCGCGTCATCGACGCCCTCCTCGAAAGCACCGAGGCCGAGGCCGTCGAGAAGACCCGTAGCGAGGTCCAGGCTCTTAGAAAGCAGTATTCGAGCAAGCCTTCATGACAAAACCTCTCGTTCTCCACCCCGATCGTCTCTTCCCGGCTGAGCCGACCCAGCGGAAGCTCGCGCGGTCTCTTTATGAGACCGTGGCCGACTTCCCGATCGTCAGCCCCCACGGACACACCGATCCGTCCTGGTTCGCGGAGAACGAGCCCTTCCCCGATCCGGCGCAGCTCCTCATCACGCCGGACCATTACGTCTTCCGTATGCTCTATTCCCAGGGCGTCCGGATGGAGGATCTCGGCGTTCCGACGGCGGACGGCACACCCGTCGAAACCGATGGCCGGACCATCTGGAAGCTCTTTGCCAAGCACTACCACCTCTTCGCGGGCACCCCATCGCGCATGTGGCTCGACTGGGTCTTTGCGGAAGCCTTCGGCATCGACGTGGCGCTGACGGACGATACGGCCGACCATTATTACGACCTGATGGACGAGAAGCTGAAGACCGACGCCTTCCGTCCGCGCGCTCTCTTCGACCGTTATAAGATTGACGCCCTCGCCACGACCGAAGGCGCGCTCGATAACCTCCGCCACCACAAGACGATCCGCGCTTCAGACTGGAACGGCCGGGTCATCACGACCTACCGGCCCGACAATGTGGTGGACCCGGACTATGAAGGCTTCGTCGAGGCGGTGGCAGAGCTTGGTGCGCTGACCGGTGAAGACACGCTCAATTGGGACGGCTACCTTGCCGCCCATCGCAAGCGCCGCCGCTACTTCATCGAGGAAGGCGGCGCCACGGCTACCGACCACGGCCACCCGACGGCGACCACGGCCGACCTCAGTCGCGCGGACTGCGAGAGCCTGTTCCGCCGGGTCCTGACCCAGGACATGAAGCCCGGCGATGCGGAGCTGTTCCGTGGACAGATGCTCACCGAAATGGCGCGCATGTCACTGGACGACGGCCTGACGATGCAAATCCATGCGGGCGCCTACCGCAACCACAACGACCCGGTCTTCCACCGCTTCGGCCGGGACAAGGGCGCGGATACGCCGTCTGAGACCGAGTATGTGAAGGCGCTGAAGCCCCTCCTCGGCGCGGTGGGCAACGAACCGGGCCTGACGATCATTCTCTTCACCCTGGACGAGGACGTCTACAGCCGAGAGCTTGCGCCGCTGGCCGGGCATTATCCGGCTCTCACCCTCGGCCCGCCCTGGTGGTTCCACGACAGTCCCGAAGGTATGCGGAGGTTCCGGGAGCGGACCACCGAGACGGCGGGCTTCTACAACACCGCAGGTTTCAACGACGACACCCGCGCGTTCCTCTCTATCCCCTCCCGCCACGACGTCGCCCGCAGGATGGACGCCGTCTGGCTCGCCCAGCTCGTCGCGGAACACCGTCTCGACGAAGCTGAGGCGCGCGTGGGGTTTCCCCAGCTCGCGACCCAACACGCCCGGAAGGCCAACAGGGTTTGAAGTTAAATAGGCGGCGTCGAGT
>JBCCTF010000064.1:0-19797 GCA_039198765.1 Pseudomonadota bacterium
CCCAGGGGTACGCTCTCGCCCAGGGGTAAACCATCATATCAGCGATCGTATACTGATCAGCGGCCAGCCACTCGCGCCCCTCAAGGCGGGTATCAAGAACCTCCAGCAGGCGCCGGCTCTCATCCATGTAGCGTTTGATCGCAAACGGATGGTTCTCGCCGTTGGGCGCGGCGATCCGCTGGAAGTACATCGCTTGCCCCATGATCGGGCCCACGTGGCCAACCTGAAAAAGAAGCCATTGCATCACTTCCGATTTCCCGACGGCATCGTGAGGAAGAAACTTGCCGTACTTCTCAGCAAGGTGGAGCAGGATCGCGCCGGATCCAAAAATTGCTCTGTCTTCGGAGCGATCAACGATGGTCGGAATCTTCCCGTTGGGGTTGAGCTTCAGATACTCCGGCGCCTTCTGCTCTTGCTTGGCAAAATTGACGAAGGTCAGGTCGTAGGGAACCCCTGCCTCTTCAAGAAAGATCACGGGTTTGTACCCGTTCATCGTCGCGGCAGTGTACAGATGAATGTCCGGTTGGTTCATGGGATTCTCTCCTGGGAAATCGAAGTCAGGTGGGGAAGTGTGTTCTGAGATGATCCTCAAAGCGCTTGAAATCGTTGGCTAGGTTAGGGTTCTTCATGGCGTCGAACGCTCCGAACGAGGCAAGCGCCGTGATTCCAAAGAACGTTGCTCACTTTTGCCTCACGCTTCCAAGCAGGGTTGACCGATCTGCTTTCTGGCACTCAGGTACGCTTTAGGTAACGAAGATCAATCAGTATACTTTAGGTAACCTAGGGAGCGTCGCGATGAAGGCGCGTATCGATCAAGATCAAGCGGGGCGCCGGACAGCCATCGACGCATGCGAGGAACCCTGCGCGATAGAGCGGGGTATGCGGATCATGGGCGGCAAGTGGACTGGTTCGATCCTCTGGCATCTCAGGCACGAGCCCATCCGCTTCAATGATCTCGCGCGCATGGTCAGCGGCGCGAGCAAAAAAATGATCACGGAGCGTTTGCGTCAGCTGGAAGCCAACGGGCTCATCTCGCGCGAGGTGCTCGAAACCTCTCCGGTGTCTGTGCAGTACGCCATTACCCCCTTCGGACGTACCGCCCTAGGCTTCTTGGAAGAGCTACGGAGCTGGGTGGAGTCGTTGCCCGAAGGCCAATCGCCAGGTTCGTCGGCCACCCCATAGGGTCCAATGTGGCAGCGCGGGAGCTGGCGCTTTCCGAGTTGGTCGAGTGATTTCTGAAATGCCGCAACGCCTTGTGCAAGAAGCATCTTTCTCGTAACGCGACTGCGAGTCGTTTGCATTAATGGAGCCCGTTTTGATGGCGCGTTCAAATTCCGCGTTGCCGGGTGCGCAGCCCCGGCAGAAACGCGCTGGCGGTAAGCCAGCACCTTGGGCGAGGCTCTTTATCGCCATTTTGGGCGGCTATTTCGCCACCGTCATTGTGTCGGCGGCCGTGACCGCTGTTTTGCCGATCTCCCGCGGCGAGGCGACGGCGCTGAGCCTTTTGCTCTCGGGCCTCATCTATACGGCCTTGTTCGTCTACGTCTTTGCCGTTCCCAGTTGGTGGCGGGCGTTCCGCGACCTGACCGGCCTCACGCTGGTCTCAGGTTTGATCCTTGCTCTGGCAAAGGGAGTGCTCTTCTGATGCAGCAGCTTCGCCAATCCATGTCGTGGGCGCACACCTGGACCGGGCTGCTGCTCGGCTGGGTCCTCTACTTCATGTTCCTGACCGGTTCGACCGGCTACTACGATCGCGAGATCGACCGTTGGACGCAGCCTGAGCATCCAGCTCCCGTTGAAATCATGAACACCGCGACGGCCTTCGAAGCGGCCATCGATAAGACGCTTACGGATCATCCGAATGCGTCAGAGTTCTATGTCTTCCTTCCCGGTGGTCGTTCGGCTTACCCGTTCGTCCGTGTCTTTGGTTCTGAGAAGAACTCAGAAGGGAAGACGGAGCGTTTCGACGTCCAGCTCTTCGAAGACGGTACCCCTATCCCTGAAGCGCGCGATACTACAGGCGGTCAAACGCTCTACTCGATGCACTGGACCTTCCACTACGTGCCCAGAATCGCAGGGGAGCTCTTCGCTGGGCTCGCCGCCATCTTCATGTTCACGGCGATCGTGTCCGGCATCATCACCCACAAGAAGATCTTCGTCGATTTCTTCACCCTACGGCTTGCCAAGGGTCAGCGGTCCTGGCTCGACAGCCACAATGTCATCAGTGTGATGACGTTGCCGTTCCAGATCATGATCACCTTCTCCGGCATCCTGCTGGTGGTGACAACGTTCTTCCTCCCGATCTTTGTCGCGCAGTACGGTTATGATGAGAACACGACCCAGACGGTTGCCGAGGAAGTCTACAACATCAAACCGCCCAAGGAGCCGACCGGTGTCCTTGCCGAACGGGTCGCCATCGCGCCTCTCGTCGCGCGCTTTGAAGAGGCGTTCCCTGATGAGCCGCTTCAGGGGCTGCTCCTGAAGAACCCCGGTGATGCTGTGTCTGAGGTCCAGCTGTCGGGGGCGATCACGCACTCGATCTTGCGCGAGACGCCGTCACTCACCTTCGATGCTGCGACAGGTGAACTGATCGATACGCACGAGCGACGCGTCGATAGCTCTATGGCCGTGACCAATGTGCTGGAGGGCCTGCACGAGGGCCTCTTCGCTGGGCCGGTCCTGCGGATTCTCTACTTTGGTTCTGGGCTTCTCGGTGCTGGGATGGTGGCGACGGGGCTCGTCCTTTGGACCAAGAAACGCCGGCAGAAGCTGCGCGGTGACGAGAAGGCTGAGCGCAACCTGCTCATCATTGAACGGATGAATGTCGGCGTTGTTGCCGGATTGCCGATCGCCATTGCCGGTTTCTTCTATGCCAATCGGCTCTTGCCTCTTGGGATGGACGCGCGGGCGGAGTGGGAGATCCATGTCCTGTTCCTCACGTGGCTTGCCGTTTTGATCCACAGCCTCGCCAGGAAGCCATCGGCCGCGTGGACCGAACAGCTGACCGCGGCATCGGCTGTCTACGTCTTCTTGCCGATCCTCAACATACTGACGACGTCTAAGCACCTCGGTGCCACGCTGCCTCTTCCTTGGCGTGCGGGGGACTTCGAGCTCGCTGGTGTTGATCTTTGGTTCTTGGTCATCGGCGCGGGCTTCGCCTACGCCGCGCAGGTCTCGCGCAAAAAGCAGGCTTTGCCCAAGAAGTCGGTGGTCCGGCCGTCTCCGATCAACGCAGCGGGAGCACCAGCGGAGTGAGCTGGCTCATCGCATACCTCCTGGCGGTGCCTGGGTTCGCTGGCCTGTGCCTGTCCATGGCCAAGCACCACAAGACAGTGTTCAGTGCACCGCTTAATCCGCAGCGGTCCAAAGCCTACCGGCGGGTTGGCTCAGCGCTGATCGCGGCATCGCTGGCTTGGTGTATGGTCATCTACCGTTGGGACATCGGCTTGGTCGCCATGTGCGGCGTTGCCACGGCTGCAGCGCTCACCGTGATCGTGCTCCTCACCCTCGCGCCGCAGCGGCTTCGCTTTCTGTTTTGGCTTCCTGAACCGAAGCAGACCAAAGGATAGCGGCGCCGACGACGGGCCCCTTGGAGATCAAATGATGAGCGAGCGAAGAGTGCGGAACATCGGTGCAGTGTCTCTCGCGCTTTCAAGCCTCCTTCCTCCGTTCCTTTCTACGGGAGCAGCGGCCCAGGAAGATCCTCAAGCCCCGGCGCAGAGCTGTGAAAATGGTTCCTGCACAGTCAGCTATGGCAGCGACTTCTTCGCTCGCTACGCTCCAGTCACCGCGCTGGACATGGTCCGCAATCTGCCAGGGTTCGCTCTCGACGATGGAGACGGCTCGCGCGGTTTTGCGGGCAGTGCCGGGAACATCCTCCTCGATGGCGAGAGAGTGTCGTCGAAGAGTGAGCAACCTTCGGACGTTCTCTCCCGCATCCCAGCGAGCCAAGTGGAGCGTATCGAAGTCATCCGTGGACAGACAGGCGGGACAGACCTCCGTGGACAGACGGTTATCGCAAACGTTATCCGAAAAGAAGGCGGCTTTAGCGGCGCGTTTGAGGCAGGAGCCAACACCTTCGATCCGGCAGGAGGCTTCTATCCCTTTGGCAGCGGATCGGTCGCGTTTCAGCGGGGCGGTGCCAGCTTCACCCTCGGCGTGGAAGCGTCTCGATACCTGGGCTTCATCGAGAATGACGAGCGCGTGTTTGGTCCTGCTGACCAGCTTATCGAAGTGCGTGATGAAATCTTCCGCGAGGACGGTCATCGGGGCAACGCCACACTGCAGGCCGTCGTGCCCCTCGGCGAGACGATGCTGCGGTTCAATGCCAACTACAGCCTCTTCGACGAGGCGGGCGGCGAGACGTCGATCCGCACGCCCGTGGGCGGCCAGCCGTTCGTCCTGTTCCAAGGCGATACCGATGAAGAGACCGCCTTCGAAATCGGCGCAGACCTTGAGCGTGCGTTTGGCGAGGCCTGGAGCGCTAAACTCATCGGCCTCTACCGCAGTGCTGATTTCACCGAGACAGGCTCCCTTATCCTTCGCGACGATGACCTGACCGACAGCGAGACCTTCTTCAACTCGGTCGATACTGAAGCGATCATCCGTACAGAGATCGATTTCTCAGGCATCCAAGGGCACCTTATTGAGCTGGCGGTCGAGGGGAGCGTCAACAACCTTGAAAGTCGCTTTGCCTTCCTTCGCAACGAAGGCGGCGTCTTGGTGCCGCAAGATGTTCCCGGTGCCGAGACAGAGGTGGAAGAGGAAAGGGTGGACGTCACTCTCTCTGACAGCTTTGCAGTTGGGCCGATAGCCGTAGACCTTGTCCTTGCAGGGGAGACATCCACGATCACGCAAACGGGCGGTTTTGCGGAGGAGCGGAGTTTCTCTTTCTTCCGGCCAGGTCTCACGCTCACCTATACTCCGTCCAAGGAGCTACAGCTCCGCCTGCAGGGTCAGCGCGAAATTGGGCAACTCGATTTCTTCGACTTCGTCAGCGCGGCGGACCTTGGCGATGTCGAGCTATCCCTTGGCAACCCTGACCTTGCGCCAGAAACCACGATCGCTTTCGAGCTGAGCGTGGAGCGCCGTTTCGGAGAACTCGGCGTCGTCACGGTCACAGGTTTTCATGACGAAATCACTGACGTCCAGGACCTTTTGCCCTTGGAGGGCGTTTTGGAGGTTCCCGGAAACATCGGCGACGGAACCCGCTCAGGTGTGCGGACCGAGGCAACTTTTCCGCTTGAAAAACTCGGCATTGCAGGCGCCCGCCTCGACCTGACGGGGGAGTGGCAGACCTCGTCCGTGACTGATCCGTTGACTGACGAAGACCGCAGGCTGTCGGGAGAGCGCCGATGGGAAGGCAATATTGCTTTTCGTCAGGACCTCACCTCACGCAAGTTCGCCTGGGGCACAGATGTTTCCCTGTTCGACGATGCGCCACAATTTGGACTCGACGAAAGGGATAACTTCCGATCTGGCATCGATTGGGATGTGTTCGCGGAAACACGGGCTGTTCAAGGCATGCGTATCCGTTTGGGTGTTGAGAACATTCTAGGCGAGGGGACACTGCGTGCCCGCGAAGTCTTTCAAGGCCCTCGCAGCGACAATATTCGTGCGTTCACGGAGCGACGCGATGGCGCCACCCCGCGCCAGATCTTCCTCCAAGCGAATGGAACGTTTTAGAAAACTCGTCCGTTCTTGGAACGAAAGCCAGAGCAGAGTCGGCCGGCCTCAGAAGAGCTGTCTGCTCATGTCGACCGAGGCCCGGGACTCGGTTTCGGCGTTGCCTTCTTTCGGTTCCTAAGCAGCAGATTCCGTCCGGCTGCTCAGTTCTGTTCGGAGGATGGCGTGCGACGACGTCAGAGCTGCTCTGGCAACAGCACTGATCGAACCCCCGAGCCAAGCAGCGGACGGTGTGCCGTTGCCAAGAACAGCAGTACACAGATGATATTCATCATTGGTCATGGTGCAGCCGTCTCCACACTGAAGCGGCGTACCCTTCGCGTCACTCAAGCAAGAGAACAGGCCATCAAGAACGGGCGCTAAAAAGCCGCGCCCGCCTTCGTGCACGACGGCGAAAATAGCCTGTTGGGCATTGGCCTGATGAGCCCTGGCATTGGTCCATGCCCTCAACGCCTGACAGATCAGGATCGTAGCGCCCATCTGATCGAGCGTCTTCCGGTTGGCTGTCGGTTTCATGGTTCTTCGGAATCTAGTTCGCCTGCCGTAGTCGGGGAAGGACTCGGCCGGTCTGCCTCATGTAATCGTGATAAGCATCGCCAAAGCGGGCGCGCATCATCGCTTCCTCGCGGGGTACACGGATCAGGTACATCAGCCCGAATGCAGGAATGGCAAGCGCGCCGGCGATCCAATTTTGGACGAGGAGGGGTTGGGCAAGCGCCCCGAGCCATATGGACGAATACATCGGGTGCCGAATTCGTTTGTAGACGCCGTTTGTGACCAATCCATGGTCCTCGCGAAGCTCCAGCGAAACACTCCAATTCCGCCCCAAGTCAGCGTGGCTCCGCCAGAACAACCAAATGAAGGGGATCTGAAGCGCAGCACCGGTCCACGCCGCCGCTTCTGGTAAGCGGTAGTCAGCAAAACTGAGGACACCGGTGGCGAGTTGAATGTTCGGGAAGGCGGCTAGAAAAAGGAAGACGATGATCAGCAACACGGTTTCGATGAACCCGCGGCGATGCTCGTTAATGACGTTCGCCTTATTGGCCTTCGCAAAGGGCGCGCGGATCAATGTGAGCGCCACGCTTCCCGCAATCCAAACGAACGGCGGCCAACCGAGGGTGTCGTACCGAAAAGCCGCCGCGATGATGAGGCCCAAATAGATCAGCTGCGGAAGAATGCGCTGCCAGGCTGGCGGGCGGCTAGGCGTGTCGGCGGGCTGGGCTGCGGTCGTCACAATCGATTCCTCTCGTCACCACCCTTGCATAGTTGCGAATGATTATCAATAACGAACGTACAGAGCGCTGTCCGGTGATCGCCGCTCGCCGTGAGGGCAGGGCGCTACCGTAAGCCTTCCATCGGGAGCATCGGACGTTTGCGTTCTGCTGTAACTTCGCATAGTGCGATAATGAAAATAACTCGCATTACAAATAAGGGCATGGGGTACATGGGTAAGAGTTTGATTATGCTGAGCGCATCGTTGTGCGCGCTCGCACCAGCAATGCAGGCCGCTGCGGCGCAGCCAGCCAGCGAAGCCGATCCGGCTGCATCTTTTGAAGACACGATTGTTGTCACAGGTCAGAAGATTGACCGTTCTCTGCAAGAGACGCCGGACTCCGTCGCTGTGGTTCCTGAGGCGGAAATCCGCCGTCAGAACATCCTCAACGTCAAGGATATCATCGATCGGACGGCGAACCTGACCACGCTGGACGGGTCCCGCTTCACGATCCGCGGCATCGACAGCTTGAATGTTAGCGGCGCGGGCATCGGTGACCTCGCCACTATCTATGTCGATGGCTCCCCGCTCCCCCGCCAGGCCTCATTCGGTGGGCCTCTCGATGTCTGGGACCTCGCCCAGGTGGAGATCTTCCGTGGACCGCAGTCCACGCTTCAAGGCCGTAACGCGCTGGCCGGTGCAATTCTTCTGGAGACGAACGACCCGACGTACGAGTTTGAAGGCCGCTTCCGCGCCATCGCCGGCACAGAGGACAACCTTCAGCGCTATGGGTTTGCCTTTGGTGGCCCGCTGATCGGTGATCAGCTCGCTTTCCGGATCGCTGGTGAGGTCGCTGAGTCCGACGGGTTCATCACCAATGCCAACACTGGCGAAGAGACCCAAGCCCGGGACAGCAAGCTGATCCGCGGCAAGCTGCTCTTTGAACCGAACGCAGTACCGGACCTCAGCGTGCTGCTCAGCTACACTTACGATGAACGCCGCGTCGGTGATGACTTTGTTTCTCTGAGCACGGACGACCCTGAAGAGGATCGCCTGTCGTTCAGCCTTCCTGACTTCGACGAGAACATCGACATCCAGATCGGCGTGGCGACAATCGACTATCAGTTCACGGATGAGCTCTCGCTGACATCGATCACCGCACTGAATATCGTTGAACGGACATTCACCGGCGACGGCGACCGTATGCCTGAAGTGCGTGCGTTCTCTGAGTTCGAGGGGCGCGACGAGACCTTTAGCGAGGAACTCCGCCTTTCTTATGACGGTGACCGTTTCAAAGGCACGGCAGGCTTCTACTACGCCAAGCAAGAGACACCTGAAGCCCTCAGTGACGCCAACACGTCGCTCGATTTGAACAATGATCTCAACCTTGTAGGCGTTTTGGTGGGTGGATTAGGTCTAGACGTGCCGACCGCACAAACCGTGGTGAGTTTCTACCCCAACCCGGCCGTCATTCGCGCCCAAGCGGACAATCCAGGTGAGGTTGAGTCGTATGCGTTCTTCACCGACTTCTCGTTCGATGCCACGGACAAGCTGACATTCTACGGCGGCTTGCGTTGGGATAACGAGCAGCAGGTGATCACCGTCGGTAACCAGGTCGACATCATCACGCCGCTGCCTGATCCGAATGTCTTCGCCCAGAACCCCGCGACAGCGCCGCTGGTCCCAGTCATCATCGGGGTGAACAACTTTCTCCTCGCCGAGGCCGCCAACGCGACGCAGCCGACGGAAGTTGCCGAGTCTCCGACCTTCTCCGCACTGCTCCCGAAAGCTGGCATCGGCTACGACATCACCGATGACGCAAGCCTCGCGTTTATCGTGCAGCGCGGCTATCGCTCGGGCGGGATCGGCATCAACGCAGCCCGGGCCGAGTCTTTTGAGTTCGATCAGGAGTTCATCTGGAACTACGAACTGTCGCTCCGCAGCCAGTGGCTCGACAACGCCCTCACGGTCAACGCCAACGCGTTCTTCATCGACTGGACGGACCAACAGATCCGTATTCAGTTGTCTGACAATGTCTTCGACACCGAGACGCAGAACGCCGGCAGTTCGTCGATCTACGGCTTCGAACTGGAGACCCGATACGACGCTACGGACAACCTCAACGTCCAGTTCTCCGCTGGCTTGGCTCAGACGGAGTTTGACGAATTCTTCGTCAACGTGAACGGAGAAATCATCGATCTCGCAGGCAACGAGTTCGCTGTTGCGCCGCAATGGACGCTGTCCGGTGCGCTTAACTGGGAAGGCGACAATGGTCTCCTGGCAAACCTGAACGCCAACTACAACTCGGCATCATTCAACCGCGCTGACCGTCCGCAGACGATCGGCCGGGAGATTGATGCGCGGACGCTGGTCAACTTCCGTGCTGGCTGGCGCGGTGACAAGGTGGGTATCTACCTCACCGGGCAGAACATTTTCGACGAAGAATACGTCACGTCGATCTTCCCGCTCGATACGCTGTTGCCTGCCGAGACGCCTGAGTTTGCTCGGTTCGGTGATCCACGTACGTTCCAAATTCAGCTCGAAGCTGAGTTCTAAAGCCTCATCGGCCCGAGGAAGAGAATCCGTACTCTTCCTCGGACCGGACCCTATAATCAGTCTACGAAGTCAAGATCACAATCGGCGAGAGGGTAGGCCTGGCAGGACAGGATGCGCCCTCGCTCAAGATCCTCGTCTTCCAGGCCATCATCCTTATGATGATCAACCCGTCCGCGCAGCAGCTGCGCGACGCAGAGACCACACGTCCCCGTGCGGCATGAATAGTCGAGCGGCATCCCAGCGCGCAAACCCACGTCGAGAAGTGTTTCTCCGTACTCGGATTGTACAGGCATCCCGCCCTGGCCGAAGGTGATGCTGTGTTCCCCGCCTAGAGAGAGGTCAGCAGGACCCGCCGAGAACGCTTCCTCGTGAACATCGTTAGAGTGCACGCCAGTGCGTTCGAGGCCATCGCGGACCATCCCCATCATCGCATCAGGGCCGCAAACGAAATACGATGCCTTCTTGGGTTGCTTCACAACCCGCTTCACCAAGGCGAGGTCGAGGCGGCCCTTGTGACCTTCCTCGGCTCCCTGGGGACGGGACCAAGCCGTCGTGAGGTCAAGCCAGTCGGATTGCGCTGACAGCAGGGCCAATTCATCGGTAAACAGACCATAGTCAGCGTTTCGGAACCCGAACAGCGCCGTGACGGAGCGCGTTGACTCGGCATCTCTCAGTGAGCGGATGATGCTCATCAGCGGTGTCACTCCGACGCCCGCACCAATCAGAACAAGCCTTTCGTACCGTGCTTCCTCGGCAGTGAACTGGCCAAGCGGACCCCGCACGTTCAGCCGCATCCCCGCGCCAACCTCGTCAAAAAGGTAACCCGACATCATCCCGTGAGGCTCTCTTTTCACCGTGATATCAATGTATTGCCTGACCTGATCCGATGAGGAGATCGAATAGGATCGTCTGACGAGTTGTCCGCCGAGCTCGACCGAGATGTCGAGATATTGCCCTCCGGTGAACGGAAAGACGGTTTGTCCGGCGGGATCTTTCAGCCGAAAGGTCCGTATGCCGATGGCTTCGTCGATAACCTCGGAAACGACGAGCGACCCTTCCCAGTAGGGCTTCCCGCCGGAGGTCTTGGTTTCGGAGATGCTCCTCCTTAAAGGCCGCGGCATCGGTGCCACCCTTTTGAGGAAGAGCGGTGCCACTATTCAGCAGGCGCAGCAGCGAGTTCGCCAGCGCTGACCGTCCGCCTTGTGGCTTTCTCCGTCCGGGCGCGGGGCCAGCTCTTCACCGTCACCGCGAGGATCAACCCGAGGACCAACAGCCCCATATTAATCCAGGCAGCGGCGGCCCCGCTCTCGCTGAACAACTCTGTCAAGAACACATCACCCGTGGTTACGGCGTTCAGGACGGGCGCTCCCACGAGGAGGGCAGCCGTCGTCCAGAGAAGCTCCTTGGACGCCGCATAATCGTTGGACCTGACGAAGGCATAAGCGACGCCGATCCCCCAGAACGCGAAGTAGCTCCACCCGATAACCGCCGTTCGTGTATCGGGCAGGGCAGGGAGCAGCTGGTCAGCATACAGAATACCAACACTCGCAAGCGGCATCCCGCAGGTGACACCGACAGTGGTTTTGCTGATCGCGCGGTAGAGCCCAGTCGACTTGGTCCCCTCACTTCCGTGCAGGCGACGCTCCACCCACATCATCATCCCCAGCGCCGTGATGCCCGCAAGACCGAAGCCGAGAAGCATATAAATCACCTTCAGCGCGATCCCGCCGTACGTCCCGTAGTGAAGCGGCGTGACAGCGGCGAGCGTCCGGTTGGCCGGCGAAAGATCCTCAAACGGACTATCCGCGACAGGCTCTCCGGTGACCCCGCTGATTTGCACGGGATCGTACATTTCGAGCTTCTTCCCAGCCTCGAAATAGACATCCATCGTCGCGTTCTGGTCGCCGTAATTGTTGATGATCACGAACTGCGCCGGCCCGCCATGCTCCAGCGAGGTCATCTCAGCCACAGCTTGAAGCGGTAGCATCTCAGCCTCGATTCCCGCGGGCTCCACTGGGGCACCGATCACCGCCTCAATCAGCGCTTCCTGGTCACCCTTGAATGTGAGCAGCGCCACGACGGGGGCCAGCAATGTCACCACGCCGAGGAACGCGCCCGTCACCGCGATCATCGTGAAAAAGGGCAGCCCCCAAAGGCCCACGACCTTGTGGGTGTCTTGCCATTTCAACCGCATCGAGCGGTAGAAGCGGAGCGTGAAAAGCTCCTGGAAAATCTTCGTGTGCGCCACGACGCCGGAGATGATCGACATCAGGAGGATCACTCCAGCAATCCCCACAAGGCCGCGGCCCACGGTGACCCCGCCCAACTCACTCGGCCACATTAGATACTGGTGGAATCGAAGGATCCAGTTCGCAGCGCCCTCACCGCGAAGGGGAATTTCCTCGCCTGTTTCAGGGTGCCACCGCGCCTCGCGGAACTCATGATCGTGCCCACCATCTTCCGTAGGCGTCTCAATCTCAACAAAGGCCCAGTAGAACGGCGCGTGATGGTTGGGGAAACCGAACCGGGCAAAGCCGAGCTCTCCCTCTTCACCGGCCAAAGTGCCAACCCATTCATCAAAGGTTGCATCCATGGCCAGTGCCTTTTCAGGGACAGCCAGGCGGCGCGAGGCGTCCTCCCAAGGCTCCAGCTCTTCATAGAACAGCGCAAGGCTGCCTGAGAAACAGACCACAAAAACGAACAGGCCAAGGACCAACCCGGACCAGCTGTGAAGAGCGTAATTTCGCTTATGACGTTCCTGATCCATTGCTCAGCCTACCACTGGTTCCATGGTGAAAATAATCGCTCCGCATACCACCGTGACAGCGATCAAACCGCCTGCCACGACCCAAGCGCGCTTTTCCCAGTAGGTCCAAAACTGGACCGCGGCCCAGAGGACGGGGAGGGCGATCGACATCCAGAGCGCCTTTTCAGAGAACGATCCAGGGAGAAGACTGAGGCCAGCTGCGCCGAGGAAAAGCGTGGCGATCAGTGCCCAGAAGATCACGCTGGTCAGCCTCGGCGCTTTCCAGGTGCAGAGGCCAATAGCGACAACCACCACTGCAATAATGGCGAGAATGACCGGGCTCATGCTGCACCTCCGAACGCAAACGCTGCACTCGACACTGCGGCAAGACCTGCAGCAGGCCAGACCAGCCGCCAGTGCTTGCCTTGATACCGGGCAGCGAACAGCAAACTCAGCACGCCGGCCCCCATGAACCACGCCAGGGCGATGGGAATGCCGCGCTCCCAACCCGACCCTGCTGCGATTAGGTAAAGCCCCGCCGCAGCAGCGAACCATCCGGCAAGCTTCAACCCAAGCCGGACGATGCCGGAGGACCGAGCAGGTCCGAGCACCGCACGCCGCTCATTCGCTTCGATCCACAGGATCGAAGCGAGAATCATCAAAGCGACAGCGAGGCCCAACATCACACGTTTTCCTTAGAAGTCGACGTCGTGGCCAAGGCGAGCGAACGCGTTGCCCGGCGCGGAACCAGGGGAAGTGAGTATTCCGCGCTCACGGTCTCGTTCACCGGCGCAGCGGCGTTGGCTTCGGCAAACAGCGAAACGCTGCAAACGATGAGCGATGTCATGGTGGCCCCACGCAAAATTCGTTAGCGATGGAAGTAACTAGCGCGCCGACATGCCCGCGTAAATGCTAACGACTCTCAATGGCAGCAAAGAGTACGAGGCATGCCGGAATGGCCTGCCACTGATGCTCAAGTGCACCATCAGCCCAGCCTAAAACTGGGGATCCTCACCGCCCGCAAGCAGCGATATTTAGCGAAGAGAAAAGTGGCGCACCGGGGAGGATTCGAACCCCCGACCCCTTGATTCGTAGTCAAGTACTCTATCCAGCTGAGCTACCGGTGCGGAGCACTGGCGTATGGCTGATGCGCTCGCGGGATGCAAGCGGGGTCTGGGCGATTTTTTCGGCTTATCTGCGGGGCTGGGGATAACCGCTGCTTGTTCTTCGCGCAGCTTCCGCGAAACCTGCCGGTCTCAGACAACCACCCCCAGGAGATCCGCCATGGCCGACGGCAGCACAAGCTTTGAACCTTCATCTTCCACCGTCGCCGGCGAGCGCCTGCGCCAATTCATCGAGCGCGTAGAGCGTCTCGAAGAAGAGAAGAAAGAGGTCATGGACCAGATCAAAGAGGTCTATGGCGAGGCGAAGGGCGAGGGCTATGAGACCAAGGTCATGCGCCAAATCGTCCGCCTGCGGAAAATGGACCGCGCCGACCGCCAAGAACAAGAAGCGCTCCTGGACCTCTACCTCTCGGCTATCGGCGAGGCGTAAGCCCGCTAGCGTAGAATGAACAGGCAAGCTTGGCTGGCTTCGGTTCGCGACTTTGCGGCGAGCCGTGATGGACTGAAGTCAGTTTGGCTTTTTGGCAGCAGAGCGAGGGGCGATTTCTCAGACGAGAGCGATTTGGATCTAGCTTTCGAGCTCGTCGAAGAAGACGAAGAGAGTGCTTTTAACGAGTGGTTGGATTTGCAGGACGCTATCCAAGAAGAGCTCGCTCCGCTAGTGGGTGTATCTTTGGACGCCCAATGGTTTCACCGCACGGCGACGAACAAAGTAGTTGTGCCTGCAGTATTGGATCACGGTGTCCTCCTCTGGTCGCGATAGCGCTCAGTCCTGTCGAAATCTGGAAGGTTTAGCCGGCCACTGAATCCAGAGTTTCAGTGCCTCACGTCCACCCATTCCATGACCACGTCGCGGCCTTGGCTGTAGCTGCTGAAGTCCATCGGTACCGGCACGCCTGGGGCTAAGGAGCCTGCGGGAGTCTCGAACATCTCGTTCATGGTGTAGCAGAACGGCTCGCCTTTGCAGCCGTTCTCCCAGTCGTGATAGCCAGTGGCGTAGTTGATGTAATACTCGCTGTTCGGAAGGCGGAACGAGCCGCCGCGCTCAGCCCAGAACTGCTCGTAATCACCCAGCTGCTCGCCGATGATCACGCCTCGGTCGCCTGCGTGGTGTTTGAGCATGGCCACCGTGACGATCCCAGCGGAGAACGTGTTCGGCCCGGTGATGATGTAGATGTCGCCGTCGTCTTTGACCTTCTTCGGCGCGGCTTTCGAGAAGCCCATGGACTTGGTGTAGTCTCCGCCGTCGTGCAGGCGGAAGTCGATGACCAGGTAGTCGAGGCTGCCGTCCTCATGGTCGGCGAGCATCGCTTTGTACGCCTTTTGAATGGTCGTATCGCCCGCCTCAAAGCCAGGCAGGGCGCGGATGTAGAGCCCGTTGTTCTCGAGGGCGTAGGACATCGGAACGTTGGGCGTCGTGAGGTAGTTCGGCACCGCCGCTTCATCAGCACCCAGAACATGAGACCAACCATCGTAGAGCGGATTGCTCACCTCAGGATCGAGCGTGTGCCAGGCGGCACGCCACGGCTGGTCGGGCATACTGTCCGCGTCCATCGCGGGGAACGAGACGACCTGAGTCGCGTCTGATGATGGGTCCTCGAGTGTGAGTTCAAACCCGGCAGGCGAGATCACTTCACCTGATGCTGCCAGCAGCTCCGGCGACTCGATCAGCAGTGTGCTGTACAATTTGCGCCAAGTGTCGTTTCCACCTTTGTACTTCGCCATGGCGGCCTGCAGGTCTTCGATGGGAACCCCGTCCACGGCCACCACCCGATGGCCCAGCCACTCCGCATGCTCAGGCGCAGCCCGGACGATGAAGACACCGTCGCTGAACGTGTAGAGACGGGCGCCGATCGTATCAAACTCTGTGTACTGAGGTCTATAGCTCACGTTCGTGTGGCCATTCCCTGCCAGTGCGACGGCTTCGGCTAAAGCGAGGTAGAACTCAGCGTCGTTCATCTCATCGGCGGCTGCTGCGGCTCTTTCAAGATGCTCCGCAAACGCGCGCTTCTCGTCCTCGTCGAACGAGCGATCATAATTCGTCAGTGTGGTGAGATAATCGATGTCCTGAAGGCGCGCCTCAACAGCAGTAGCAGGCGGTTCGTAGTCAGGTGCTTCGATGGAGGGGAGGAACACCCAGAACATCCGGATGAACGGCCAGTAGAAGGGGAGGGTGACAATGCTCAGCACCAGCCAGCCCAAGAACACAGATTTGATGATCTTCCCCACAGGCGCGCCCTCTCACTTCAGCCAGAACTGAAGTGATACTTTGTGCGCGTGGGAGGAAAGCGCAACCGCCGTTGCGGAGAGCGTTGCTCAGATCAGCGACCTGGCGAGAGCGCCATGCAGTCTTCGCCCTTTGGCTTCAGCGCTTCACAAACGGCCTCGGCCTCGGCGGCGGTCACGTCAGCGAACCGTGCGCGGTAGAGCGTTCGGCCCCGGCTCTTGCTGGGCAGGATCAACCGATCGGCGTCGGGCGCGACTTCGGTCACATGCTGCTCCATCGCGGTCAGCCGCTTCATGGCCATGGTCTGCTGGCCGTAGGCGCCGAGCTGAACGGTCCAGTCGCGCGGGTCCTCTTGATCCGTATCACCCTGGCTGATGATGCCGGGGATACCGTCTTCGAGGGAGCTGATCGCCGCCGCCAACGTGTCGAGGTTCAGAACATCCGCGCCGCTTGTCGCCGAAGCGAGCACAACAGACGGCACCTCTGTTCCGACAGGTACTTCGGTTCCAGGCTTCATGCGCGGGGTCGGGGGCCTGCGGTAGGCGACCTTGATCCGGCTTGGGTTTGCGCGGATTGCGCGGAAGCCGCGGCTCAGAATGTCGCGCATGTGCCTGTCGCGGGTCGCGCCCGAACGGCCCCCGAGGACCACACCAATCAGGGGCTGGCCATTCCGCTCAGCCGACGTCGCAAGATTGTAGCCCGAAGCCCGGGTGTACCCAGTCTTCAGGCCCGTCGCGCCGTCGAAGGTGAGCATCACACCGTTGTGGGAGCGGTAGGTGCGTTTGTTCCACTTGAACGACTTCTGGGCAAAGAAATCTGCGTGTTGCGGAAAGTCCTGGCGCAGTCGCTGGGCAAGCTTCGCCATATCGCGAGCGGTTGTCACCTGGCGCCGGTTGGGCAGCCCGGAAGCGTTACGAAAGGTGGTCGACCGCATACCAAGATCGCGGGCAGTCCGCGTCATCCGCCGCGCGAACGCAGCTTCGGAGCCCGAGACGTGCTCAGCCACTGCGGAAGCAACGTCATTCGCTGATTTGATCACAAGAGCTTCGATCGCCGTTTCGACGTCAATTGTGGAACCAGACCTGAGGCCGAGCTTCGATGCCGGCTGGCGTGCAGCGTAGGCGCTGACCTTGATCTCATCGTCGAGCTTGATGCGCCCCGCTTCAATATCTTCGAAGAGGACGTAAAGGGTCATCATTTTCGTCAGCGAGGCAGGATAGCGTCGGGCATCAGCGTAACGGCTGAACAGCACATCGCCGGTCCCTTCGTGCATCACGAAGGCTGCGTATTTCGGATTGGCCGAAGCACCGCTTGGTAGGCCAAGCGTCATAACGGCAGCCAACAGGGCCGCCACAAATGCCCAAGGTTTTTGCATCACCACGTCCGGCGCGCCCCTCGATCCAACAGCAAATCGACATTGCGAGTTGTGCCCCCATGACACGCCTCGCGGTGCTATAGGATCACATTTCCGAGATTACGTCCATCAGCGTTATCAAGGCGTTAACCAACATCGATGACGCACCTCTTTTTCGCCTTCGAAAGCCGCTGAAAAAAACAGGTTGACCCCGTTTTTGCACTGCAGCATTTCCCTTGACGTCGCAGGTCTGAGTCTCTATGTTGCAGTGCAGCAAGGGACGAATGACCGGCCCGAGCACAAGACACTGAAACGCGCCGCCAGGATCCCAATCGCATCGGCGCAAGAAAAACGGAGCAGTCCCATGAGCGCCACGCGTAAGACCACCGCCAAAGCCACCGAAACCGCTGAGACGATCTTCAACGGCACCACGATCAACGAAGGCGTTGAGCGTATGACCAAAGGCATGACCCAGATGGGCACCTTTACCCAAGAGAACACCGAAGCTGTCATGCAGGCCGCTTCCGTCGTCGCCAAAGGCTTCGAGAAAGTCATCACCGAGAACACCGAATTCGCCAAAGCGCAGTTCGATGCGTCTTCCGAAACCGTCACCTCGCTGACCAAAGCAAAGACCCCGCAAGAGTTCTTCGAAGCTCAGTCGGACCTCTTCCGCTCGGCGATGGAAACCCAAATCTCGCAGATGAACAAAGTCAGCGACATGATGATCGCCACGGCGAAGGACGCGGCTCAGCCGCTCTCCAAGCGCTACAGCGCGATGGTTGAACTGATGCAGCAGCGCTAAGCGCCACTGCACACACTCGACCTGAGTAGAGTTCAGTAGAGTACCGAACCCCGTTGAGGCCTAGCCTCGGCGGGGTTTTGTTTTTCACCTAGCCCTCTCGCTCGCTCTCGCTCGCTGTTTGAGGGCGAAGGGCTATTCGTCCAGGCGAATGACGACGACTTTGATCGACGGCGTCCATTGTCGATCCATCACTACGACGCTGCCTTTCCGGTGCCATACCTTCTGCTCACCGCGCTCAATGGCGGGCAGGGCCATGCGGTTCCGGATGGCTGAGGCCATGTCCTGAGACCACTCTGTCTCTCGGATGCGCTGGGCGGTCAGAGGCTCGCCATAAGCTTCGGTGAACCGAACTGCCGCGCGATCGGCCTGGGCCTTGAGGCTGTCGCCATGGGTGAACGGTAAGAGCGTATAGCCGAACTCCGTCACCCGCGTCTGGTCCATGCCGACGGTGAAAATCGTCGGCGAGCCATCCTCCACGATCCGGCCGCAAATCATCGTCCCCATCGCTGGCAGAGACGGCATGTCCTGGCCCGTCACCCGCATCACATCGGGGCGCGGCGTCTGCAGCAGAACGTCGTGAGGCGCGGTCATCGCAAAAGGCGGAAAGGGAATGGGGTCGCCGGGCGCTCCGCATGCGGGGTCCTGCGCTGTGGTCAGAAGCAGTGTGGCGAGTATCGAAATCAACTGAGCGGTCCCTCCCTGGCGTTCCTCACCCTCTCAACAAAACCACCAGCTGTCATCCGAGAGCGCTTTCGGGCTTTCCGGTGACAGCGAATGACCGGCGGCGTGAGCGATTGCGCCGCTCAGCTCCAAAAAAATCTTCACAATACGCCGAAGTCACCAATCGGTCGCGTCTGGATGCCTTGCGTATCAGGGTGAAAAACCCAGATACTCTAATCCTCCTAGGCAGCCCAAAACACGAACAATTCGATTTATGAGCGAAGAGCGCGACGACGACGACCGCGGCTATGGCACGGGTACGATCACCAAGGCCGAGCCGAAAACGAAGAAGCCGAACCTCTATAAGGTTCTGCTGCTGAACGACGACTACACCCCGCAGGAGTTCGTGGTCTGGCTCCTCGAAGCGGTCTTCAACAAAAACCGCGAGCAGGCGACCCGGATCATGCTGCACGTTCACCAGAACGGCGTGGGCATCTGCGGGATTTTCACCTTCGAGGTGGCGGAAACGAAAGTGGCGCAGGTCCTTGAACTCGCCCGCCGCAACGAACACCCTCTCCAATGTACGATGGAAAAGGAATAACCCATGGCTAGCTTCGCTTCAGGTCTCGAACGGGCCATTCACAGCGCCATCGCCATGGCGACCGAGCGTCGGCAGGAACTCGCCACGCTGGAGCATCTCCTTTTCGCGCTCCTTGACGATGACGATGCCAAGGCGCTTCTCACCGCCTGCGCCGTCGATCTCGATGAGCTGCGCGAGACGCTGACGGAGTATATTGAGGACGACCTCGCCAACCTCGTGGTTGAAGAGCTGGAGGAGGCCAAGCCCACCACCAGCTTCCACCGCGTGGTCCAGCGCGCGCTCATCCATGTGGAGACGTCAGGCCGCGCCGAGGTCACGGGCGCGAACATCATCGTCGCGATCTTTGCTGAGCGTGAGAGCCACGCCGCCTACTTCCTGCAGAGCCAGGGCATGACCCGCTACGATGCGGTGAACTACATTTCCCACGGCCTCGCCAAGAACGGTCAGTCAGCTCCGAAGGCGCCCCGCGGCACCGAAGAGGACGAGGACACCCAGAGCAAACAAGGTCCAGAGGCGCTCGAGGCGTACTGCGTCAACCTCAACGACAAGGCCCGTAAGGGGAACGTCGATCCGCTCATCGGCCGTCAGAAAGAGGTCGAGCGTGCGATCCAGATCCTCTGCCGTCGGCGCAAGAACAACCCGCTCTTCGTGGGCGATCCGGGCGTGGGCAAGACCGCCATCGCTGAAGGCCTCGCCCGCCAAATCGTGGATGAGGAGGTGCCCGAGGTCCTGGCCGAAGCGACCATCTTCTCCCTCGACATGGGCGCGCTCCTCGCTGGCACCCGCTACCGCGGCGACTTTGAGGAGCGGCTGAAGGCCGTCATCAAGG
>JBCCTF010000065.1:0-19734 GCA_039198765.1 Pseudomonadota bacterium
CCGTTTTGCAACAGTGAAGAGACCCAAGTGAAGGATTCGCGGCCTGCCGATGATGGCGCTGCGATCCGGCGCAGACGGCTGTGCAACAATTGTGGGGCGCGGTTCACGACGTTTGAGCGGGTCCAGCTGCGCGAGCTTCTGGTGCTGAAAAGCTCGGGCCGGAAGGTGCCGTTTGATCGCGAGAAGCTGACACGATCGATCTCTATCGCGACCCGCAAGCGGCCGATTGAGCAAGAGGACATTGACCGCACGGTGAGTCAGATTGTCCGTACACTGGAACAATCGGGCGAAACAGAGATATCGTCGAGCACGATCGGGCATCATGTGATGACCGCGCTGAAAGAGATCGATGACGTGGCGTTCGTGCGCTATGCGAGCGTGTATCAAAATTTTGGCGAGGCGAAGGACTTTGAGGCCTTCCTCCGCGAACTGGGCGAATAATGACGACAACGGACGATTTTGCGAAGTCCCGGCGTGAAGGCCGGACCTTGGCCCGTTTGGGTGCTGTGCAGGCACTGTATCAAATGGAGCATGCGGGGCAGGGCGTTGATGCCGTGGTGCGGGAGTTTGTGACCCACCGGCTGGGCGGCGAACTGGACGGTGCAGCGATCCGTTCTGCAGACGATGAATTCTTCGAGGATCTGGTAAAGGGCGTCGTGGATGCGCAGACGCCAATTGACCGGCTGGTGCACCGGCATCTGGCCGAGGGGTGGAGCCTGAAACGCCTCGACTCCACTGCACGCGCGATCTTGAGATGCGGCGCATACGAACTGATCCGCCGTCCCGATGTTCCGGCCAAGGTGGTGATCGACGAGTACATGGACCTCGCCAACGATTTCTTCGGGGCAGGCGAGCAAGAGCCTAAGTTTATCAACGCTGTGCTCGAACAATGCGGGCGCGACGCGCGGGTCGACGAGTTCGCCTGACCTGCGATGGGCGAGTTTGATCTGATCGCCCGCTACCTCCGTCCCCTCGCCGGCGACGGCTCCGAAGCCCTTCGCGATGACGCTGCGCGTGCTTTCGATCGTGTGCTGACGAAAGACGTCTTGGTTGAAGGGGTTCATTTCCTGAAATCCGACCCTGTCGACCTGATCGCCCGCAAAGCGCTGCGCGTGAACATGTCGGACCTGATCGCTAAGGCTGCACAGCCTACGGAGTATATGCTCGGTATCGTCTGGCCTGATCGATTGGGAGAGGCCGACTTCCAGCGCTTCGCCTACGGGCTAGAGAAGGAGCATGCTGATCATGGCCTGACCCTTCTCGGGGGTGATACAACATCGGGGCCTGTGCTGATGATCAGTGTCACGATGTTTGGCACATCGTTGCGCGAGAAACAGCTTCTTAGGTCCGGAGGCAAGGCCGGTGATGTCCTCGTCGTGACGGGTATCATCGGCGCGGGAATGACGGGGCTCGAAGCGGCGCGGAGTGCTGCGCCTGCGGATCACCCAGGCGCGATGCCCTACCGGCTGCCGGAGCCACCATTCAGCCTTGCTCCCTTCATTGCTGAGCACGCGACAGCGTCGCTGGATGTCTCCGACGGCCTCCTCGCCGACGCTCAGCACCTAGCGGCGGCAAGCGAGGTCACCCTCACGATTGATGTAGCCGAAGTTCCCCTTGCAGAACCGGCGGTGGGTGAGCGGCGCATGGCTCAGCTTTCGGCAGGCGACGACTACCAGACCCTGTTCCTCATGCCTGAAGAGAGCCTTCCTGCCCTTGAGGATGCTCGGCGCGAGGGGCTAGCGCCAACCGTGATCGGCCAGGCCCAGGCTGGGGAAAACGGCCGAGTTATCCTCACTGATGGGGAGAAGCCGGTACCTTTTCCACAGCGTGTGGGTTGGGACCATTTCGATTCCTAAAGCCGGATCAAAGCTTTGACGGGAAAGCTGCGGATAAATTCCCGCCTCGCTTGCGCGATATCCTCACGTTGGTTAACGTCAAAGCGTCAGGGGAAGCGCACTAGGGTGGCCATCCTGGGGCAAAGGCGGGCGGCGCCGATCCGTGGATGACGCCCGCCACTTTTCACGCTACGGCAGCACGCACCACGTCCCCGTAGCTCATCAGGATAGAGCGACAGATTCCTAATCTGTAGGTAGCAGGTTCGAGTCCTGCCGGGGACGCCATCTAAGTGGCGCTACCGGCCTTCCGGCCTATTTGAGCGCGGCGTGGCGCTAGCGCTCGCTGTTTGAGCGCGGCGTGGCGCTAGCGCTCGCTGTTTGAGCGCGGGGCACTTCGTTCCAACATCGTCATCCCGGAATTCGCGGAGCGAATATCCGGGATCCATCCCAACAAAAATGTTCAGCGCTGCGCGATCGAACTCCAGCGATGTGTCTTCATAGCCACACCCATCCGCTTTTGACCCTAAATAGCTGTTCCCAAACAAAAAATTCCTTCCGGCTTGCTGTCCGCTGCGTGTGACATAGTTAATGGCATAGGCTAGGGCGCAGGCTGGGTCTGTTGACCTCGATTGACTTCGAGGGTGGGGCAATTGATCCATAAGTGATGCACCCCCGTAGAGTGCGGGGAAGCTGGGACCGACCTGCGGCCGATGAAGCCGCGGGCTTTTGAGCGTTTGCTCGGCAGGAGGAAAGAATGAAAGCGTTTCTACTCAGAACAACCATGGGCGTTGCCGCGTCCGCTGTCGCGGCTTCAGGCCTGGCACTGGCGCAGGACGACGACGACATCATCGTCGTGACCGCGCAAAAGCGTGAGCAGAACATCCAAGAAGTGCCGGTCGCTGTGAGCGTCGTCAGTGCAGAGACGATCCAGACGGCTGATGCCCTGACCATCGAGAGCCTGCAGACGCTCGTCCCGTCGGTCAGCTTCCGGAAGGGCACGACGAACAAGAACTCCGCGATCACCATCCGCGGTATCGGCACGATCTCCTTCTCCGGCGCGATTGAGCCTTCGGTCTCGACCGTGGTCGACGGCGTGGTGCTCGGCCGTTCGGGTCAGGCGTTCACGGAGCTTTATGACATCGAGCAGCTCGAAGTCCTTCGCGGTCCGCAGGGCGCGCTGTTCGGTAAGAACGCCTCCGCAGGTGTTGTGAACATCACCACCCGCCGTCCCACCGACACGTTCGAAGGCCTCGTCCAGGCATCGATCTACGAAGACAATGAGTACCGCCTGCGCGGTCGGATTTCCGGTCCGCTGAGTGACACCGTCAAAGGCTCGATCACCATGTCGAAGTCGCAGTTCGACGGGCACATTTTCAACGTCTACAACAACGAAAACGTCAATGGATACGACAAGTTCGGCGTGCGCGGCATGCTGCAGTTCGATCCGACGGACACGCTGTCGATTCTCGCGATTGCTGAGTACAACGAGAGTGACGACGATTGCTGTGCCGATTTGGAAGTCCGCCCCAGTGGCCGGAACCCCAACTCGCCAGCCGCTCCCGACGGTGACTTTGATCTGAGCCAACGCCTGATCGACCACGACTTCGCTACCCACACCCGCGACGAGAACACCGGCTTCTCGCTGCAAGTCGATAAGGAGCTGGACAACGGCATCCTGCTGACCTCGATCACGGCGTACCGTGAATGGGCAAACGCAGAGGATCGCGAAGGTGACTTCACCTCCATCGGCGGCACGTTCGACACGCCGGTCTTCGGTGTTCCGTTCCAGCTGCACGACAACGGTGCTCTGTCTACGGATACTCTGACCCAAGAGTTTCGGGTGACCTCGCCTGATGGCGAGAAACTCGACTACGTCCTCGGCCTGTTCTACATGGACCTGACGCGGACGGCGACGTTCACGCGGAACGCCAGCTGCCAAAACAATGGCGGTCAGAACCAACCGATCCTCGACGCCAATCCAGGTCTCGAGTGTAACTCCAACGACATCGTCTCCGCGACCTCGTTCACCGACTCAAACGTCGAGAACTTCGCGGTCTTCGGCCAGGTCGGCTACGACATCACCGAAGCGATCAATGCTTTCGTTGGCTTCCGGTACACGGACGATTCCACGTCGTTCGTGCACACCCGCCGCAACAACGACGAGTTCGGCCGCCAGGGTGTTGGTGTCCGTCCGGCCATGCCGAACAGCCAGTTCTCTGAAGCCAGCGGCGGCTTCAACAACGTGTTCAACGGTGAAGTGTCGGACACGGACTTTGCCATCCGCGTTGGCGGTACGCTCGACATCGGTGCGATGACCGGCGGCGGTAACCTCGGCACGCTCTACGCCAGCTACAACGAAGGCTACAAAGGGCCTGGCTTCAACGTCTTCTACAACATGGGCACCAACGATACGCTGCCCATCGATGCGGAAACGTCGAAGTCCTATGAAGCTGGCTACAAGTACGTGACCGGCGATCTCGCGTTCTCGATCACTGCGTACAGCGCCGATGTCGAGAACTTCCAGGCGAACAACTTCGATAACTCAACAGGTGTGACGATCACCAGGCTGACGAACGCCGGTGACGTGTCGACCAAGGGTGTTGAGATCGACGCATCGTGGAGCCCGACCGAGGCGCTCACCCTGACCGCAGCAATTGCGGCCAACGATGCGGTTATCGAAGAGTTCAACTGCCCGGTTGATCCGACCTCAGGCCAGCCGCCGGCGAACTGTTCGGACCGCTCGGGCCTGGACCTCCTGTTCTCGCCTGACCTGAACTACACTCTGGCGGCGGACTACCGTCAGCCGGTCAATTCGAACACGGACGTTATCGGCAACGTGACCTATGCCCGCGTTGATGATCAGCAGTCGCTGCTGCCGAACAACGACGGTTCGGTGAACCCGGTGGGTCTGCTCCCTGGCTATGACCTGCTTGATGCCACCATCGGTCTGTCGCTGATGGATGGACAGTATGAAGTGGCGCTGATGGCGCGGAACCTGCTCGATGAGAGCTTCGTCACCACCTATTCCGGTGACGGCTTCCGCTACCAGATTCCGCGTGATGCCGACCGCCGCTTCGGCGTTCGCTTCACGGGCCGTTTCTAGGTCGATCAGTCTACGAATGAAAAGGGGCCTCCTCGCGGGGCCCCTTTTTCTATGCGGCTATGGATTTGGCCAGCTTATGGCCATTCTCGTCCGCGCCCACTTTCCAATAAGACGAGATATACTTCATCCGCTTGTCCACTGACTGAAAGAGGCTGCGCAGCTCCGCTACCATTGAGAATTCACCAGCTGCAAAAACGCTTGTCTGGGCATCGGGCATCTCAGCATCTTTGATTGCGTCGAGAAGCTCCGTACTCGGTTCATGCGGATCAGACTTGATCAGCCATGTGATGTCGACGCCTTTGGGTGCACGGACAGGCTGGGTATCATCGGTGCTCGGAATTTCGACGAAGACTTCGCCGATCACATCGTCCGCAAGCGTCTCAAGGCCTGCAGCAAGGGCAGGGAAGGACGTCAGATCAGCCGCTGCGAGAACGCGCTTTGCACCGTCGGTGACAAGTTTGGGCGAGCCACATTTCGATATCACCAGAACATCGCCGACCTGCGCGCGCTGTGCCCACGGACCGACCCGGCCGAGTTCGCCGTGGACCGCGATGTCGACGTCAATTTCTGCCGTATCCGGATAAATGTTCCGGATTGTGTAGGTCCTCATCACGGGCCGGAAGTTGGCGGCTTCGACGATGGCCTGAAAGTCTTCGGCTGTCTCGTCTTTGCCAGGGACAACGAGCTTTAGGTGTCCGCCAGGGCAGGTCGCTGAGAAGTCTCTGATAACGTCACTGGCAATCCGAACACGGATCACATGCGGTGTCAGGCTCTCGACTTGCGTGACCTCGGCGGGACCAAAGCGTCCGTTTGCGAGGATCTTTCTGAGCTGTTCCAGCATGGGCAGAGTCCGATCTCTAAGGCTTGAAGAGATCAGAGATAGCGTTTTTGATAATCATTCGCAAGTAAGCGCCGCGCATAGGACCTTTGCGCGAACGCCGAACGGATGACGCCCAGCGTACCGCTTGCGCTTCGGCGTCCGCTCAGCCGGCTGCCTCGGCGAGATCGAAGTCAGATTTCAGCGAAACGACCGAGCCCTCGCGCGCCGCATCCTGGGCCGCGATGCCCATCCTCACCGCACGCCGGCCATCGTCGAGGGTGACTTCCGGCTGGCCATGGCCGCGGATCACTTCAATGAACTTCTGGTGCTGGAAGAACGTCGAGCCGTGGTGGTCACCCGCTTCCACAAGTGCGGGGTCGAGCTCAATCGTCTTCACGCTCGGCTGCTTCGGCGAGCGCGGATATTCAGCAAGCTGAGGATGCGGCGGTTCGCCAAGATCGCTCGGCCAGAAGCGTTGTGGGCCGGGCAGGCGGCATTCGATCTTACCGGCTGAGCCTACGGCCGAGACCTCTTCATTCCAAACCGTACCGTCAGCGAACATGCACAGCTCGAGCATCGCGCGGGCGCCGTTCTCGAAGTCAAAGACGACATAGCCGCCATCCCAAATGTCAGGACGCTGACCTTCGTATTCTTCATCAAGGTGGTTGGTGATCTGCCCCGCCGTTGCCATCACGCGCACGGGTTCTGAGCCAAGCATCAGGCGCATGAGATCGAAGAAGTGGCAGCATTTCTCCACCAACGTTCCACCGGTCTTTTCATTGAACCGGTTCCAGTCGCCGACCTTCGGTAGGAACGGGAAGCGGTGCTCACGCAGGCTCAGCATCTGGATGCCGCCGGTGACAGTGTCCGCACGCTGAATAAATTCAGCGATCGGCGGCATGTACCGGTACTCCATCGCTACCCAAATCGGTGCGCGGTAGCTGCGCATCAGCGCGTCAATGCGGCGATCATCGATCGGATCGGTGAACAGCGGCTTCTCACAAAGAATGGGTACGGAGCGATGGCGTGCAACCGCCTCAAGCTGATCGACGTGCAGGTAATTGGGGCTCGCGATCACCACCGCGTCAACGTTCGAACTGGTGATCAGCGCCTCAAAGCTCTCCGCCTGCTTCGCACCGCGAGCAAGCACAGCGGCCTGTTCGGCCATCTCGGGGACAGGGTCAAAGACCTCTGAAACCTCCGCACCGGGAAGAAGGTTGATGTAGCGGATATGCTCGCCGCCCATCATGCCGCATCCCACGACCCCATATTTTATCGTCATCAGACGTTCCCTACCTAAGTCGGTTTGTGTACCGACACTTATTTTGGTTGAACCATGTTTTTGAGAACTCAGCGGCGTGTCCAGCCTGGTCATAACTGACACGCTCAATGTACCCTGCGGGCTCCTTCGGTGAGAGGCCGAAATCATCCGGCGCCCACGTCGGCACATCACTCACCCCCACGCGATCTTCGATCTGCGCGATGACGAGCCTGAGTTCTTCTTTATAGAAGTAATAGAGTGAGTCCGAGAGGTCCTCCGCACGCACATCATCCGTATAATGTGCGTCAAGCGAAATCTCTTCGACCGCGATCGGTGTATCATTCAGAAACCTCAGACGACGGATCGTATGGGCTTGATCAGAGAAAAAGCCTTGAGCCTCCGGCGGGCGAGGACCTTTTTCAACGCCGAGCACCCGGGCGGTGGGCAAACCACCACCCTCCAGCAGCTCAAGGCGGAAAAACGTGTAGACCGAGCTGATCGTCGTCTTCGACTGTATGTAATTTCCCGACCCCTGCACGCGGCGGAGGAGACCCTTCTCCTCCAGCGTCGCCAGTGCCTTGCGCAACGTGCCAATGGCGATACCCAAGTCAGCGGCCATTTTCCGCTCGCTCGGCAGGCGAGAGCCGTCGGCCAAGCGGCCAGAAGCGATCTCGCGGATCAGCATTTCGCTGACCTGCAAGCTCTTCGGCAGGGCACGTGCGGAGGTCACCACCTCTTGTTCACCATCAAATTGCTTCACGATTGATACACACCGACCTTCGTGTTAGGCAATGGGCTCTTATCTGCACGATGCGTACCGGATCCCTTGCCCATGACCACTGTCGTTCCTGTAAAATCGTCTCATTTGGATGCCGCCGAAGTGTCCTGGTTCTCGGCGCTATGCTCCGACGACTATGCCTTCCTCGGCGTACCAGAGAAAAGCTTGAAATCCAGTTGGGACCACTGTCGCGACATCCTCCTTGAGGCAGAAGAGCAGGGGTTTCGCAACATCTTGTGTCCGTCGTCCTATCAAGTGGGGCAAGACACGCTGAGTTTTGTGGCGGGTTGTGCGCCGCTGACCTCGAAAATCAACATGCTGGCGGCCATCCGCTGCGGTGAGCTTCATCCGATTATGCTCGCGCGGACCGTGGCGACGCTGGACCACATGATGAAGGGCCGCCTGACGCTGAACGTGATCAGCTCGGACTTTCCAGGGGAGAAAGCCGACAGCGAGCTCCGGTATCAGCGGTCGCGCGAAGTCGTGCAGATCTTGAAACAGGCCTGGACCCAGGACGAGATCAACCACGACGGCCAAGTGTACCATTTTGAAAACGTGCCGACTGCGCCCGCGGTGCCTTACCAGACCGGCGGGCCGCTCCTCTATTTCGGGGGCTACTCTCCGCCGGCGCTGGAGCTCTGCGGCGAGCATTGCGACGTCTACCTGATGTGGCCTGAGCCGAAAGAGAACCTGGCGGAGCGCATGCGCGCGGTGCATGCCGTGGCTGACCGCTATGGCCGGGTGATTGATTATGGATTGCGTGTCCACGTGATCGTTCGTGACACGGAGCAAGAGGCGCGCGAGTACGCTGATCATCTCGTGTCCAAACTCGATGACGAGTACGGACGATTGATCCGCGATCGTGCCCACGACTCCATCAGCCTCGGTGTATCGCACCAAGCGAAGGCGCGAGAGCTTGCAGACCAGTATGGCTATGTTGAGCCCCACCTGTGGACCGGTGTTGGCCGAGCCCGTTCCGGCTGCGGCGCAGCGCTTGTCGGTTCGACGGACCAGGTGCTCAGTGAACTGGAGACCTACCAAAAGATGGGCATCCGCGCATTCATTTTTTCCGGGTACCCGCATATCGACGAATGCAAGAGCTTTGGTGAGCGCGTACTGCCTCAGATGAAGACCTGCTCCCTTCCCGAAGTGTACGGACGTGTCCCAGCTGATGTTCCGCCGACGCCTCTTGGCACAGGGGAGCGTGTCTGATGGATCGTGTCCGCCTCACTGAAGAGCTTGAGCTCTCCCGCATCGCCTACGGCATGTGGCGCCTTTGCGATGATCCGAACACGTCGCCTGACCATGTTCGCGCGAAGATCGAGGCCTGCCTTGAACAGGGCATCACCACCATGGACCAGGCCGACATCTATGGCGGCTACATGGCGGAGGAGGCGCTGGGCGCTTGTTTGAAAGATGCCCCGGCGCTCCGTGATCGGATCGAATTGGTCACGAAATGCGACATCATCATCTCGGCAGGCCGCTACGAAGGCGCTCGGGTCAAATACTACGACACGACGCGGGAGCATATCGTTTCGTCCGTCGAACATTCCTTGCGTCTTATGGCGACGGACCGGATCGACCTGCTGCTCATCCACCGCCCAGACCCGCTGATGGACCCGGATGAAACGGGTGCCGCGCTGGATGAGGTGGTCAAAAGCGGCAAGGTCAATGCCGTGGGCGTGTCCAACTTCCGGCCCCATGACTGGACGCTCCTTCAGTCGGCAATGTCCACTGAGCTGTGTACGAACCAAATTGAGATGAGCGTCCTTGCTAATGATGCGTTCACCAATGGAGACCTCGCGTTCCTCCAGGAACGCGGTGTCGTGCCGATGGCTTGGTCACCCCTTGCAGGCGGCGCGCTGTTCAAGCCTGAGGGTGCAGCGGTGCTCGCCGTTCTGAACCGCATCGCCGAAGAGCAGCGCGTTGATGCCGCGTCCGTTGCGGTCGCATGGCTGCTGCACCATCCAGCGCGCATCTTGCCCGTTCTGGGGACCAATAGCCTTGATCGTATACGGACGATGGGTGACGCGAAGAGCGTTGAGCTGTCCCGCGTCGACTGGTTCGAAATCTACACAGCCGCCAGAGGGGAGGAGGTTGCTTGATGTCCCAAACATCCGTGAACACCGCATTCAATCCAGCAAATGATCCGCGCAAGTTCCGCACAGCGCTGAGCCGCTACGCCACGGGCATCACCGTGATCACCGCCGCCTCGCCTGAGGGCCTGATCGGAATCACAGCGAACAGTTTTGCTAGCATTTCGCTTGATCCTGCGTTGGTGATGTGGAGCCCCGATAAGAAATCCTCCCGACACGACCTGTTCGTCGGTGCCGATGCTTTCGCGATCCACGTTCTGTCCGCGGATCAACGGGCCATCTGCGACGGCTTCGTGCGCTCCAAGCACGCGTTCGACGGCGTTGAGCACCACCTCAACGCCCACGGTGTGCCGATCATCGACGGCTGTCTCAGCGTTTTTGAGTGCACCCGATTCGCCACCCACGACGCAGGCGACCACACTTTGGTCCTAGGCGCCGTGGAGAAAGCGCAAGAACGCTCGGGCGAAGGCCTTGTTTTTGCGAACGGACTGTTCACCACCCTTCGCTTTGAGGCGTCAGCCGCCTAAGACCTTCCCTTACGACCGAGCCGCGCGGCAAGACGTGGACGGAGAATAACGGAAGATCTTGGGAGGCGACCCTGGCACAGCCTGAACTCATTCTAACCCTCGCGAGCTGCGTGGGTTTCATGGCGCTTGTCGCGTGGATTTCGTACCAGCAGACGAAGGGCGAGGTTAGCTCGAAAGACGGCTACTTCCTCGCCGGCCGCAACCTGTCGGGCCTGTTCATCGCCGGCTCACTGCTTCTCACAAACCTTTCCGCTGAGCAGTTGATCGGTCTCAATGGTTCCGCCTACGGATTTAATCTCTCCAGCATGGCGTGGGAGGTGACCGCCGCGGTGTCCACCGTCGCCATGGCGATGATCTTTCTGCCGCGATACCTCGCGGGCGCGTTCACGACGCTCCCCGAATTCCTCCGTGGTCGGTTCGACGAAGATGTGCAGCGCATGTCCGTCATCCTGTTCATGCTCGGCTACGGTCTCGTGACCATTCCGTCCGTGCTGTATTCAGGCGCGATTGCGGTTATCAAGCTGTTCGACATTCCAACGCTGCTCAACCTGGAGCAGTTTCCGGCCTTGGTCCTCACGGTGCTGACGATCGGGACTATCGGCGCCATCTATGCCGTGTTCGGAGGACTGAAAGCCGTGGCAGTCTCCGATACTCTCAACGGGATCGGCCTTCTGATTGTTGGTGCGCTCGTTCCGGTCCTCGGCCTCATCGCGCTCGGCGGCGGCGATCTCCTCGACGGCCTTCAGACGATTGTCACCGAAAATCCTGAGAAGCTCAACGCCATCGGCGACGCCAGCGCGCCAACGCCATTTGGAACCCTCTTTACAGGGATGATTTTTGCCAACCTCTTCTATTGGTGCACCAACCAATACGTCATCCAGAGGACGCTCGCCGCAAGAAACCTCGCTGAGGGACAAAAGGGCGTTCTTTTCTCAGGCTTTTTCAAGCTTTTGGTCCCCGTTTTCATGATGCTCCCCGGCGTCATCGCATTCCATCTCTACGGCCCGGGACTGAGCAGCATTGACGAAGCCTACCCCGCTCTCATCCGCGACGTGTTCCCCGTATGGATGATGGGCTTTTTCCTAGCGGTGCTCTTTGGAGCGGTCTTCAGCTCGTTCAACTCACTCCTGAACAGCGCAGCCACGATGTTCACCCTCGACATCTACACCCCGATGAAGAAGGGCAAGGTCGGCGATAAAGAATCCGTCCGTGTGGCGATGATCGCAAGTGTCGTCATCGCCATCTTCTCCTTCGTGGTGGCTCCGCTTCTCGCGTTTGCGCCTGAAGGCCTCTGGCAGATCATCAGAATTTTCACGGGCTTCTACAACATCCCTATCATCGCGATCGTCCTTGTCGGCCTGTTTACGAGAAACACACCGGCACTCGGTGCCAAGATCGTCATCGTCTTCCATATCGTTGCCTACGGGCTCGCGAAGTTTGCCTTCAGTGAGCAGATCACCATCCACTTCCTCCATCTGTACGCGATCCTTTTCGTCATCGAGGTCGCCATCATGCTCGGTGTAGGGATGATCAAACCGCGAGCCACGCCTTGGACGTTTGAGAAGGCCGAGAAGGTCGACCTCACGCCGTGGCGCTTCGCCAGGCCGGTCGCCGTGACCCTGCTGTCGCTCGTGGTCTGTCTCTATTTGGTATTCTCACCCTACGGCGTTGCAAGCGGATCGCTAGGCACCGGGTTCGGGATCGTCCTGCTCGCCATCCTCGGCGTCAACGCGGTCGCGTGGCTGACATTGCGCCAGGGGGCCAAGCCCGCAGTCGCATAAACTACAGGCGCGGCCTTTGCGCCCGCTCGCTGGTGGTCTACGCAAGACGTCGACCGCCAAGGAGGCCGCATGTCAGAAATATCTTTTGATCTCAACGCTTTGAAAGACCGGCTGGCGGCCTTACGGGGCGAGCTTGAGACTGACCCGTTGGCCAATCCGGTTCGTCGCCTGTCCCATGAGCTCTCCCAGGCTATTGAGCGGGGCGATATCTCGCTTGATCAAACGGAAGAAATGATCGCAGCGCTGTCGGAGGAGGCGGCATCGGCTCGGGCGATGCGAGGCGAGGCTTATCTCGAGGCGGGCGGTGATCTTGAGAGTGCTGTCCGTACACTGCTGAACGAAGCCGACACGACCGATGCCATTCGTCAGTTAACAGAGCGCCCAGTGGAGACAATTGTTTTCACAGGGCATCCAACCTTCGCCATGGCGCCTGGTGGTGGCTCTGCCTTGCGAGGCGACGGGCCTCTGTCCGATGCAACGGCCACCCGAGCGCGGATCGCTCTTGATGATGAGCATCGTGAGGCGTGCGACGCCTTGGCCTCGGCTGCTGACGCCATCGTGGACGTGAGCCGGACAGTGCTGCGCGAGGCCGAGGTGCGGGTGGGTGACGACTTCCGATCGCTTTTGCCGTGCTCCATCGGTCTGGCCACGTGGGTGGGCTATGATCTCGATGGTCGGCAAGACATTGGCTGGGTACGGATCTTTCAGCACCGCCTTTCTGAGAAGGCGGCCGCGCTGGCAGACTATGCAGAGCGCTTGGAAGACGTTGCCTCCGTTCAGGGAGTCGCCCCGGTTCTTGCGGGCCTCCGCGGCGCATTGGAACGGGCGCGGGCGATGCTGGAAAGGTTCAAGGACGAGAAGGCTCTAGCTTCGCCGCAAGGTGTTGCTGATGCAGCTAATCATCTGACTGCTGATGACCAATGGCGTCTCGTTTCACTTAAAGGACCGATTGCGCAGTTGCGCGAAGCCGCGAAGGGTGCGGGCAAAGACGAAGCGATTGAGCTTTTGGCGATCGCGTCCCTGATGAAGGTTCGCGGGTTGGGGTTAGGCGAAATTCACTTCCGCCTGAACGCAGCACAAATTCGGAATGCTGCGCGTTCGCTCTTGCCGATTGGTCCTGATGCGGACCTTTTCGGGCATTCGGTTCTGTCGGTGGTTAATAAGGCGATTGCGGAGGTGAAGCCGGTCCGCGTCAACTTTGGTAGCCTTGCTGAGGAGACCTCTTCTGCCCGCCGAATTGCGATCACGGCTGCGCAGATCTTAAAGCATGTGGATGCTGATACACCGATCCGGCTGTTGATTGCAGAGTGTGAGAACCCGGTGACGGTGCTCACCGCGCTGTTCCTGGCGAACCGTTACGGCATTTCTGACGCTCTTGATATCTGTCCGCTTTTCGAGACAGCTGAGAGTTTTGACCGTAGCGGGCGTATCCTCAGTGTGCTTATTGATCAGCCGGCTTTTGCAGAGCAGGCGAAGCGGCGAGGGCGCATCTCGATCGAGGCGGGTTTCTCCGACGCGGGGCGGTTCATGGGGCAGCTGCCAGCCACGATGGCGATTGAGCGGCTGCAAGGACAGCTGGCGCGGGAGATGAAGAGGGCAGGCCTCAGCGATTTGGAGGCTGTGATCTTCAACACCCATGGTGAGAGCATGGGGCGTGGTGGCCACCCCGAATCAATCGTGACACGGAGCAATTATGCGATGTCGCCCTGGGCTCGGCGACAGTTTGCCGAGAACGGGACGCGGCTGAGCCATGAAATCAGTTTTCAAGGCGGCGACGGGTATGCCTGGTTCGCATCGCCAGACGCAGCGCGGGCTGTTTTAGCTGGTCTTCTTGTCGCGCGCGCGACGAAACACCAAACCGACGATCGATTCTATCTGAGTGCGGACGATAGTCTCGATTTCTATAATACGGTGCGTGCTGAACAGATGACCCTGTTCGGTGAGGAGGCGATGGCAACTGTCG
The DNA here is from genome assembly GCA_039198765.1 of Pseudomonadota bacterium. Taxonomy (GTDB): domain Bacteria; phylum Pseudomonadota; class Alphaproteobacteria; order Caulobacterales; family Parvularculaceae; genus Parvularcula. Next base: position 14,165 of record JBCCTF010000065.1, read on the forward strand.
CGATGGGGCCGGGGCTTGCGCTGCTTCCTGTTGCAGGTTCGCGGAAGACGAAGCGGCAGTTTGAGCGCTCTGGGGAAGAGGAGCTCAGCCTTCGCCGTATCCGAGCGATCTCGCACAATGGTAGCCTTCAGCAAATTGGCTATGTGTCGAACATTCATGCGGGCGTCGGCGACGCGATTGGCCGAGAGACTGAGGCGTATACAGAGCTCTATCGATCGTCTGATCGGTTCCGTATGCTGATGAAGCTTGTGGCACGAGCGTCAGAGCTGTCGGATATGAAGACGCTGATCGCTTACATGAAGCTCTATGACGGAAGCTTTTGGGCGACGCGGCCGATCTCGGGTGGAGAGCCGCACCTTGAGCGGGCATGCGGTGATCTTGCTGCGCACCTTGTCGGTGACCGCCGATACTTCGCTGCACTTGAGCTTGCAGCGCGCCTGCGTCCTGGTGCGATCAAGCTGAAGCGAGGGCTGAAAGACATGGGATTTGAGAAGCTTGGCCCCGCGCCGCTCAATCTTGATCTTCTTCACGCGCTTCGGCTTGCGCTGATGCAGCATATGTTCCTGCTGGGCGCACGGTTGCCTGCTTTCGCGCGTGCTGGCGGGTTTTCTCGTGATGAGGTGCTGTCGGAGATTCTCGCGCTTGATGTTCCGCGTGCGGTGGAACAGTTGCGAGTTGGGTTCCCGCAACGTCAGTCGACGGAGAATGCGAAGCTATTCGACGAGCCTGCTGACGATGATATGGGTGACACTGGGTATGAGGCGATCGAGCAAGATGCGATTGCCCCACTTGAGCGTGCTTTTGGGCAGTGCCGGCGGATCAGCTTGGCGATTGCACACCATTTTGGGGCGCACGGCTGATTTCCCCAACCCGAAATCGAAGATCTTGACCTCTCCCTTGTAGGGAGAGGTGTTCAGTGTACGGCTGATTAAGCGACGTCGATGAGGTGGCTGGCTTCGGGGATATCTTCGCCGAAGGCGCGTTGGTAGAATTCCGCGATCAGCGGGCGTTCCAGCTCATCGCACTTATTCAAAAACGTAACGCGGAAAGCGTAGCCGATGTCGCCGAAAATCTCGGCGTTCTGGGCCCAGGTGATCACTGTCCGCGGGCTCATCACGGTGGAGATATCGCCCGCCATCAGCGCGTTGCGGGTCATGTCGGCGACACGGACCATGGCGTCGAGCGTCTTCTCGCCTTCCTCGGTCTGATAGCTCGGCAGCTTCGCTGCGACGATCTTGGTTTCTTCCTCATGCGGAAGATAGTTCAGTGTCGTGACGATCGACCAACGGTCCATCTGGCCTTGGTTGATCTGTTGGGTCCCGTGATAGAGGCCGGTGGTATCGCCCAGACCGATCGTGTTGGTTGTGGCGAACAACCGGAACGACGGGTGCGGCGTCAGCACCTTATTCTGGTCGAGGAGGGTCAAGCGACCTTCCGCTTCCAGCACGCGCTGGATCACGAACATCACGTCGGGACGGCCCGCATCATACTCGTCAAAGACCAGGGCGCAGGGACGTTGGAACGCCCACGGAAGAATGCCTTCTTTGAATGCTGTGATCTGCTTGCCGTCTTCGATCACAATGGCGTCTTTGCCGATCATGTCGATCCGGCTGACGTGACTGTCGAGGTTGATCCGTACACAGGGCCAGTTGAGGCGGCTCGCCACTTGCTCAATATGCGTGGACTTGCCGGTACCGTGATAGCCCTGGACCATCACCCGGCGGTTGTAGGCAAAGCCTGCCAGGATCGCGAGGGTCGTCTGCGGGTCGAAGCGGTAGCTGTCGTCGCGCGCAGGGACGTGGTCGCCGCCCTCTTTGAAGGCAGGCACCTGCATGTTGGATTTGATCCCGAAGGTCTCGGCAACCGAGACCTTCGTGTCCGGTTCACGGGCAGGGTCCACGTCCGTGGTGACGCTCATGCTCACTCCTCATCGGCGTTCGCCGTTGAGGTCAGCGGAACACCTTGTTGATCACTTTTCTTGTCGGCCGCATCAGGATCGGCGGCAACACTTCGGTGAGCGTTTCGGTTGTCCTGACCTTCCAGTCAACGCGATCTTCGGTATCGGGGCGCACCTTGAACTGCGTTGTTTTCCCCGCGGACATCTCGTCCCACGTCGCTGTGTAGTAATAGAGCGCGATCGAGCGGCGTGGTTTGCCGTCGGGATGGGCCACGGGATGCGGATGGCCGTGCCAGCTGTCACCGGTGGTGTTGAACATCACACAGCGGCCCGCGATGGGGACCACGCGCTGACGGCACTCTTTCATGTTCTCGTCCCAAAGCTCCAGCTCACCGCCGTAGCCGTCCTCCCAGTCCTCGTTGAGGTACATTAGGACGTTCACCCGGCGCTCCACGTCGAGCAGCTTGTGGTGGTTGAAGTCGGCGTGCATCGACAGGTGGCCGCCGGTGCGGGTCTCGTGGAAGCCGCCGCCCATGAAATAAGGGTCGGGGATCAGGCCTTTGATCCCTGTGATCCGCTCCACCATCTGCACAAACGGCAGGCTGTTGAAGTGGTAGAACAGGTTGCGAAGGATGGGGTTGTCGAAGTCGTCGGGCTGGAAGCTGCGCTTGAAGCGCTCCTGCGCGCGATCGAACTCATCACCGCTTGCGCCCAGCTGGCCTGGGAAGTTGTCCAAGCAGTAGCGGACGACGTCCATCGGAAGGAAGTCGTCGATCACCGTGTGCGGGAAGGGATCGGCGTGGGTGTGGGCCGCGTTCAGCTCTGCGCCTTTTTCCTTCAGCGCCTTTGTATCGATCGTGAACGGCGGTTCTGTGGAGATCGGCAAATAGGCCATGACTATTGTCCCTCAGGGGTTACGCACGTGTGGTCTCACTCGTCCTGCAGCAACTGTGCATCGCGAACTGCCCGAAATTCGTTACCAACGTACCAGTTTGGTCGGGATTCATCCTCGCTCAGCACGACACCAACGTCGCGCAGGATGGTCATCGCTTGGACCATTCCTTCGAAGGTCCATTGATCGGGATCAAATTCGTCGGAGATATTGTGATAAGGTCCCGCTCTATACGCGGCAGAGGCGGCTTGGCCTGCCTCGATGCCGCCTTCGATGAGGTCTAGGCCATTGTCGACGTAAAGCATCGGCACACCGCGCTTGGCGAACTCAAGCTGGTCGGACCGATAGAAGTAGCCGTTTTGCGGCTCAGGGTCTGGGGTCAGGCGAACCTCTTCCAGTCCAGCAATGTCTCCGAGGATGTCCTCGAGTTCCGATGAACCGAAGCCCATCACTGTGACGTCGCTGGCCCGGCCCAGGGGCAGCATGGCATCCACGTTGATGCCGCCGACGATGTTCTTGAGCGGCACGGGTGGATTGCTGGCGAACGCTTTGGAGCCGAGGAGGCCTGACTCTTCAGCGGTCACGGCGAGGAAGAGATGGCTGCGCTTCGGCGTGATGCCTGCCTTCGCCCAGGTCTCAGCCATGGCGAGGATTCCGCCGGTCCCCGTCGCGTTGTCGACGGCGCCGTTGTAGACCCCATCTTCGCCGCGGGCGACGGCGTCAAAGTCGATGCCGAGATGGTCCCAGTGCGCTGTGTAGAGAATGTACTCGTCAGGCCGCTCAGAGCCCCGCAGCACCCCGGCAACGTTTGCGCTCTCCATTGAGGAGAGCGATTGGAAAAGCTCAGCGGTGAACTTCAGGTTGCCCATAGGCACAGGCTTGAACCCTGGCTTCGTGGCGGCAGCTTCAAGCGCGGCGAAGTTCAGCCCAGCCGATGTGAACAGAGCTTCGGCTTGCTCGCTGGTGACCCAGCCTTCGACCACCACCGGCGGCGTTGCGTCTTCGTCCCGGGGCAGGTCGAGCTGCGGGCCCGTCCAGCTGCCCTCGACAACGCCCCAGCCGTAAGCGGCGGGTTCTGTTTGGTGGATGATGATCGCCGCGTCAGCGCCTTGGCGTGCCGCTTCCTCAAACTTGTAGGTCCAGCGGCCGTAGTAGGTCATCGCGTTGCCGCCGAAATCCTCGCCCTGCTGGCGGAAGCCGGGGTCGTTGATCAGCATCACGACTGTCTTCCCCGACGCATCTAGGCCCGCATAATCATCCCAGCCAAATTCCGGCGCGACCACACCGTGGCCGACGAACACCATCTCTGACCCTTGCAGCGAGAGGCGGCGATCATCGCGCTTGGTCCAGAACACCGCCTCAGGTCCGTAACTCAGCTCATCAAACCGGCGGCGCCCAAGGTCGACTCGAGCCTTGGATTGGGCGCCGTCGAGGGTCCGGCTAACCAGCGTCACTTTGTGCTCGAACGAATCGCCAAGTGGCTCGAGGCCCAGTTTCTCCATCTCCGAGACGAGATACGCCCGCGTCCGCAGTCCGCCGTCCGTTCCGGGCGCGCGTCCGCCGAAGCTGTCGTCGCTCATTGTGGCGACATGCCGCTCCAGGCTCTCCGCAGACACCGGCCCCAAGGCTGCACGCACCTCTGCGCCTGGCGGCTGCACAGGTTCAGTCGTCTGACAAGCCGCCAAACCTATAACCATTATGCTGAGAAGTGCCTTGGTGGATTCCATGATCTCTGCTCTCATTCAGACCAAACGATAACGTTCGCGGGGCATGTATCATTCGCCTCGCGCAAAGGGGAGTGCGATGCACACCGAGACCATCGAAGATGTCGTCATCATCGGCGCGGGGCTGTCGGGCATTGGCGCGGCAAGCCGCCTACGGATCCACCTGCCGCATCTGTCCCTCCGCCTGTTCGAGGCGCGGGAACGGATGGGCGGCACATGGGACCTGTTCCGCTATCCTGGCGTTCGCTCCGACAGCGACATGTACACCCTCGGTTATCCATTCAGGCCTTGGCACTTGCCGAAGTCCCTGACCGATGGGCCTTCGATCAAAGGCTACATCGAGGACACGGCTGAGGAGTATCAGGTCGCCGACAAGATCAACTATGGCGCCCGCGTGACGGAGCTGTCGTTCAATTCCGACGATGCGCTGTGGACGTCGAAAGTGGAGCATACGGACGGCCGGGTGGAGTATGTCCGCTCCCGCTTTGTGTTCTCGTGCTGCGGGTACTACGATTACAAAACCGGCCACGTGCCGATGATGGGCGGCGAGGATTCGTTCCGTGGGCAGATTATTGAGCCTCAGTTCTGGCCGGAGGACCTCGACTATGAGGGCAAAAAGGTCGTGGTGGTAGGTTCTGGCGCGACCGCAGTGACAATTGTCCCTGCGATGGCGGACAAGGCGGGGCATGTGACCATGCTCCAGCGCTCGCCAACCTACATCGCGTCGCTCCCTGCGAAGGATCCTTGGTTTGATGTTGTGCGGAAGATCTTGCCACCTGCTGCGACTTACAAATTCTTCCGTATCAAGCGGATTATGATGGGCACACTGACCTATCAGCTCTCGCGCCGTTTCCCAAAATTCATGCGCGGCATGGTGGAGAAGGGGGTGCGGCAGGAAATCGGCGAGAACACACCGATCGATCCGCACTTCAAGCCGAGCTACAACCCATGGGATCAGCGCTTCTGCCTGGTCCCCGACAACGATCTTTTCCATGCCATCCGCGACGGTAAAGCCTCGGTTGAAACCGACGGCATTGAGACGTTCACGGAGCATGGC
>JBCCTF010000066.1:0-19531 GCA_039198765.1 Pseudomonadota bacterium
CGGAAAGGCCAAGGCGGAGAAGCGTCTCCACATCGGCGCCGCTTGCACCGTCGATGGCGCCTTCATTGGCTTCCTGAAGGGCAGCGAGCAGCTCTGTTGCGTTGGCGCGAAGGCCGCGCTGCTCCTCACCGAAGCGGAGATAGCTCTCCTGCGCCGTGTTCACAGAGCGTGCGGACGAAAGAAGCGCAACACGCGCTTCTTCAAGAGCAATCAAATGCTCCGTGGACGCCTCACCCATCTCCTGCTGGCCCAGGAGGCCAGCTGAGTATTCGAAAGGTTATTGTAAATCAGAATAGCTCTGTGCACGAACCTCATCGCTTGTTGAAGCGATGAGGCCGGCGATGTTGTCGCCCATCCGTTCGGATGCGTAGGAGAGCTCATTGGCAAGACCAGCTTGGGGCAGCTTGACCGTGCTGACCTGTCTGACCGCCTCACCCGTGGCGAACAATGCCACCACAGCGATGGCCAAGGCCACCAGCTGCAAAAGTGCGGAAGCGGTCAATCCGCTCAAAAGACGCGTGCGGATTGTTGTCAGTCGATCAAGCATAGCCCTTAGCCCTCGCCTACCTCGCCCAAGGCAGTGTTATCCTTCGAGCTTAAACCGAATGGTCTTAAGGACGCCTTGCGTCGGCTTCCCTTCCTCAAACTTCCAACGTTTGACCGCGTTGATGGCCGAGGTGTCGAAGATGCCAGCCGGATTGGCCTCAACCACGTTGACGGCTGCAACCGAACCGTCAGCAGCCACATCGATGCTCACTTTCACGACGCCCTCGATCGAGCGGCGCTCAGCAGCACGCGGATAGCTCGGCGGTACCGCTTTCAGAATCGCAGGCTCTTCGAGCAGTGCAACCGCAGCGTTTGCGTTCACAGATCCCAGGAATGCCGTCACCACCACGGCGGGGAGTGCCGCGAAGGCACCCTTCATCGCTTTTTTCATTGTCTCTCTCCTCACCAAGTCGAACCCCCGCTCGACCGATAAGGATGCACCTAGGCAATCTTTGTTAAAGCTCGGTCAGTGCAGATGTTTGAAGACTCATGCTGACCGTTAAGATCATCTTGAGACGGATGAATTTTCTGTTGCGGTAAGGTTTCATTCACCTCCGCATACCGCGTATTCTCTCAAATTAGTACGAATGCAAATTTTATTGAATGGCGTCTGAAAGGACTATTGCTCTGCAACAAGTTACGCTTTGCCGCGAAAAAAGCCCGGGCTGACATCGGTTCCCGGGCTTTCTTTTGTGCATCATCAGTTGATCATGCGGCTTTCAGGGGTGGCCATCGGCGTTTGCTCCTGGCCCAAACGGAACGTGTCCCGCGATTTGAGCGGCACTCCGTTGATGGTTAAGCCATCAGCATCCGCCGAAAGGTTCAGAGCGTCGCCGTCCTTCACCTCACCGCTCAGGATCAGCTCAGCCAGCGGGTCCTGTAGTGCTTTCTGGATGACCCGTTTGAGGGGCCGCGCGCCAAAGGCTGGGTCGTAGCCAGCTTCAGCCATCCATTCCCGCGCCGCTTCGTCGAGGGCGATCGTGATCTTCCGATCGGCGAGCAGCGCTTTAAGGCGGGCCAGCTGGATGTCGACAATGGCACCCATTTGCTCGCGCTTGAGGCGTGAGAATAGGATGATCTCATCAAGCCGGTTCAGGAACTCCGGCCGGAATGCCGCGCGGACAGCATCCATGACCTGCGGACGGACAGCGTCTACGTCAGCCGTCTCAGAGAGGCCAGCCATGAACTCCGCACCCAGGTTCGAGGTGAGGATGATCAGCGTGTTGCGGAAATCCACAACCCGACCCTGGCTGTCGGTCAACCGGCCTTCGTCCAGCACCTGGAGGAGGACGTTGAAGACGTCAGGGTGCGCCTTTTCCACCTCATCGAACAGGATGACCTGATAAGGGCGTCTACGGACAGCTTCTGTCAGCACACCGCCTTCTTCGTAGCCGACATAGCCGGGAGGCGCGCCGAGCAGGCGGCTCACCGCATGTTTCTCCATGAACTCAGACATGTCGATCCGCTGGATCGCCTGGTCGTCGTCGAACAGGAACGCAGCCAGTGCTTTGGTCAGCTCCGTCTTGCCGACACCGGTCGGGCCAAGGAACAAGAAGCTGCCCAGCGGACGGTTGGGGTCCTGGAGACCCGCTCGCGCGCGGCGCACCGCCGCGGAGACTGCAAGGACAGCCTCGTCCTGGCCGACGACGCGTTTGTGCAGCGCCTCCTCCATCTTGAGCAGCTTCTCGCGCTCGCCTTCCAGCATCTTGTCGACGGGGATGCCCGTCCACTTCGAGACAACCTGCGCCACCGCTTCGCTATCGACCACCTCCTGAACGAGATCACCCGGGTCGTGGCCCTGGGCCTCATCGAGCTGCTTCTCGACCAGCGGGATGCGGCCGTACTTCAACTCCGACGCACGTGCGAGATCGCCGGTGCGCTCAGCATCGGCCAGTTCAGCGCGCATGCGATCCAGCTGCTCTTTCAGCTCGGTCGACGAGGCCAGCGCCGCACGTTCGGCCTCCCACTGGGCGGTCAGCTCGCCAGAACGCTTCTCAAGGTCAGAGAGCTCCGTTTCCAACGTGGACAGACGATCTTTGGACGCATCATCGTCCTCTTTGATCAGCGCCTCGCGCTCGATCTTCATCTGGATGATCTGACGGTCCAGCGCATCGAGCTCTTCAGGCTTGGAGTCGACGGCCATGCGGAGGCGTGAGGCTGCCTCATCCACCAGGTCGATGGCTTTGTCTGGCAAGAAGCGGTCGGTGATGTAGCGGTTCGAGAGGGTTGATGCCGCCACAATTGCACCGTCGGAAATCCGCACACCGTGGTGCAGCTCGTATTTTTCCTTGAGGCCTCGGAGGATCGAGATGGTATCCTCAACCGTCGGTTCACTGACGAAGACAGATTGGAAGCGCCGCGCCAACGCCGCGTCCTTCTCCACGTGCTTGCGATACTCATCGAGCGTCGTCGCGCCGATACAGTGCAGCTCTCCCCGCGCCAGGGCAGGTTTGAGGAGGTTCGACGCATCCATCGTGCCATCGGCTTTACCGGCACCGACCAGCGTGTGCATCTCGTCAATGAATAGAACAATGCCGCCGTCCGCCGCCTCCACTTCCGAAAGGACAGCCTTCAGCCGCTCCTCAAACTCACCGCGGAATTTGGCACCGGCAATGAGCGCGCCCATGTCGAGGGCGAGGAGCTGTTTGTCCTTGAGGCTCTCAGGCACATCGCCATCAACGATACGCAGGGCGAGGCCTTCGGCAATGGCTGTCTTACCCACGCCCGGCTCACCGATGAGCACGGGATTGTTCTTCGTCCGTCGGCTGAGGATCTGCATCGCCCGGCGAATTTCCTCGTCGCGGCCGATGATGGGATCAAGCTTCCCTTCCCGCGCACGGGCGGTGAGGTCGGTGGCGTAGCGCTTCAGCGCGTCGTAGCTTTGCTCCGCACTCGCACTATCCGCGGTGCGGCCCTTGCGCAGGACTTCGATGGCGGTGTTGAGCGCTTGCGGCGAGGCATTGGCCTTCGCCAGCGCATCCTTCGCCGCACCCTCCATTCCGAGGGCGAGCAGCAGACGCTCTGCCGTCACGAAGCTGTCGCCAGCCTTCTTCGCCACCTCTTCCGCGCGCGCCAGCACACGGACGGTTTCCTGCGCGAGGTACACCTGCGCACCGTCGCCCTGCACCTGGGGCAGCTTCGCCAACGCCTGATCAGACAGGCTGAGCGCAACGGAGGGATCACCGCCTGCTTGGCGGATGAGCCCAGACGCGAGCCCCTCGCTGTCATCGAGCAGCGCCTTCAGGAGGTGGTGGGATGTGATCTGTTGATGGCTTTCCCGAACAGCAATCGTTTGGGCAGCCTGGATGAGACCGCGGGCGCGGTCAGTAAAGTTCTCAAATTGCATGCGACCTCTCATTGAGCATCGAAAGTTCCAGCGTCCCTAGCGGCAACGCTGCTCAAGATATGGGCAGCGCCCCTACCACCATCAAGGCGATGTTCGATCAAAACGTGAACGGGTCTGAACCTTGCGATTCACCAGCAAAAACGGGAAAGACCGGAGCAGAATATCTCGGAAGGATCCCCGTCATGCGCCATGCTTCACGCCTCGCCGCCCTCGCTTCGGGCGCGGCTGCTCTCGCGCTGTTTGCCTGTTCAGAGCCTGCGGGTACGCAAAACCAAGCCGAAATTCCGGCTGCGGTGACGCCGCCTGCAGTGCAGGTGATTTCTGAGGCGGATCAACGGTTTGATGACGCGCTGGAGTCGATCACCACTGAGATGTTCCGGATGTCGCCGGAAGTGGCGACATTCTACAGTGTCTCCGAAGAGGTCGCTGGCGGCAGGTACAAAGACAGGTTCAGCGCGCCTGGCCTGGCCGGGTACCAGGAGGCCAAGGACTTTGAGGCGCGCGCCGAGGCGACGCTAAAGGGCTTTGACCCCGCGGAATTGTCGCCCGAGCGCGCAGAGTATCTGCGCGTGCTGCTGGCAGGAACTGAGGCGAAGAACACGCTCTACGCCATCGCCGACGAGGCGGGTTACGCCCTCGCCGGCGGGTACAATAGCCCGTACATCGTCACACAGATCGGCGGTGTGCACGTCGACCTGCCCCAGTTCATGACCCAGAACCATGCGCTCGCCACCGTGGATGACGCGCAAGCCTATATCGAGCGACTGAACCAGTTTTATGAACAGTTTGCAGGCGCGATCGAGCTGATCGACACCAACGCATCGGCGGGCGCCCTCCCCCCCGACTATGCGGTGAGCGGAGCGATCCGGAACGCAGAGATCTTCATCGCATCAGCACCTGAAGAGAACCCTCTGTACACGCACTTTGCCGGGGCGCTGGAGAATATCGACGGCGCCGATACAGACGCACTGTTGGCTGACGCAAAATCCGCGATCGAAGGGTCGGTCTATACTGGCTATCAGGAGCTGATCAGTACCCTGCAGTCCTATCAAGAAGACACCACCCACGATGCTGGCATCTGGGACATCCCCCGCGGCCCCGAAGTCTATGAGCTGCTGGTCAAGGTGAATGGCGAGGGCAACATCAGCGCGGACGACGTGCACGAATTGGGCAAATCCGAAGTCGCGCGCATCCAGGCGGAAATGGAAGCCCTCTTCACTCAGATCGGCATGACCGAAGGCACCGCCGGTGAGCGCCTCGCCGCGATCACAGCGAGCCCTGAGCAGGTGTTTCCGAACACACCAGAAGGCAAAGAGATGCTGCTCGCCTATGTCCGCGAGCTGGGCGCGGAAGCGGAGAAGGTGATGGGAGACTTCTTCCTTCAGACGCCGAAGACACCGTTTGAGGTCCGCCCGGTTCCTGCGTATGCGGAGCAGGGCGCGCCCGGCGGTTACTACAACCCGCCGTCCGTGGACGGATCACGCCCAGGCATCTATTTCATCAACCTGCGCGATACCGCAGCACAGCCAAAGTTCTCACTACCTACGCTAACCTATCATGAAGCCGTGCCGGGCCACCACTTCCAGCTCGCCCTGGCGACAGAAGCGGCTGGCACCCCTCTCCTCGTGCGGCAAGCGGGCTCGACCGGAGGATACGCAGAAGGCTGGGCGCTTTACTCAGAGCAGTTCGCGAAGGAGATTGGTCTGTATGACGATGATCCGTATGGCGACATTGGCCGCTTGCGAGACGAGCTGTTCCGTGCGGTCAGACTGGTCGTGGACAGCGGCATGCATGCGAAAAAGTGGAGCCGTGAAGAAGCCATCGACTACATGGTCGCCAACGCCGGTATGAATCCCGGCGGAGTGGCCACAGAGATTGAGCGGTACTCGGTATGGCCCGGCCAGGCGCTGTCCTATAAAATCGGCATGCTGCATATTCAGGACCTGCGGGCGAAAGCGGCTGAAGAACTCGGTGACGATTTCAACCTCCCGGCTTTCCACTACCAGATCCTACGCGACGGCGGCGCTCCGCTGGACGTGCTGACGGTTCGGATTGACGAGTGGATCGCCGCTGGCGGACCAGTTCCTGACCTCGACTAGAGGCCAGGCAGCGGGCGGCAACATAGGAGGCCCCATGAAGCTTTTCAGCTACTGGCGTTCAGGAACATCCTATCGTGTACGGATTGCCTTGGCGCTCAAGGGTGAGACGTTGGACATCGTGCCGGTCAACCTCCTTGAGGGGGCACACCGGGAGAGCGCGTTTCTTGAACGCAATCCGCAAGGGCTGGTGCCAACACTTGAGCTCGACGACGGCACACTGCTCTCGCAAAGCCCCGCGATCATCGAGTATCTCGACGAGGTTCTGCCGGGGCCTAAGCTGTTGCCTGAAGACCCGCTTGAGCGGGCGAAAGTCAGGCACTTGGCGGCGATCATCGGGTGCGACACCCACCCGCTGCAAAACCTGCGTATACTGAAATATTTGCAGGATCCGCTTGGTCATGACCGAGAGAAAAGCTTTGCATGGGCAGCTCACTGGATCGACACGGGGCTCGGCGCCCTTGAAGCGCAGGTGCCCGAGGGCTCTGCCTTCACGTGCGGCGAGCAGCCCGGTCTTGTTGAGTGCTACCTGATCCCGCAACTCTATGCAGGCCGGAGGTTCGGTGCCGACTTGGCGGCCCTGCCGAAACTCACCGCGATTGAAGAGCGGACCCTGGCCTGGCCCGGTCTCGCTGATGCGCACCCCGACAACCAACCTGATGCTCAAACGTCAGTAGGCTGACCAGCACGGTACGTTCCGTAAAAAAGAAAAGGCCGCCTGAAGAACCAGGCGGCCTTTTGATCTGTATAGAGAGGAAGAAGCTTAGCCGTTGCTTTCTTCGGTTTCCTCGGTCTCGCCGCGCTCCTCACGGACGAGCTGTTCAGCGGTGACACCTTCTTCTTCAACCCGAGCCTGGAGTGCACGGCATCCATCGATTTGCTCTTGCGGCACATCGGTCAGGCCGCCCAGCTCGATCACGTCGATCAGCGAGTTACAGCGCTCGATTTCACGCTCTTTGCGCTCCACCGCCTGGCTGAATTCCACCCGGGCTTGCGCCTCAAGCGTGCTCTCAATGGTATCGATGTACTCGACCCAGCTTTGGGCGGTCCGGCGCGTTGAGCGGTAGCGCGCGGCACGCTCGAACTCGGCCTTAGCCGCTTGGCGAGACGCTTTCGTGTCACTGTCCTGCGAGAAGATCGCCGTGCCGATCAGCACGTAGGCGTTGGCGACTTCGCGCTCTTCCAGACCACCGCGAGCGAGTGCCGAGCGAAGGTTCTGGATGGCCAGACGCCAGTTCTCGTCGGCGAGATAGCTCTGACCCAGCTGATAGTAGAGGCGACCGTCGCTCCGCTTAGGCGCAGCCTCGGTCAGGATTGCGATGGCTTCGTCTTGTTCACGCGATGCCGCCCAGAGCTGAGCGAGCAGTTCGAGGTTCTCAAGGCTCCGCTCAACGTTGCCGGCGTCCATCTCAGACGAGAGAAGCTTCGCGCCGCGGAAAGGGTTGTTCTGGTCGTAATAGAACTGCGACAGCGTGATGATCTTGTCTTCGTCTTCGATCAGGCCTGCTTTGTAGGCGATCTCAAGAGCAGCAAGCGCATCTGCACGGCGGTCAGCCGCGGAGTACGCACTCGCCAGCTGAACCCAATATGGTTCTTCCGACGGGAAGTATTCCACCATCGTCTCCAGAAGACGACCGCGCTCAGCCTCAAGGCCGAGCTCGTTGTAGATAAGGTTCAGCAGGTCATAGTACTGCTTGTTCCGCTCGCCAGCCGCTTGGTCCATGCGGACGGCGGTTTCAGACGGACGACGCGCAGCGCGTGGGTTGTCGTTCTGAACGTGTGATGCAGCGAGAATGAAGTAGTCGCTGGCCTGGGCCTGGTCGCCTGCTTCATTGATGAAGGTCTGCATGAACGACGCCGCTTGGGCGAACTGCTCTTGCACAAAGTAGAGCTGCGCCACGTTCCGGCGGATCGTCCGGAGACGTTCGAACGGAAGAACGTCGATCTCGAGGACCTGAACGAAGTCGCGGATGGCTTCGTTTTGGCGCTCAAGTTGGAACAGCAGGTTGCCGCGGATTTCGAGCGCCGTCGAGCGGTCGTAAGCATTGAGGTCACGGGCCAGAAGCTCGTTGACCACGCGAAGGGCCTCTTGCGTCTGCGGCGGATCTTCGTTGGCAAAGTTCAGCGCATCATTGAGGGCACGACCCGCACGCTCAGACAGAGTCTGGCGCGAGCGACGGCGTTCCTCTTCTTCCTGGGCGGACCGCTGAGCCCAAGCGGCGTCGAGCGGAACCGTCACAGTCGTCGCCAGGAGCGCCGCTAGGACACCGCGACTGACGCGCTTCAGAGCTGGGATCTTCGAATCGGTCATCGGCTCTTATTCCTCAGCGACCTGGAATTGAATGACGGTGCGGACGCCGCGGCGCGGCACGGCTTCGCCGTCGATGATCTTCGGCTGGTACTTCCAACGCTCAGCCGAGCGGATGGCGTAGCGGTTGTAGCAGCGGTCGGTGGTGTCGATCACCTCAACGTTGATCACGTTGCCTGCAGGGTCCACGTCAAACTCAAGGCTGACGCGTTCTGTGCCGCCGCTGCTGTCGATGCAGCGTTCCCAACCTTGCGGAGGAACCCGAACGAGGGGCTGCGCATCGCGGTCGGGGTTAAAGCCCGAACCAATGTCGACGTCGGTGCCAAAATCAGGCGCGGTGGCGCGCACGCCATCGACCTGCGGCTCAAAGTTCTGCCGCTCAATAGCCGGAGGCGGCGGGGGCGGAGCATCGAGTTTCGGACGCTCAAACCGGCGCTCGTTGCGCACCGCTGAGTCTTCAATTTGCCGTCCGATGTTGATGTTCACCGGCTCGCTCTCTTCCGTCTGCGGGAGTTCACCCGGCCGGATCTGGAGCCACATCACCAGGAACAGCCCGACCACCACGACGCCTGCAACCGGCAGACCGATGATCACGCGTACCAAACCGCCCATCTTATTTCCTCCGTAGAACCAAACGCCCGGGGCGCCCAGCTACTCAACCCTTAGCCTTCGGTCGTCGACACGACGACGTCGGCAATTCCGGCATCTTTGATCTGCTGCAGCACATCGAGCGTCAGCTCAGAGCGCGCGCCAGCGTCAGCTTGAAGAACCGCGTTGCCCTTTGGCGATTCCCGGCGGAGCTCTTCCACCCGGTACTTGACCTCAGACAGCTCGACCTTGTCGCCGTCGATCCAGATTTCGTTGTCTTCACTCACCGCCACAAGAACAGCGACCAGACGCTGCTTTTCCTGAGTCGATGCTTCAGGGCGCAAGGGGTCGATCCCCGGCTCCTTGATGAACGTCGACGTCACGATGAAGAAAATCAGCATGATGAAAACGATGTCGAGAAGCGGGGTGACGTTGACGTCTTCCTCGTCCTCTTGAGCGGCTTGCAAGCGTCTCATCGTTGAACCTCATTATTCGTGGCGCCTCAGCGCCGTTCAAATCCAGCGGGTGCGAAAGCCGCGCCACACGCGGCCTTCGATTGTGTCAGCGGCTCGCCTGTTTGGAGACGATGATCCGCGGGTACCGATCCGGCCCTGCCGCTTCACGCGCTTCATCGAGCGTGGTGATCAGAATACCAGTCTCTGAATCAGCCGCAGCGGAGATAATCACGACGCCTTTTGGCTCCTTGGCCATGAACTCTTCCACGACGGGCTTGGTCGACTGCGGATCGATGATCCGGACGTCGTCCACCAGCACGAAACCGTCGACCTGAACGGTCAGCAGAAGTGACGGCGGTGGCCGATCTTCATTCTCGTCCTCGTTCGGCGTCGGCAGGTTCGGTGCGAGCCCCGACTCCGTCACGAAGGTCGCCGTGACGATGAAGAAGATCAGCATGATAAAGACGATATCGAGGAGCGGCGTGACGTTGACGTCAGCTCCGTCGTCGGGACGGCGATGTCTGCGCATAGCTTAGTCCTTTTCGTCCAGATGGTCCGCGGTTTCAGCCACGGCCTGCTTTTGCCAGCGCTCGATGAAGTTGAGCGCGAGGATGCCTGACAGGGACGCCACAAGGCCGGCCATCGTTGGGATCGTTGCCTTAGTGATGCCGCCAGCCATGAGGCGAGCGTTTGATGACCCTGTGACAGCGAGGACGTCGAACACCTCGACCATGCCGGTCACCGTGCCGAGCAGACCGAGCAGCGGGGAGACCGCCACGAGGCCTTTGATCAGCCCGATGTTGGACCGGCTTTCGAGGTCCACTTCCGAGATCAGTTTCAGGCGGACCATCTTGGCGTACCAAGAATAGTGGTCTGAACGTGCCGCCCAGGACCGCTCCGCCCGTTTGATCACGCCGCGGTTCGCCGTTGCGAAGTAGAGGACGCGCTCCAAGATCAAAGCCCACATCAAGAATGTGACGACCATGATCACCAGGAGGACGTTCCCACCCGCGAACAGGAAAGCCTGGATCGCTTCAAAGGGGTTGAGAAAAACATCCATTGATGAGCCTCCGAAAGGCCGCCGAAGGGCGCGGGGTTACCCGCGCGCCTCAGCGTGCTCTGCGACCATACCTGCGGCTTGCTCTTCCAGGATCGAGGCGACCGACTTGGCCGTGCCCGATGCGAATGCGTGGAGGAGAAGCAGCGGGATGGCTGCGATGAGGCCCATCACCGTGGTGATCAGCGCGAGCGAGATACCGCCGGCCATGATCTGCGGGTCACCCGTACCGAACAGCGTGATCTGCTGGAAGGTCTGGATCATACCGACAACCGTACCGAGGAGGCCGAGGAGCGGTGCCACAGCGGCAAGCACTTTGAGGAGGTTGAGGCCCGTGTCGAGCTTCGGCAGCTCTTTCAGAACCGCATCTTCCAGCTTGAGGCCGAGGGTCTCGACATCCGCGTTGGTGTTGCTTTCGTAAGCCATCATGATGCGGCCCAGCGGGTTGCCTTTGGACGGGCTCTTACGGCGCATCTGACCGCGAACGGCGGATTTGACCGAGGTGAGCGCGAACCAGCGGAACACACCGATGACCGAGCCAAGAGCAAGGATGCCGGCAATAATGTAGCCAACAACGCCGCCTGAGTGGAAACGCTCTTCAAGCGTCGGCGTTTGGATCACGAGGCCGAGGAGCTGACCCAGCGATGGGTCGATCGTGCCTGCGGTGACGCCTGAACCGGTGAAGCGCGAAACCGAGCGAGCGTTGCCCACTGCGTTGGCCGTGCCAGGGTTCTTGGCGAGCTGGTTCAGACGAGCTGCGCCCGACTGGGTCGACTTCATCACGAAGAAGTTGCCGTTGGCGTCGAAGGCCGAGAACGGACCGATCCGCGTGATGGTTGCCGTCTCTGCTTCACCCGCTGCGTTCACAACGGTTGCATCGAAGGTCGAGACTTTCGACTGAGCGACGATCTGCTCGAACATCACGTCGGTGATGTAGCGGAGCTGCTCTTCTGAGGGCAGCGTGTCCGATTGAGCGATCTCGGTCAGCGGCTGCGAACGGCCTGGCAGTTCGCCGGAGATGATCGAGTCATTCAGCTGAGCAGCGAAGTCGCCAGCTGCCGAACGTGCGGCACCGAAGAGTTCACCGAACTCGCCTTGCGCTTCTTGAAGCTCGTTTGTGAGCTCGTTGATGCGGTTGTCGTTCTCTTCGAACGCTGCGGCGAGGCGGTCCGATTCGGCTTCCGCTTCGGCAACCTGTCGACGAACCGTGGCGAGACGCTCGCGCTGGCGGTTCCGCTCGCGCAGGAACTCCGCTTCACGCTCACGGTCAGCAGCGCGTGCTGCTGCACGCTCTTGCTGAGCGGCGCGAAGCACGTCGTCGAGCGAGATTTCTTGAGCTTGGGCCGTCACCGCGCCCGCTGCGAGAAGTGCAGCGCTGGCGACGAGACCTTTCTTCAGAATATCAAACATTGTCATCCTCTTGATCAGTCTGTCGCGTTACTGAGCCGCGGTCGTCGGTGCAGGAACCGGGATCTCAAGCAGACCCGGAGGGGTTTGTTCTTTCGCCATCCGCAGGCCGAGGCGAACATCGTCGAGGAAGCCCTTGTCGAGATCCACAAACGAGCGCGAGCCGTTGTCCCAGATGCGAAGGATGCTGTCGTCAGCAGACTTATAAATGAGAGCAACGCGGCCGATGCGGAGGAACTCCACCGTCAGCTCACCGCCGCTGCCGTCAGAGACGGTGTTCTCATAAGCTTCGATCGACCGACCGTAGTCGTTTTCGATCTGGTACGCCTCAACGATGAGACGGAAGCGCGAAGCCGCCGGTTGGTTGGGGTCAGCCATCACACCGTCGAGACGGTCGAGGCGATCCTGGCGCTCTTCAGCGAGGAAGGGAATGTCAGCAGCGACGATGCGCTTCAGCTGAGCCAGCATGTCGCCGATCAGCGGAACGACGGCGCGCTCAAGACCTTCAACATTGGCGATGTCTTGCTCGAGACCCGCGATGGCTGAGAGCTGGTTTTCCACCTCTGCACGCTGCGAGTCGTTGAAGCGAACCAGCAGGTCCAGCTGCTTCTGGTTGGCGCGGAACTCGTTGAGAAGCTCAGATGCTTCCTGATCGAGGGCTTCCACCCGTTGCTGAGACCGAGCGCCATCCCGTGCGGTCTGACGGCTAATGTCGAGCGCCTCTTTAAACTGAGCCGACGCCGGAACGTGAGCCGACATAGCGACGGCAAGAGCCGTCCCGAGCAGCGCAATTTTCTTGTGCATGTGATTCACCTTCAAGTGTCTCCACCCATCCTGCTTCTATGTGCAGCCGCACCGAGGGGTGCGCCCGCTCTCAACTGTTCAACGAGGGGTCTGGCGCAGTACAATGCGCAAAAGCCCCACCTATCCCGTTTGCCCCTGAGGCTGAACCAACCATGCAGCCAAACGTCGGCCTTGGCAACAAACCAGCCGTGCGCCGCACCCAGCGCACACGATTGTTCTCATACTCCCAGCGGCAGTGAGCACACGGCGTATGCCCACGAAGTCGTATCCGTGACGTAAAAACGTTCTGCGATCAATCCGCTTGGTAACATTTTCCTGCCTTCAACCCCGGCTGATGACGTTGACAGGTTAAATTTCACCCATCCGTCGCAAGCCACACGCGCATGGCGCGAGGACAATACTCCTCACACGGATAAGCTCATCAAAAATCTCAGGAGAGAATGGCTGGGGTGGCAGGATTCGAACCTGCGCATGGCGATACCAAAAACCGCTGCCTTACCACTTGGCGACACCCCAACAGGGAGAGGAGCTGATAACCACGTCGCAATAGGAGTGCAACGCTAAATCGAAGTGAAAATCGCCGCGGGGGAAAAGCAACGTTTTCCGCCCCGAAGAAGCGTAGACAGCCCCACTCCGCCGCGCTATGCGCCCGCCTCTACGGAGTGTAGCTCAGCCTGGTAGAGCACTGTCTTCGGGAGGCAGGGGCCGGAGGTTCGAATCCTCTCACTCCGACCATTCTTTTCGCACCGGACCCAATGGGGAGCGAAGCTATGGCCATCCGACTCAACGACAAGATCACCGCGTCAGGGCAGATCACGCCCGCCGATGTTGCAGCCATCAATGCCGATGGGTTCACCACAGTGATCACGGTTCGGCCCGATGGCGAGATGCCTGGTCAGCCGACCGCGGACGAAATTCGTGCAGCAACTGAAGAAGCGGGCCTCACTCACCACTTCATGCCGATGACGCCGGGCGTTCCGCCGAGCGTTGAGGATGCCAAGGCGTTTGCTGCGGCGATGGAGAACGGTCCAGTCTTCGCCTATTGCGGCGCGGGCCCGCGGGTCGTGCTGTTCGCAAGCTGCGCCGGTGCTGTGTCGGGTCGGCCCATTGAAGAGCTGGTCTCTGAAGCGCGGGACGCAGGCTTTGACCTCTCAGGCGCGGCGCCGCTGCTTGAGACCTTCGCCGCGCAGGCCGAGGGCTAAGCCCGCTTGGCGGTTCCCTTCGTCCATGCGCCTTATCTGAAACCAGGCGCCGCAGAACAGCTCAGTGAACGAATTATCCGGCTGATTGCGCCCAATCCGGGGCCATTTACCTACACAGGTAGCGGTGCTTACCTTCTTGTCGGAGACGGAGAGACTGTTGTCATTGATCCAGGCCCTGATGATGAGGGGCACATCGCGCTCCTCGCCGAGGCAGCGCCCTCGGCGATCAAACGCATCCTGATCACCCATACCCATCGAGACCATTGCGGCGGCGCGGATCGGCTGAAGGCTCTCACCGGAGCGGAGACCTACGGGTACGGCGCGCACCCGACGTCTGATGACGACTTGCCCCCTGCCCTCGACGAAGGCGCGGACTTAGGCTTTGTGCCGGACCACCTGCTGCGAGACGGTGAAGTGCTATCCGTCCCTGGGCTGACGATTGAAGCGGTGCATACGCCGGGGCACATCGGCAACCACCTCTGTTTTGCTCTTCAGGAAGAAGCGGCGCTGTTCACCGGCGATCATATCATGGGCTGGGCGACGACGGTGGTGGCTCCGCCTGATGGTGACATGACAGCGTATATGGAGAGCCTAGAGAAGCTCCTGATACGGATCGATCAGATCTACTACCCCACCCATGGCGCGCCGATCACCGCGCCCCACACTTTCGTCCGCGCAGTGAGGGAGCATCGTGAGGGACGGGATCACGCTATCCTCAGCACGCTGAACGATGGTCCGCGCGAGGTGATGCAGATTGTTGATGAGGTCTATGTTGGCCTCGCAGCTCCATTGAAGATCGCCGCGGCGCTGAACGTGCGGGCACATCTTGAGGCGCACATCCGTTTAGGACTCGTGACGCTCACAGACAATCAGTATGCGTTGAAAGGCGAGGCTTAAATCTCGCTCGACGAAGGCACGTCGCGGACGGCGTCGAGACGCTCGCCCAAGCCGGGGAAGTTCGGATCGATATCAGCCGCTTTTTCGTAGAGGATGGCCGCACCGCGGACATTGCCCTCTTCGGCTTCGAAGTCGCCCATCTGGATCAGGATCGCCGGGTTTTCCGGCTCCAGCTCGGCCGCGCGTTCGTAGTGGGCCCGGGCTTTGTCAAGGCGGCGGCCCCGCTGCTCCACCTTGGCGCGGACGATCCACACACCAGGATAGCTGGGGGCCAGCGTGCTGGCCGTGTTGGCAAGATCGCGGGCGACAGAGAGTTCTTTCGCCTCAATCGCCACGAGGGCGCGCTCGCAAAGAATGCCGACACCTACTTCGGGCCCTTGCTCTGACGAGCAGACCTCACCACCAAAAGGCGCCATGCCTTGGGCAGCGAACAGAAGAGCGATGAGCGACGACGCAAACATCTGGATAGGCTAACGTAACCCTGGTTAAGCTCCAACCACCACAGAGGTCGCGGTTGCTTTCGTCATGTTACGTTGCCGAAAAGCCTCAGCCTTGGCGGGCTTTGAACCGGCGCTGGGTCTTGTTGATCACGTAGATGCGGCCTTTGCGGCGCACGACGCGGCAATCGCGGTGGCGATTCTTCAAGGATTTGATCGAGCTGCGGACTTTCATCGGGATCTCTCGCGGGAAGATGGTGTTCTTAAGAGCGCGCCCCATGCCTGATAGAAGGGGCGAAAGTCAACGGGACTCTTTAGAAGAGGCCCTGCTGGTCGCTGCCCTTCGACGTTTTGGCCGGTTTGCTCTTCTTCGTGGGCGCTTTGCCAGGCACAGCCTGGACTTTGCCGTCCGAGAAGGTGAGCGTGACCGACGCTTCTTTCCCGGCAGCATCCGCGGTCTTCACCACGCCGCCATCAGCGCCAGTGACCAGGGCGAAGCCGCGGTCGAGGACGCCCTTATAGCTGACCGAATCGAGGAGCCGTCCCGCCTGGGCAAGACTGCGCTCTTGATGGTCGAGGCGAGACAGAATGAGCCCGCGCGGCAGCTTCGCCTGGGCGAGCTTCGATTCCATCCGCTCCACCGGCCGGCGCAGCAGGCTCGGCTGCAGGCGCGGTGCTATCCCAGACAAGGCATTGGCGCGTGAAGGGATAAGCCCGACTTTCAGCGCCGAAAGCTGACCCTCCGCTCGGTCCAGGCGCTGTTGCGCTGTGCCGAGGAGCGCCTCCGGCGTCCCGAGCCCGCGTTCTGCGGCGCGGAGACTCAGGCGCGCACCCTCAAAGAGGCCACTCACCCGCTGGCTGAGCCGCGCACCGATCTGGCCAACTTGGGCGAGCAGTTCTGCGCGAACGGGGACCGCAAGCTCCGCCGCCGCGGTCGGCGTCGGCGCGCGCAGGTCGGCGGCGTAGTCGATGAGAGTTGTATCGGTCTCGTGACCCACGGCAGAGATGAGCGGGATCGGCGACGCCGCCGCGGCGCGCACCACAGCCTCGTCGTTGAAGCACCAGAGGTCTTCCAAGCTGCCCCCGCCCCGCGCGACGATAATCACATCGGGCCGCTGGTCTTCAGGAAGCTTCGCCAGGCCTTCGATGCCCCGAACGATTCCCGCCGCAGCTGCCTCACCCTGCACCAGCGTCGGCCAGACAATCACATGGCTAGGGAACCGGTCTCGTAGGCGGTGGAGGATATCCCGGATCACGGCGCCGGATGGCGAGGTGACCACGCCAATTCGCTTCGGCAGCATCGGCAAAGGCCGCTTCCGCTCCGCCGCGAACAGACCCTCCGCCGCAAGCTGCTTCTTCCGCTCTTCATAGAGCGCCATCAACGCACCTGCCCCGGCGGGTGCGAGGGTATCGATGATCAGCTGATAACGCGACTGACCAGGGAACGTGCTCATCCGCCCGGTGGCGACGACTTCCATCCCCTGCTCAGGCTTCACCGCTTGGCGCGCCGCTGTCCCCTTCCACATGACTGACGAGAGGACCGAGCGCTCATCTTTCAGGTCGAGATAAACGTGCCCCGACCCCGCGCGCGTCACACGCCCCAGCTCTCCGCGCACCCGGACATAGCCGTAGGTGTCTTCAATGGTCTTCTTCAATTTCCCCGAAAGTTCGGAGACGGAGAATTCAGGGACGTTGTCGGACATGGGCCACCGCTCGTGGCCCAATTTTCAGGCGCGCGCAAACGCAATTGGCTGGGGTAAGCTGGCCGAGCGCCTACTCGTCTTCAGCGCTCGCAGGCCGAGAAAGATGAGCCTCGAGGAATGCCAGCACCTGAGGCCAGCTGTCCTCGCGGGCGGCGTTATCCGTTTCCCATGTGCCTCCACCGAATGCTTCGCCTGGTTCATCCGACGGGATGCCGATCGCCGCATGTCCCGCTTCTGGGTAGCTGAGCAGCGTCACTTCGGGACCGTTCTTCTCCTCCGCCCGAGCGACGATAGCCTCGGACATCGGGCAGGATGGCCAGATGTTGTCGAGTCCGCCGCAGACGAGGAGGATTGGGCCCGACGCTTCCTCCACACGGATGATCGCTTCCGGATAATCGCCGAGGCTTTCGAGACCAGAGATATAGACCGAAGCGATCCCCTGCTCCTCGTTCCATGCGCCATAGGGCAGGAACGGCAGCGGCTCGCCGCCCTCACTCCAGGAGGACCGCGACGGCAACAGACCGAACATGCCAAGGAGCCGCCAATCAATCCCGGCCCAGACCACCGACGAGGGCACGCCCAGCACCGCGGCATCGATATCGTCCCGGCGTGCTGCCATAACCAGACCGGCCTCAGCACCCTTGGATATGCCGTAAACCGCGAGACGCTCGGGATCGACTTCAGGCTGGGCCTTGAGCCAGTCGAGACCAGCGTAGAAGTCTTCGAGCGGTATGTTGACCAAGTCCTTCGGCTTGCCCGGAGCGTGGTGATACGCCACCTGCAGTGCGGAATAGCCCTGGGCTTGAAACTCAAGCGCTTCATCGCGCATGCCGTTGCCAAGGCCGCCCTCGGAGCCGCCGAGCACCAAGATGCCCGGAGCGGGCTCGCCCGACGGCGCCGGGAAGTAATTGGCGAGCATCCCGTTCTCTTCGATCCGCTGGCCCGTGGGGCCCGGCTCAGCCAGCTGAGCGGGAAACTGATACGGCCTAAGGGTGATGCCTGCGACGACCAGAACGACGAAGAGGACGCCGAGCCCTAAGCCAATCCGAACAAGCCAACGCATGGTGATCTCCCCCAATGGAACAGCACAACACCATCGCTAGCCGACAAGCACCAAGGATTGAAGCTGAGCGCTGCCTTTTTGCCAGGAACGCACCAAGGCCGAGCGGCTGGCGTCTAGTCAGGAAGGTCGGGCGAGAGCGGCTCGTAAGTCGCTGCGTCCTGATCGCGGGCTTTGCGCTCGCGGGTTTCCTTTTGGAACTCGGAAGTCTGGCGACCGTACTCTTTGATCGCTTGCTCGCGGCGCAGGCGGGCGAGCTGTTGCTCGTAGGCTGCGACAACTTCGGGCGGGACCTGGAGTTCGGCGTCGAAGCCGCTGAGGCGCGGATCAGGGCGCGCGCGGAGCGGGCCATAACGGATTTGCCGGTTCTCTGTGTCGAGGACCCGAGCGAAGCGCTGCCAGTCCTCACCGAGATTGGCCACTTCCGCGCGCCAGCCTGAGAGGATGTCCCGGCCTGCGCATTCCAGCGCTTTCTCGCTGTTGTCCGTGAACACGGCGTAGCAGTCGACGCCGACCACGCCGTCCGGGCGGCCCTCGCCTGCATCCACTTCGGGCAGCGCGATCTGCGGAACCTCAACGCCGACTTTGGCCACGGCGATGTCCTGGCCCAGCTCGGCTTCCGGCGGCTTGTCGCCCGTAGGCGCGCCTTCCTGTTCACCGTCCTCAATAGCGTTGCCTTCAGGCAGGGCTTCAACGCCGATTTCGGCCTCTTCGACCTCTTCGGTGACTTCCGCCTCTATTTCCTGGACCTGCTCGGCACGCGGATCGCGTTCGAACAGCTCCACCGTAATCACGCGCTGACCGATGCCGCCATTGACGACTCCTTTGGCGACGAAGGAGGTGTATCCAACGGCCAGAGCCAGAACGAGGGCGACGTTGAACGCGGTAGAGGCGGCGAACGGCTAGGCCTGACGGATACGAGCAAGGCGCGCAGCGGCTTCGGGCTGGCGTTTGTAACGCCGCCACTTCACCGCCAACCGCAAAAAGCGCCTTCTCAGCATAGACCTCAGCCTCGGCCCCATCATAAGGGCCGTCACGTGACATAAGATAGAGGAAGACGCCATGCGCATCCTTTTGCTCGGTAGCGGCGGACGCGAGCACGCCCTTGCTTGGAAGATCGCCCAGAGCCAGCTCGTCAGCCGCCTTGTCTGCGCGCCAGGTAACCCTGGAATGGCTGAGGGCGCAGAGTGCGTGCCGGTGGAAGATCCGGTGGCTTTTGCTCAGGCTGAGAAGATCGATCTGGTGGTCGTTGGGCCTGAGCAACCGCTCGCTGAAGGCCTCGCCGATAAGCTCGAAAGCGCCGGAATTCCTTGCTTTGGGCCGGTTCAGGCCGCGGCCCGCCTGGAAAGCTCCAAGGCCTTCACGAAAGAGGTCTGCGACGCTGCGGGTGTGCCAACCGCGGCGTACCAGGCGTTCAACGAAGCGGAGCCTGCGAAGGCGTTTCTGAATGAGATGTCCGCGCCGTTCGTCATCAAGGCTGATGGCCTTGCGGCAGGCAAAGGCGTGATCATCGCAAACGATCGCGGCGAAGCTGAGGAAGCTATCGACAAACTCCTCGCCCTGTCCGGTTCGATCGTGATCGAGGAGTTCATGGACGGGTATGAAGTGTCCGTCTTCGCCGTGAC
>JBCCTF010000067.1:0-19397 GCA_039198765.1 Pseudomonadota bacterium
TCGTAGTCGTAGAGCTTGCCGAGATCGACGCCCTCTTCACCCAGATCGGTGGTGTACACGTTGAAGCCGTCTGACTTCAGCATCAGCTCGATGGATTGAGCTGTCGCGCCATCATCCTCGATCAAAAGAACCCGCATGGAACCCGTCCTCCTCGTCCGTCCGGCTATCGCCACCGGAACGGCGGCTTGGTAAACTTCCGTTTGGCCTAACGAGAATTTACTTCATAAAGATTAATGACCAAGCTTTCAGCCCGGCTCAGTAAGGCCACTTTAAGATTCTTGCACTGCGTCGATTCCCGCAGCAAGCGAAAAAAGTTAAGATTGCAGATCGCTTAGGTACTGATTCTGCTTACTTTTTTCGGAAGCGGTCAAGACTGACCACATCGGCACCACCACTGGGGGGTGTATCATCCGGGGGCGTCTCATCTTCTTCTGGGGCAGCCGGCTCCGCGGTGTCTTGCGCAGCGGCTTCTTCCATCGTTTGAAATTGAAGCGCGAAGTTAGCGGATGGGTCTGCGAACTGGGTGACCGCTGCGAAGGGTATTACCAACCTCTCGGGTATGCCCTTAAACTGTAGGGTAACCGAAAAATGGTCGTCGACGACGTGCAGCGCTTCGAATTGATGCTGCAGAACGATGGTCATGCGCTCAGGGTACTGAGCACTGAGGCGACCAGCGATATCGACCTCGGGATGGTTGGTGTCGAACTCGATGTAGAAATGATGCTCGCCGGGAAGCGTGCCGAGCTCAGCCGTGAGGTTGAGCACATCGCGCACGACGTTGCGCATCGCGTTCTGGGTGAGCCAAGGATAGTCGAGTTCAGTGGTATCGGTCATCGCAACGGGGAGTAGAGGAGGACGGCGCGCCTGTCACGTGGCAAGGCTGCGGAGTTTTGCCTCCACAGCCTCCGTCGCCGCCGGCAGCGACACGCCAGCCTGCGCCGAAAGCGGGACCTGCGCCGTTTCGATCGCGAGCGGCAGCCTTTCGATCACTTCGAGGTCGAGTTCGGCCAGCAGGTTTTGGTCGATATCGTCGCCGAGCGGGCCGCCCGTCATGTTGAGGACCACGCCCATAATCGGCGTGCCGACTTTGCGGAACAGCTCCGCTCCGCGCCGAACGTCAGCCGCTGCGAGAGGTGACGGCGTGGCCACCAGAAGAGCGCCATCGAGTTTGAGGCGTTGGAGGAGAGAAAGGTGGGCGTCGCCGGTTCCTGGCGGGGTATCGACAATAAGCACGTCGAGCTGACCCCACGCCGTGTCATCGATCAGCTGCCGCGCGGCGTTCATCACCATGGGTCCGCGCCAGGCGACCGCTTTGCGTTCGTCCACCATGTACCCGATGGAGACCAGCTTCAGCCCTTCGGCTTCGGCGGGAATGATCTTGCCGTCGTCAGCCTTGAGCCGCGTCTCGATGGGGAAAAGGACGGGGAGGGAAGGGCCGTGAATGTCGAGGTCGAGAATCCCAACCGTCTTGCCGCGGCGGCTCAACTCGAGCGCGAGGCCTGCCGAGACGGTGCTCTTGCCGACGCCGCCCTTTCCAGAAGCGACGGCGATCACTGACGTCACGCCGAATGGGCGTTGCGGCTCCAGCCTCTGGGCCGGGCGAGAGCCGAGGCGTAGGGGATCGGAGTGTCCGCCGCCTGCCGGTGCCTGGGGTTTGGCCGGGGCCGCCTCGCCATGAGCGCTGGTCACGACCACCACGCGGGATAGACCACTCTCCTGAGCCAATGCGCTCTCGAGTTCGCTGACGTTCAGCCCAGGCGGATCGCCTTTGAGCAGCACAGACGCACTGAGCGCATCATCCAATTCGCGCAGGATCACATCGCCGTCCAACCCCTTGGCCGACAGCACTTTTCGAATGGCGGTCTCGGCTTTGGCCTTGCGAGCGGCACCTTGAAAACGTGAGAGGATCATACGTCGCTCCCTGCAGTCGTTGCGTTCATCTTTCAACGGCACATATAGGGTAGCTCGTGGAGCGCTAGTACGTGACTTTCATCCGCGCCTGCTTCACGGCGCATTTCTCAGTAGTGATGGCGGATTGATGCCTTGGACCGATAAGCCAAACGGCTCGAACAACAATGGCCCCTGGGGCCGACCCAACAACAATGGCGGCGGTGGCGGCAACGGCGGAGATGGACCCCGCGGTGGCCGTGGCCAGGGTGCCCCTGACCTGGAAGAGCTGTTCCGCTCCGGCCGCGAACGCTTCGGCGGCGGCCGCGGTGGCGGCGGCGCAGGTGTGCCGCAGTTCAACCTGCCCCAAGGCCAAGTCATCGGACTTCTCGCGGGCTTGCTTGTGGTGCTTTGGATCTTCTCAGGCATCTACCAGGTGCAGCCCGGTGCTCGAGGCGTTGTGACGACGTTTGGTAAGTTCTCCTCGCTCACCGATCCGGGCCTCAACTGGCACATCCCGTTTCCAGTTCAGGATGTCGAGATCGTCGCGGTGGATGCCGACCAGAAGGCCGTGATCGGTTCGCAGTCGTCGATGCTGACTTCTGACCTCAACATCGTGTCGGTCGGCCTAGAGGTGAACTACAAGGTCGCTAGCGATGCCGTCTGGAACCCCGATAGTGGAGAGATGCCCAACGCGGCGAAGTTTATCTTCAACATTGAAAACCAAGACGGGACCGTCACTGCGGCGGCTGAAGCTGCACTCCGCGAAGTCGTTGGTGCTAACGAGTTCACCCCGATTATTTCTCGGGGACGCCAGCTGGTCCAAGACGAGACGGGCCGCATCCTTCAAGAGACGCTCGATAGCTACGACAGCGGTATTCAGGTCATCCGTGTGAACTTCCTGCAGGCCGACCCGCCCGCAGACGTGGTGCCCGCCCAGCGCGACGTGATCGACGCCACATCCGATGCGCAGCAAGCGATCAACGTGGCGGAAGGTATTGCGAACCAGATCGTGCCACGCGCTCGCGGTGAAGCGCGTCAAAAGGTTCTTGAAGCTGAGGCCTATGCCGCTGACGTGGTGGCTCAAGCGAACGGTGATGCAGCTCGCTTTGTTTCCATTCTCGGCGAGTATGAAAAAGCGCCCGACGTCACCCGGCAGCGGATGTACCTTGAAACGATGGAGCGTGTGCTTGGCGACATGAACAAGGTCGTCATCGACGACGATGCCGGCGGCACGCTTCCGTATCTGAACATCAACGAGCTTGCTCGCGATTCGCAGCGAGCAGCGGCTGAACGCCGTGCACGTCAGAACGGAGGGAACCAATAATGCAACGCACCTTCGGACTCATCGGTGCCGTCATCTTTGTCGGTGTCATCGTCGCTAGCATGGCGTTCTTCACAATCCGCGAAGACCAGCAGGCCATCGTTCTGCAGTTTGGCGACGCGGTGAAAGAGTACCCAGCCGGTCAGGCGGGCCTCAAAATGAAAACCCCGCTGGTTCAGAACGTCATCTTCTTCGATGCCAAGAACCTGAACTACGACGCTAACCCGGTCGAGGTGATCGTCGCCAATGAAGAGCGTCTCCTGGTCGACGCGTTTGTTCGCTACGAGATCACCGATCCGTTGGTCTATTACTCGGCTCTTGGCGGTGGACAGAACGATCCAAACAACATTCGAGGCCGGTTCCACGAGCGTCTTGGCGCTGTTCTCAACGACGCCATCCGTCAGGTGCTCGGCGGGGTGAATATCTCGACGATCATCACGACGGAGCGGAGCGGTTTGATGGGCTCTATCCAGACAAACGTTTCTGAAGAGGCGGCAAAGCTGGGTGTGAACATCATCGACGTGCGCATCCGCCAAGCGGACTTCCCCGAGCAGAACGCCCAGCGCGTCTACAACCGGATGAAGTCGGAATACGCGGAACAAGCCGCGGAAATCCGCGCTGAAGGTGACCGCCAGGCTCGCGAAACCACCGCGCAGGCTGAAAAAGAGAAAGTGGAAATCCTCGCCACTGCGAACGAGGAATCCCAACGCATCCGTGGTCGCGCCGACGCTGAGCGGAATCGCATCTTCGCTGAGGCCTACAGCCGTGATCCTGAGTTTTTCGCTTTCTATCGGTCGCTGACCGCGTACGAGAAGTCGCTTCAGGACGGCCAAACCACCATCATCCTGTCGCCGGACTCCGAGTTCTTCCGGTACTTCAATGACCAGGCTGGTGCCCAGCAATAGGAAAAGCCTATTGCTCGATGAAGGCGCGTGATTGCCGATACTTAGCGGGCTGCGACGTTTCGACGTTGCCCCGCTGAATGCCTTAACGGCTGACCGGCCTTTCGTTAGATGATCGCGAAAACTTCATGCGGGTGAGGCGTGGTGCCGTCCCCGACATAACCTACATGTTTAGGGATCCAAGGAGGACCTTCTATGTTTCAACGTGCGAAAAGCGTCATTGCTGCAGCTGGCGGTGCACTTCTTCTCACTCTGGCTGGCGCGCTGACCACGGCGCACGCTGAGCCGACCGTCCACGAAATCCAGATGCTGAACGGCGACCCCGAAAACCGTCGTGAGCGCATGGTTTTCCGCCCCGACCTCGTCGTCGCGAAGCCTGGTGACATCATCAAGTTCATCCCGACCGACCCGTCGCACCAGTCATCGTCGATCGACGGCATGCTCCCGGCCGGCGCTGAAGGTTGGAAAGGCAAAACCAACGAAGCCATCGAAGTGACCCTGACCGAGCCCGGTGTGTACGGTTACAAGTGTGTCCCGCACTATGCTGGCGGCATGGTTGGCCTCGTCATCGTTGAAGGCGACGGCATGACCGAGAACGTCGAGGCAGCGAAAAAAGTGCGCCAAGTCGGCCTCGCTGGTCGCCGTTTCGACAACATCTGGGAGCGTGCAAGCGAGTACGTGAACCAGTAATTCGGCTTCCGCTTTTCAGCGGTCTTAGCCCTCCGCCTCGCGGCGGAGGGCTTTTTTTATGTCGAGGCTTCGGTCGGCTGCTGGGTGACGCGCCGCAGGACGTCGAGATAGCTCTTCGCGACAGCTGTCCCACCCAGCGCGCCCCGTTCCGAGAGCAGGCGATGGGCGAGGGGGAGGCGGAAGCAGGGAACGTACATCATCGCATGGTGCTCAGCGTGGTAGCCGACCCAATAGGGCGCGATCAGCGCCCGCTCGATGAGAGTTCCCCGAGTCGTTCGCGCCTGGCTCAGAGGATTGGCGTGGTCACTATCAACGCACGCGTGCTCAGCAATGTTCCTGATCCGCGTGGCCAGCGGGTTCCAGGTCGCCAACGGCAACAGCCAGCAGACGAGGTACAGCCAGGGCTGCCCGATCGCCCAAAGAACAGCGAAAAGAGCCATGTTTGTCAGCACAAAACGCGTCACCCCGGTCCGGCTCGCCACCGTTTCCGCGCCAGGAACCTGCACCAGTGATGGCTTAAAGAATGCGCGGAAAGCGAACAGCCGCTGTTTCAGGAACGTCTGTCCCGTCAGGTCGCGGATGATCTTCCGCCTCAGCGATGCCTTGGTCACCGGAAACGGCGCGGCAAGCGGCAGGTCAGGGTCCCGGTCCGTCTGAACATGCCGGTGATGGCTGAGATGATACGGCCGATAGAAGTCGAGATCCGTCCCCACCGGCGCGGCGCAGAGCCACTGCCCCAGGACGTCATTGATCCGCCGGTTCCGGTGCAACAGCCCGTGCGCGGCCTCATGCATCAAGATCGCAATGCCAAGCTGCCTGTTCCCAATCAGCATCGCCGCAGGAATGATCGCCAGCGGGTGGTAACCGCTCCACACCACGACAGCCATGCAAAGGCCGATCACCAGCCAGGCATGGGCCACCATCGCAAAGCCCTGCCATGTCACAGGCGCGGTCAGCCGCGCCCACTCTTCAGCGGTGAACTGGTCCTTCGGTTTGGTGAATTCGGTACGCATGCGCGGCAGCCTAGCACAGGTTTTCCAATGATCCTTGCGCATCGCCGCGGCCCAGCTACAGATAGGCCCATGGCTGACAGTGCGTTTCTTCTCGATTACCTGCCGATCTTGATTTTCCTGGGCCTCGCTCTGGTTCTCGGCGGTGTGTTCCTCGCGATCCCGGCGGTCCTGGCGCCGTCCAATCCCGACCCTCTCAAGAACTCGACCTATGAGTGCGGGTTCGACCCGTTCGAGGATGCGCGGATCAAGTTCGACGTGCAGTTCTATATCGTCGCGATCCTGTTCATCATCGTGGACCTCGACGTGGCCTTCCTCTTCCCGTGGGCGATCACGCTGTTCAATCCAGAGCTTGGCGCGGACCGCGATTTCCAGCTCTTCGCCTTCTGGTCGATGTTCGTGTTTTTGGCCGTGTTTTTCGTCGGTTTCCTCTATGAGTGGAAAAAGGGCGCGCTTGAGTGGCGCTAGGCCGCCAAGCGAACGCGGTATGCTGAGGACCTGACCATGGCTGACGACACCAAGACCAAAACGGCGGATGCTAAAGCCAGCAACTACGAGCTGATCAAGGAGCCTTCTGAGGCTCCGGTTGCTCCGTATCCTGAGGCGAAACCGCTGCTTCCGTCAGAGCTTCCCTACGGCACCGCCGGCCGCGCTGATGTTGTCGGTTATGATCCGAAGGCTGAGGATCCCTTCTTCCGGCACCTGAACGGCGAGCTGCAGGACCGCGGTTTCTTCACCGCGCCCGCAGATGCCGTCATAAACTGGGCGCGCACCGGGTCGCTGATGTGGATGACCTTCGGCCTTGCCTGCTGCGCCGTGGAGATGATGCAAGCATCCATGCCACGCTACGACCTTGAGCGGTTCGGCATGGCACCGCGCGCCTCACCGCGTCAGTCCGATTTGATGATCGTCGCGGGGACACTGACGAACAAAATGGCCCCCGCCCTTCGCCGCGTCTACGACCAGATGCCCGAACCGCGCTACGTTGTCTCCATGGGCAGCTGCGCCAACGGCGGCGGTTACTACCACTATAGCTATTCCGTGGTCAGAGGATGTGACCGCATCGTCCCGGTCGATGTCTACGTCCCCGGCTGCCCTCCATCAGCTGAAGCACTGGTGTACGGACTTTTACAGCTACAGAAAAAAATCCGTCGTGAGGGAACAATCGTTCGATGACGCAAGTGTCGGCAGCTCTCCTCGAGGACCTCTCGGAGCTTGAAGAGCATCTGCAGGGCGTGCTCGGCGAACACCTCGTGTCGTCGCAGATTGCTTACGGCGAGCTAACCATCGTTGTGCCCTGCGCACAGGTCGTGCGCACACTGAAGATGTTGCGTGATGACCCAATGTGCCGGTTCACTCAGCTCATTGACCTGTGCGGTGTGGACTACCCAGAACGCCGGAAGCGCTTCGACGTGGTGTACCTTCTCCTCAGCATGGAGAACAACCTTCGCATCCGCCTCAAGGTGAACGTGGGGGAGGGCGATCCCATGCCCTCGGCCTGTTCGGTCTTCCCGAATGCGGATTGGTACGAACGTGAGTGCTTCGACATGTACGGCGTCGTCTTCGACGGTCACCCGGACATGCGCCGTATTCTGACGGACTACGGTTTTGAGGGCTACCCGCTTCGCAAAGACTTCCCACTCACGGGGTACACTGAGGTTCGTTGGGACGACGAACAACAGCGCGTTGTCTACGAGCCCGTACAGCTGACCCAAGAGTACCGAAATTTCGACTATCTCTCACCGTGGGAAGGCGGTGATTACATCCTGCCTGGCGATGAAAAGGCAGGGGATAAAAAGGCTTAGCATGTCTTCCACCACACGGACGATCACCCTTGAAGGGGCGCCTGCGGACGACAGTCAAGACCGTCCGTTCACGATCAATTTTGGTCCCCAGCACCCCGCTGCCCACGGCGTTCTGCGTCTTGTGCTGGAGCTGGACGGTGAGGTGGTGGAGCGTGTCGACCCCCATATTGGCCTTCTTCACCGCGGAACCGAGAAGCTCATCGAGCATAAGACCTATCTTCAGGCGATCCCCTATTTCGACCGCCTCGATTACGTTGCGCCGATGAACCAGGAGCATGCCTTTGTGCTAGCGGCTGAGAAGCTGCTGGGCATTGAGGTGCCGCGTCGTGGCCAAGTCATCCGTGTACTGTTTTGCGAGATTGGCCGCATTCTCAGCCACATCCTGAACGTCACAACCCAAGCCATGGACGTTGGCGCGCTGACACCGCCGCTGTGGGGCTTTGAAGAGCGTGAGAAGCTGATGACGTTTTACGAGCGCGCTTGCGGCGCTCGTCTGCACGCGAACTATTTCCGCGTGGGCGGTGTCCACCGAGATCTGCCGCAACAGCTGATCGACGATATCTACGCCTGGACGGAGACTTGGCCACGGATTTCGGATGAGATCGAAGGTCTGATCACGGACAATCGGATTTTCAAACAGCGCAACGTCGATATCGGCGTGGTGTCCAAGCAAGAGGCGCTCGATTGGGGCTTCACCGGCGTGATGTTGCGCGGTTCGGGAGTGCCTTGGGATCTGCGCAAAGCCCAACCTTATGAAATTTACGACGAACTCGATTTCGATGTGGTGATCGGCAAGAACGGCGATTGCTACGACCGCTATGTCGTGCGGGTCGAAGAGATGAAGCAGTCTCTACGTATCATGCGCCAATGCATCGAGATGCTTGAGCCGGGTCCGGTGATGACCACGGACAAAAAGGTTGGTCCGCCGCGGCGTGGTGAGATGAAGGAGTCGATGGAGGCTCTCATCCATCACTTTAAGCTGTATACGGAGGGCCCCAAGGTACCAGCCGGCGAGGTTTACGCTGCTGTTGAAGCGCCGAAGGGCGAGTTTGGTGTGAACCTAGTCTCCGACGGATCAAACCGTCCGTATCGGTGTAAGATCCGTGCGCCAGGTTACGCGCACCTTCAGGCAATGGACTGGATGAACCGCGGCCACATGCTGGCCGACGTGTCCGCGATCATCGGTACACTGGATATCGTGTTTGGTGAGATCGACCGTTAGAGCTGGATCAGGTATCCGGCCACGAACGTGAAGGCTACAGCAATCAGCGGCGAGAAAAAGTGCCGCCCAAAGCCATCCTCTCGGAAGACCACGAGGTTCAAAAGCACGCTGACAATCCATCCGCCAACCGCGGCGCCCAAGATGATCGCCATATCGTAGGGAACGAGCCAATCGATACCGTCGGCGCCGACCTGCTCACGTCGGCCAAAGAACGCGACGACCAAAAGACCGCCGAGTTTCAAAATGTTGGCCATCAGTGCCTTCAGAATGAAGGTGGCGGCGACGACTGCGACAGCGGCGACGAGAACGACGACGAGCGTTGAATCCATGGGGCCCTCCCAACGTTTCGCGAGGACCTAGCACACTTTTGTTTGGCGCGCTTCCCCCGCCGTAATCGCACTATTTATCGGTATGCGGTCTATTACTCACGTCCGCGCATCCCGCGGCCGAGGAAGATCAGCAGGCAAGCGCCTGCAACCCCGGCGATCAATTGGCCACCAATGCCGCTGAAAGAGACTCCGATAAAGCTGAAGACGATGCTGGCGAGGAACGCGCCAGCTACGCCGAGAACGATGTTTGTCAGCACACCGTGGTCAGACTTCATCACTTTTTCTGCGATCCACCCCGCGACGCCGCCGATGATAATTGCCAGCAAAATACCCATACGCTTCCTCTCACTCTGACCCCGACGTTGGGAGAGGTGGTTATTGATGCTCAATATGCAAGGGGCGTTCTGCAGACGGATCAAAACAAAAAAAGGCGCTCCGCATGCGGAGCGCCTTTCGAAAGGCGTAGCTTTCTTGGCCTAGCTTTATGAATCGGCTGGCTTTTCTTTCTCTTTGCCGGTCTCTTGATCGACAACTTTCATCGACAGTTTGGTCTTGCCGCGGTCGTCGAAGCCGAGGAGCTTGACCCAGACTTCGTCGCCTTCTTTGACGATGTCCGTGGTCTTCTCGACCCGATCTTGGGCCAGCTGGCTGATGTGCACCAGGCCATCTCGCGCGCCGAAGAAGTTGACGAACGCGCCGAAGTCCATCGTTTTCACGACCTTACCGCGGTAGATTTCGCCGACTTCCGGTTCGTCCGTGATCGACTTAATCCACTTCACAGCGGCTTCGATTTCCGACTTGTCGGAGGAGGCGATTTTGATCACGCCCTCGTCGTCGATGTTCACCTTGGCGCCGGTGGTCTCGACAATCTCGCGGATGACCTTGCCGCCTGAGCCGATCACGTCGCGGATTTTCTCTTTGGGGATCGTCATCGTTTCGATGCGCGGCGCAAACTCGCCGAGGTCATCACGGCTTTCGCCGAGCGCTTTGCCCATCTCACCGAGGATGTGCATCCGGCCGTCCTTCGCCTGGGCGAGGGCGGTCTTCATGATATCCTCCGTGATCCCCGCAACTTTGATGTCCATCTGCAGGGAGGTCACGCCTTCGGTGGTGCCAGCGACTTTAAAGTCCATGTCGCCGAGATGGTCTTCGTCGCCGAGGATGTCGGAGAGAACCGCGTGGCGGTCGCCTTCAAGGATCAGGCCCATGGCGATACCAGCGACTGCGCGTTTGATCGGCACACCAGCGTCCATCATCGCGAGGGATGATCCGCACACAGTAGCCATCGACGACGAGCCGTTGGACTCGGTGATCTCGGACACGAGGCGGATGACGTACGGGAATTCATCTTGGGACGGAAGAACCGCCTGAACCGCACGCCATGCCAGCTTACCGTGACCGATTTCGCGGCGGCCTGGCGAGCCGGTGCGGCCCGTCTCACCAACAGAGAACGGCGGGAAGTTGTAGTGCAGCAGGAAGTTGGCTTTGTAGGTGCCTTCCAGTGCGTCGATGAACTGCTCATCGTCCGATGTGCCGAGGGTGGCTACGACGATCGACTGGGTCTCACCGCGGGTGAAGAGCGACGAGCCATGCGTGCGCGGAAGAACGCCGACTTCAGAGACGATGGGACGGATGTCCGTGGTCGTCCGGCCGTCGATCCGGCCACCGGTTTCGAGGATCTGTCCACGGACGATCTCGCTTTCGAGCTCTTTCAGGAGCCCCGAAACGATTTGGCCGTCGAGTGGCTCAGCCGCGCTGTCGCCGCAGAGGGTGTCTTTGGTGGCAGATTTCACTTCGCCCAGCTTGTTGGAGCGAGCTTGTTTGTCCGTGAGCTGATAAGCTTCGCGCAGGCCCGCTTCCGCTTTTTCGCGGACGGCAGGCATGATGTCGGAGTGGTCCGGTGGTGTGTAGTCCCACGGCTCTTTCGCGCACTCTTCTGCAAAGTCGATGATCATGTTGATCACTTCGCGGCTAGCTTTGTGACC
Source organism: Pseudomonadota bacterium (assembly GCA_039198765.1). Classification (GTDB taxonomy): domain Bacteria; phylum Pseudomonadota; class Alphaproteobacteria; order Caulobacterales; family Parvularculaceae; genus Parvularcula. The sequence continues at coordinate 11,155 of JBCCTF010000067.1, forward strand.
TTCCACGACGGCTCCGAGCATGACTTCTTCCGACAGCTCCTTCGCTTCGGACTCGACCATCATGACGGCGTCTTGGGTGGCGGCCATGACGAGGTCGAGGGACGTGCCCTCGAGATCAGCGATGGTTGGGTTCACCAGATAGCTGCCGTCTTTATAGCCGATGCGCGCTGCGCCGATCGGGCCCATGAACGGGATGCCTGAGATGGTGAGCGCGGCCGATGCGCCGATCATGGCGACGACGTCTGGATCGTTCTCAAGGTCGTGGCTCATCACGGTGCAGATCACCTGGACTTCGTTTTTGAAGCCGGGTGCAAACAGCGGGCGGATCGGACGGTCGATGAGACGGCTGGTCAGCGTCTCTTTCTCTGTCGGACGGCCTTCGCGTTTGAAAAAGCCGCCGGGGATGCGACCGGCGGCGTAGGTTTTCTCTTGGTAGTTGACGGTCAGGGGGAAGAAGTCTTGGCCAGGTTTCGCTTCGCGTTGGCCAACGACGGTCGCGAGGACCGTGGTCTCGCCGTACGTGGCCAGCACAGCGCCATCAGCTTGGCGGGCAATACGGCCGGATTCGAGGGTCAGCTCACGGCCGGCCCATGTCATGGTTTTCTTTGTGATTTGGAACATCTTCGATTTTCTGGTTCAGCCGCAGCCGGATTGCCGCGGACTTTCCTTGCGTCGCTTTGTTTCGCGCGTGGCTGCTCATGGCTGGAAGCGGCCCTGAAGGCAACGGGTTTGCTGGTTTTCGTTTGATTGGGGAGCTGTGATTCTGCGCTCACCGGTGAGCGCAATCGGGCCATGGGACTGAGTTTGGCCTGACAAGGTGAGCGTGTTGTTACGAATTGTATTAATTCGTCAAACGTCGATGCGGCGTCAAGACCAGCAACTGTGGAAAACTAACCGTTTGTCGGGTGCTTTTCTGAGTCGCCAAACAACCATCGCGGGCCACATAGTCACGGAACAGCGGACCTCTCAATTTCGTGAGGTTCATCCGCTTGGTCTCGGGTCGAATAGGGCAACCCGGGCCTAAGGTATCACCGACTGACGGGTTGGTGATAAAACAGCGCAGGATCTGCCTAGTCCACGCTGTAACTCCCGGGTGCCGGTCGCGAGACTGCATCGCTCTGCAGTAGCGGCCGGCACAAGGAGTTTCGTCCTCACCAGAGAAGATGGATTTTTGCCAGACCGCGGACAGCAGTTTGGCGCGGCATCACTCAAGTGTGATGCCGCAAGCGCAACTAGCGGCGCAGGCCGAGGCGATCGCGTAGGGACTCGTACCGGGCCATGTCTTTGCCCTTCACGTAGTCGAGCAGGTTGCGGCGCTGGCTGACCATTTTCAGCAGGCCGCGGCGCGAGTGGTTGTCTTTTTTGTGCTCTTTGAAATGCTCGGTGAGGTTGTTGATCCGCTCGGTGAGGATCGCGACCTGAACTTCGGGTGAGCCGGTGTCGCCGTCTTTGGTGGCGTACTCTTTGATGAGCGCGTCTTTGCGCTCTGTCGAAATCGACATGCTTGGTCTCCGTGCGCCATGTCAAAAGGGGCTCCGCCAGGGCGCCGTCCAGCGGAGCGCGGGGAGTAGTCGATCAATCCCGGGTTAGCAAGACCTCAGGCGTCAGGTGCGGCGATCATCGCTTGGCGCATAGGTTCATGGAGCGGCGCGGTGCCTTGGAACGAATTGGACAGCATCACGGCTGTGGTCTTCGTGCGCGGGGCATGGATGAAATAGGCGCCGAAGCCATCGATCAACCCGGCATGGGAATAGAACCGCTCGCCCGACTGGACCCAGGTGTTGATGCCGAGGCCGTACCCCATTTCCGTGACTTCTTCGGGGAGCACTTCAGGGGCCTGGCCCGGCGCGAGATACATCGCGTCCTCGACACGGCGGCCATCGGAGACCCGGGCGTGTTCGACCATTGCGGCTTTGTTTTGTGCTTCGAGGAGGGGGCCGAGGAACACGGCGTCACCAAACGCGAGTACGTCGTGAAGCGTCGCGCGCAGGCCGCCCGCTGCGAACGGTGCGGGGGTGAAGGGTGCAGGTGTATGAGTGCCATCGCTGGATGCGTAGCCTCGTGCCCATTGCTCTGTGGGCTGATCATTTTGCTCAAGAAAGGTCTGGCCAGCGCCGACGCGAGAGAGAACGAGGCGCTTGAGCGCCTGGTCCAGCGGCATGCCCGTCGCCTTCTCCATCGCTTCGCCCAGCAGCACGAAGCCGCTGTTCGAATAGGCGCGCATGCTCCCCGGCGCGAAGGCGTGGACTTGGTCCATCTGGGCGAGCCAGAGGTGGGCTTCGCCTGAGTTGAGGAAGTCCTGCGGTGTGTCGGCAGGCAAACGGCCCCACCAATTCTCAATGCCCGCCGTATGGGTCAGAAGATGATAAATAGTGGTATCATCAGCCAACGGAAAGTCTGGGAGATAGGCTGCCAGACTGTCGTCGAGCGTCCATACGCCAAGCTCAACCATCTGCAGGGCTGCGGCGGCCACCACTGGCTTCGTCACCGACGCGATGCGGAACTGCGTGCGCTCATCCACGGGGCGTTCGGCCGCTCGGTCGGCCAATCCAAAGTATGCTGATTTTCTGTATCCCTGGGTGCTGATCCCAACGGCGAGGCCTGCAACGGTCCCTTGATCGACGAGGGTTTCAGCGGTGCTCGACGCCGCCTCGAATGCAGCGTTTCGCCAATTGTTTTGATCAGTATGGGCGTGGGCCGCGGAGGTCAGGACGGCGGAACTGGCCAAGCCCGAAAGGACGCTGCGGCGGTGAAGGTCCAGGGGCATCGGCATCCTCATGAGTCGGCGAGGATACAAGCTTCGGCGAAACGCGGGGCAAGAGCAATCTCGCCCCGCGTTGCCATTTCGTAGCTTAGAACGCGTATGTGGCCTCAAAGCCGAGCAGGCGACCTTTCTTCAGCGGTGAAAGCGTACCAGCGGCCGGGAACTGGCCGAACGGTTCGTTCATACCGTTGCTAAGAGGACCGCCAAACGGGATCTGTGTGTCGCCGCCGGCCTGGACTTCGTCGAGGAGGTTTTCGCCATAGAGCGATAGGCTCAGGCCATCCACCGGCGTTGCCCACGTGACATTTGCCTCGAGCATGTTGGCGTCTTGGATCCAGCCGAAGTTGTTGTCCGTGTACGCCACCTCATCGCGATACTGGAAGGCGATCCGTGTGCTGATGTCACCGGCATCACCAAGGTCCACGTCCCAAAGCAGCGACGCACCATAGGTGATCTCTGGTACCCGCGGGATGCGGAGGTTCAGGTCGTCGTCGTTGACCAGGCCGTCGCTGGAGATGTCGAAGCGAACTTCGTCATACTCGTCGTTGATGTAACCCACGTTGCCCATGAGGAGCAGGTTCTCGGTGATCAGGTACCGACCTTCCAACTCAACACCCATGATCGTTGCGTCCGCCGTGTTGGCGATCAGCTGCGAAACACCGGCGCCAGGGTCAGCGAGGTTCACTTCGCGCTGCATGTCGGTGATATCGGTGTAGAAGAACGCGGCGTTCAGCTGGGCGCGGCCGTCCATTGCGTCGATCTTGGTCCCAATCTCGAAGCTGTCGACTTGCTCTTCATCCGTGGCGATTTCGGTCTGCGTAATCACCTGCTGGATGAAGTTTGCGGGGTCCGTGATGCGGAAGTTGTAGCCGCCCGAACGGAACGCGCGGGTCCAGCCGCCATAGACCTGCATGTCGTCATTTGGCGTCCACTGGAACGCCAGTTTCGGACTCAAGTTCTGCCAAGCATCATCGTCAGTGAAGCCGGTGCTGAGAATATCGTTGGTAGGGCAGGTTCCTGCGAAGATATCGCACGGAGGAACACGCGGGATGACGTAGGCAATCCCCACATCTTTCTCTTCATAGCCATAGCGAAGACCGCCGATGAGCTTGAGTGTCTCGGTGATGTTATAGTCCACCTGCGTGAACAATCCGTACACGGTCTGGTCTTGTGTACCGCCACCGGTGAAGGTGATGGGCGTCGCCACAGGAATGTTGCGGTTCTCATTCACGGTGATGGTTTGGTCAAAGTAGAAGAAGCCCGCTTTGACGTCGAACGCACCCCACGTGCCTGCGTAGCGCAGCTCATTCGAGAACTGCTCATGCTCGGTCTGGGTGTCGGAGTGGAAAATGAACGAGGGTAGCGAGTCGATATCGCCCAGCGTGTCCTGAGCTGTCGTTCGGTAGCCCATAATGTTGGTCAGTGTACCGAAGTTCAGTTTCCAGTCCGTCTTCAGCGAGATGTTTTGGACATCAATCTTGATAAAGCCTGGCTCATCAATCGAGACATCGAACGAGTCGCGCTCGAACAAGCCGCGGTTTTGAGCAACAGGTCCATCGCCCGTGCTGTCCAGGTTCTCGGCTTTGAGCAGGAATGTCAGGTTGTCTGTTGCAAACCATTCCAGGGCGCCGCGGATGATGGTCGTGTCGTTGTCGCCCAAGCTGCTGCCATCGAACTGGTTCTCGAAGTAGCCCTGGTCATTGTTGATGTATGCGGAGAGCTTGCCGTTCAGCTTACCTTTGACAAGCGGGCCTGAGACCGTGCCCATCAGGAACTGGTTGATGTCACCGCGGTCGCTATCGACGGGTGTTTCAACGATGTAGGAGACCTTCGCCTCGAACTCGTCGGTCGGATTGGCTGTGTTGACCAGAACGGCACCACCCGTAGTGTTCCGTCCAAAGAGGATCCCTTGCGGCCCACGTAGCAGTTCGATCGAGTCAAGGTCGAAGACGTCGAAGACCACACCGGCGTTGATGCCTACATAGACGCCATCAACGAAGACACCGACCGCCGGGTCAATCGAGCCGATGGACGAGTTCACACCCAGACCGCGGATCGAGAAGTTCGCCTGGCCCCTGGCTGTGCCGATGTCGTCCAGCGAAACATTTGGAGCAGCAAAGGAGAGGTCTTCAAGATCCCGAACGTTCAGCGCATCGAGTGATCCTTCGTTGAATGCCGTCACAGCGAGAGGGACATCCTGGACATCTTCCGGGTCAGCGGTTTTGGTCGCCGTCACGGTAATAACGTCCGTAAGCGCACGAACGGAGCTGCCGCGGTCATCGTCATCTTGCGCGATGGCCGATGCGCCAGCGAAGGCGACAACTGAGGCGCTGAGGCCAAGCAGGCGCTTGGTCGAAAGGGTGGTCATAGGGCTCTCCTCCTGAGAAGTTTCCTCGAATATCTTGTTGTGATGGCGGGAGAGAAGCCGAACTCTCCACTAAGCAACAGACTTAAAACGCTATATTGCGGTGCACACAGATCATTCTGGGCGCGAATTTCGGGGTTGTGTTGCCGACAGGCACCAGTGGTCAAGAGGGGCAACACCGAAGCGTTCGCCGAACGTGGAACGAACGGGCGCTTTTCTGAGAAAGTGGGTCAAACAACCGCAGGGGCAAGTTTCGCGGCAATCGTGTGTCCATTAACCGACGAGAAACCTTGCGAGCCGTAGGGCCTACCTATGGTTGCATTCATCGGTGTCCTCATCACGGTTATTGCAGTGTTCGGCGGGTACATGCTCGCTGGCGGGAAGCTCGCCATCATCATGAAGGCGCTGCCCTTCGAGATGATCATGATCGGCGGAGCGGCGATCGGTGCCTTCGTCGCCAGCAACAAAATGGATGTCATCAAGCATGTCGGCAAAGACTTCGCCGCGCTGGCCAAAGGTCCGAAGTTCGGCAAGCAAGACTATCAAGACCTCCTTTGCCTGCTTCACGTCCTGATCGATCTGGGCGCGAAGGACCCTGCAGCGCTCGAGCGTGCGATTGAGGAGCCGGAAGAGTCCGACATCTTTAAGCAATACCCGAACATTGTCGGCGATCATGCGGCGGTCGAAATCATTTGCGACACGCTGCGCTCCATGATCATGAACTTCGACAACGCCTTCCAAGTGGAAGAGATGTTGGAGAAGCAGCTCCTCCAAATGAAGGAAGAGAGCCTGCATGGCTCTCACGCTCTGAGCAAAATCGCCGATGCGCTCCCAGCTCTTGGCATCGTCGCCGCCGTCCTCGGCGTGATCAAGACCATGGCGTCGATCGACAAGCCGCCAGAGATCCTCGGCGCGATGATTGCTTCGGCCCTTGTTGGAACCTTCCTCGGCGTCTTCCTCGCGTACGGGATTGTTGGTCCGTAGGCAGAGCGTATCAAGCAAATCCGCGAAGAAGATTTGATCGGCTACGGAATTGTTGTCGGTCTCGGCGGAACGGGGGATACACTCCGCAATTCACCGTACACAGAGGAAGCGCTCAGCAGTCTTCTCGAACGTCTCGGCGTCAACGTGCAGGACGAACAGTTCCGGCCGAACAACGTTGCTGCGGTCATCGTGACCGGGTCTCTCCCGCCTTTCGCAAGGCAAGGGAGCCGAATTGACGTGTCGGTCAGCTCGATTGGTGACGCGGAGAGCTTACAAGGTGGCCTCCTCGTCATGACACCTCTTCTGGGTGCTGATAATCGCGTCTATGCCGTGGCCCAGGGGCCGCTCACCGTTGGCGGATTTGAGGCCGAGGGGCAGGCGGCGCGCGCCAACCAAGGGACACAGACCCACGCGACGATTGCGGGCGGTGCGCGGGTGGAGCGCGAAGTCGCTTTCGACTTCAGCGGCCTGTCGGAGATCAGGCTCGCGCTTCGCGATCCTGATTTCACCACTGCAGGCCGTATCGAAAGTGCGCTGAACAGTTTGCTTCCGGGTACACCCGCTCAGATGATTGATTCGGGTACGGTCGTTCTACAGACGGATGATAGTGATCTCCGACCCGCCCACCTCATCGCGCAAATCGAGGGCACGTTCCTGACGCCAGCGCGGCGGGCGAGGGTGGTGATCGATCAACGCTCAGGCACCATTGTGCTCGGAGAGGATGTCCGTATCGCGCCGGTTGCCGTTGCGCAGGGTGCTTTGACGATCACGGTCGCTGAAACGCCTGTGGCAGTCCCCGCCGCGCCATTTTCAAACGGCAACCCGGTCGTGTTGCCCCGTACACAGATTGATGTTGCCCAGAACGGCGGCGTCGCGCCACTGACGCCGGGCGCGTCATTGAGCGATCTCGTTGAAGGCCTGAACGCGCTGGAGGTCCCGCCACGCGATATGGTGGAGATCTTCGAGGCGCTGAAAGCGGCCGGTGCGCTCCACGCTGAAATCGTCCTCCAATAGCGCCCCTTGGCAAAGGGGCCCCTGCGCCGCTATCGGCGGGCCATGGCCAAAAAGAACAAAGTCATCCGTCCGAAGGCGCGGCGTCCGCGCGGGTTCCCTGATCGCACTGGCGCTGAGCTGGTTGCCGAACGGCATATGCTCGCGAAGATTTCCGAGGTCTACGAAAGCTACGGCTTCGCCGCGCTGGCGACCCCGGCTTTCGAGTATACTGATGCGCTGGGCAAATTCTTGCCTGACGTCGATCGACCGAATGCCGGCGTTTTCTCGCTGCAGGATGATGACGAGCAGTGGATGAGCCTGCGCTACGACCTGACCGCGCCCCTCGCGCGGTACGTGGCGGAGAACATGGATGCACTGCCGCGGCCCTACAGGCGCTATGCGGTAGGCTCGGTCTGGCGGAATGAGAAGCCAGGCCCTGGCCGGTTCCGCGAGTTCACGCAGATTGATGCCGATGCCTGCTTCGCGCCTGCGCCCCACGCCGATGCCGACATCATCATGATGTTCGTCGATGCCTTGGGCGCCGCGGGCGTCGAAGAGAGCGATGTCGAGATCCGGCTGTCCTCGCGCAAGGTGATGACGGGACTTCTGGAGATCATCGGCCTTGATCCCCAGGATCAAGCCAAGGCTGGCACGGTCCTTCGTGCGATGGATAAGTATGACCGTCTGGGTACGGAAGGTGTCGTGCTTCTCCTCGGCGAGGGCCGTAAGGATGAGAGCGGCGACTATACCGAAGGCGCGAAGCTCGAGACGGCGCAGATTGATCAGGTGCTGAAGTTCATCGAGGGCGGTGATATGACCGCGGCCCTCTCCGAAAATGCGACGGGTGCTGAGGGAGCGGAGGAGCTTGATGCGATCCTCTCGACACTGACGGCTTGCGGGTATGGCGAGCGCGTGAAGCTCGACCCTTCGGTCATCCGAGGGCTCGATTACTACACTGGTCCGGTGTTTGAGGCGGCGTTGACCTTCGACGTAGAGAACGAGAAGGGGCAGGTTGTCCAGTTCGGTTCCGTTGGTTCAGGCGGTCGCTACGACGGGCTGATCGCTCGGTTCAAGGGCCAAGAGGTGCCGTCTGTCGGATGCTCCGTAGGCGTCAGCCGTCTTCTCACTGCGCTCAAA
>JBCCTF010000068.1:0-19237 GCA_039198765.1 Pseudomonadota bacterium
GCGGCGCGCAGCCACATCGGCCATGTCGGCACGCCGTCGCCGTCATCGTGGATCAGCGTGTGGTTGAGGAGGTCGCACGGCTCATTCAGCGCCTCGCCCTTTGCAGCTAGGCTTGGAGCACAGACGGGAACGATGCTTTCGGACATCAAACGTTCTGAAACGAGGCCTTCATAGCCGCCTTGGCCAAAACGGATCGCCACATCCACGTCGGCGGTCGCGAAATCGACCACGTCCATATCCGCGTGGACATAGATGTCGATGTCCGGCTCTTGCTCCTGAAAGACATCGAGCCGGGGAACGAGCCATTTCGACGCAAAGCTCGGCGCGACGGAGACCGTCACCCTCGCGGGGCCCGTGCCTGACTTCATCAACCGGGTGCCCGTCAGCAGCCGATCAAAGCCCTCCCGCATGTGCGGCAGCGCGGCGAGGCCTGCCTCGGTCAGCGATATCCCTCGTGGGTCGCGCTTGAACAGCGGTGTGCCCAGCCAGTCCTCAAGAATACGCATCTGCTGGCTGATCGCGCCCGGCGTGACCGCCAGCTCATCAGCCGCACGAGAAAAACTAAGGTGCCTAGCCGCTGCCTCGAAGGCGCGAAGGGCGTTTAACGGTGGAAGCTTCCGCATTTTGTGATCCTTGTGAGGAAACCTAATCGTGACTCGGTCGAACATTCGTTTGCACCACCGGTCCGGTGGCGCCATATCGACCCTCAACGTAGATGCAAATAGGTTTTCTCACAGCCATGCGATATTTCCCAGCATTTATGGACCTTTCAGCGCGTACCGTTGTCGTGAGCGGCGGCGGCGAATTGGCTGTCCGTAAGGTTCGACTGCTTCTTCCTTCGGGCGCGCGCATCGTCGGTTACAATGCGCCTGCAGAAAGTCTCTTGGCCAAGGCCTTTCCGGATCAGATTTCCTGCAACGCCGCGCCTCTGGCGGAGGCGGACCTCACAGACGATGTTGCCCTGGTCGTTGCCGCGACTGGCGATGCGGCAGAGGATGCGCGGGTCGCGAACCTCGCCCGTGCGCACCGCATCACGGTCAATGCTGTGGACCAGCCCGATCTCTGCGATGTCGTGATCCCCTCCATGGTCACCCGCGGTGATCTGGTTGTCGGGATCTCGACCGGTGGTCAGGCCCCGGTTCTGGGTCGCCGGTTGCGTGAGCGACTGGAGGCGATGCTGCCGACCGGCCTGGGCGACGTGATCGCTTTCGCGAGTGCACGCCGTCACCGCGTTGCTGATCGCGTCTCGGGTCCGAAGCGCCGGGCGTTTTGGGAACGGTTCTTCTCCAGCGCCGCGTCGGAGGCCGTGATGGCCGGAGACACCCTGCGCGCTGATCAGCTGTTCAATGAAGAGCTTGAAGGCAGGACGCCCGGCCACGTGCACATCGTCGGCGCGGGCCCGGGTGATACCGAGCTTCTGACGCTGAAGGCCCTGCGGGTTTGTCAGGAGGCGGATGTTATCCTGCACGACCAGCTGGTCACCGACGAGATTCTGAACCTTTGCCGCCGCGACGCCGAGAGGATCGACGTGGGGAAGCGCCGGGGTCACCACACTGTCCCTCAAGCGGACATCGGTACCCTGATGATCAAGCTCGCAAACGAAGGGAAGCGCGTGGTGCGCTTGAAGGGTGGTGATCCCTTCATCTTCGGTCGCGGCGGCGAAGAACTGGAGGCGCTGCAGGCGGCGGGCGTCAGCGCGTCGGTGGTGCCCGGTATCTCTGCAGCGCTCGGCTGTGCATCCTCCGCACACGTCCCGTTGACACACCGCGGCGTCAGTCAAGCGGTCAGCTTTGTCACGGCAGAGGCTGGCGGCGGCGGCGCGCCGGACATCAATTGGAAGGCGCTAGCGCAGCTCGGCGGCACCATCGTTGTCTATATGGGCGTGCGCCGCGCGGCTGATGTCTCTGACGCCCTGATCGAAGGTGGCCTCAGCGCATCAACGCCCATCGCTGTGATCGCTGAGGGCACCCGGCCGAATGAGCAGGTGGTGCGCGCCTCCCTTAGCCAACTGGGCGAGGCCGCAGCGAGAATATCCGGACCCGGACTTTTGATCATCGGCGATGTCGCCGCCAAGGCCACGGGCGAAGAGCTGATCGCCCTCGCCGAAGAGAGGATCGCAGCATGAGCCAGACAGCCATTCAGCAAGCCGCAGTCACGCCAGCGCAGAAAATCTCCACAGGCGGCGTCAAGAAAGGCCGCAACACTGGGACGAAGGTCATCACCGCGAATGATCTGTTCAGCGGGGCGGTGATCTATTGGACGTCGGAACGTACGTGGACTGAGGATATGGCGAAGGCGCTCGTCGTGTCGGGTGATGATGCCATGGCTCAACTGACCGTGGCCATCAGCGATGAAGGACGTTCGGTCGGGCCGTACCTCATGGACATTGATGAAGACGGCAGCCCCGCGGGCCGCGGGAAGCTGCGTGAACGCATCCGCGACGCCGGGCCGACCATCCATCCTGAATTCGCGCGCCAGCGAAAAGAGGCGTAGGCTGATGTATCGCTACGATGATTATGATCGCGCGATGGTCGCGGACCGTGTGGCCGAATTCCGCGGGCAGGTCGAGCGCCGGATCAGCGGTGAGCTGACCGAAGACGAGTTCAAGCCCCTGCGTCTGATGAACGGTCTGTACCTGCAGCTGCACGCTTACATGCTGCGCGTCGCAGTGCCCTATGGGACGTTGAACCCCGACCAATTGCGCGTGCTGGCGAGCGTCGCCCGTGACTATGACCGCGGGTACGCCCACGTCAGTACACGGCAGAACTTTCAGTTCAACTGGCCGAAGCTGAAAGATGTCCCTGACATCCTGGACAGGCTCGCGGATGCCGAGATGCACGCGATCCAGACCAGTGGAAACTGCATTCGGAACACCACCACCGATCCGTTTGCAGGCGCCGCGCTGGGCGAAGTCGAAGACCCGCGCATCACCTGCGAGGTCATTCGTCAGTGGTCGACCTTCCATCCCGAGTTCACCTTCCTACCGCGCAAGTTCAAGATCGCCGTCTCCGCCACGGAGGAAGACCGCGCGGCGCTGGCGGTGCACGACATCGGCCTGCAGATCGTGCGGAGTGATGGCGGCGAGGTCGGCTACCGCGTGCTCGTCGGCGGTGGTCAAGGGCGCACGCCGCACCTGGGTGTCTGGATCCGCGACTTCCTTCCGCAGGCTGAGCTTCTTTCCTATCTTGAGGCAATCCTACGCGTCTACAACATCCGTGGACGTCGCGATAACCTTTACAAAGCACGGATCAAAATCCTCGTTGATGCCATGGGCTCTGAGGCCTTCGCAGAAGCCGTTGAAGAGGCCTTTGTAGCCTTTCGGAAGGTGGGGTCTGGCGGTTCCGTCGATCTTCCGCAGGCTGAGCGTCAGCGGATTTCTACGTTCTTTAAGCCGCCGGCTCTGCCTGCGGTGGGCGAGACAAGTCGGAACAATGTACCGTCGAACGCACGATTTGCGCTTTGGCTGAAGCACAACACTCATCCGCACCGCGAGGATGGCTACAGCTCCGCGACCATCTCTCTGAAAGCGCCAGGGCAAGCGCCTGGCGACGTGATGGCCGAGCAACTCGATGCCGTGGCCGCGATTGCTGAAAAATATGCGTTTTCAGATGTTCGCACAACGCACGAACAGAACATGGCGCTCCCTCATCTGCGCACGGACGAGCTGTTCGCGGTGTGGGAAGCGCTGGACGCTGTGGGGCTTGGTGAGCCGAACCATGGGCTGATCTCTGACATCATCGCGTGCCCGGGCCTTGACTATTGCAACCTCGCCAACACGCGGTCGATCCCGATTGCGAACCGCATTCAAGAGCGGTTTGCTGATCTTGAGCGGCAAGCAACGATCGGGGAGCTGAAGATCAAGATCTCTGGCTGCATCAACGCCTGCGGTCACCACCATGTTGGTCACATCGGCATTCTCGGCGTCGATAAGAAGGGTGAGGAGTTCTACCAAATCACCCTCGGCGGCAGCGCGGATGAGAACGCGTCGATCGGTGAGATCGTCGGGCGTGGTCTGTCCACGGATGATGTTGTCGACGCTATCGAGCGGATGGTTGCCCGCTACTTAGAACGCCGCCTTTCCGACAAGGAACGGTTCGTCGATGTCTACCAGCGCCTCGGCGCAGAGCCCTTTAAGGAGGTGCTGTATGGCGAAGCTGTTGCAGCTTGAGACAGGTGCCGTTGTCGACGTCGCGCCGGAGGCTGATCTGGCGTTGACGGAAGATCAAGACCTGATGGCGTCGCCCATCGAACTTGAGGGTGTGCGGACGATTGCGCTCCACTTCCCCAAATTCAAAGACGGCCGTGCGTTCTCGCAAGCGCTAATCCTGCGCCAGCACTTTGGCTTCAGTGGCGAACTCCGCGCGGTGGGGAATGTCATTCCTGACCAAGCGCTCTACCTGCGCCGCGTTGGCTTTGATGTGGTGGAGATTGAAGACACGGCCCGCGTCGGTGCCTTCCAAGACGCTCTAAAATGCTATCGGTACGCCTACCAACAGTCCGTGTCGGGAGTAGCTGTGCCTCAGCTGCGGAGCGCCGAGCAATGACCGCGACCATTCTCAAGCTCCGTCCTGAGCGGCCCTCGCCTGAGGAGTGGGTGCGGTCCCTTAACCAGGACTATCACGGGGCCACAGCCCAAGAGGTGATTGAAGCGGCGATCCACGGCGGCTTTCTGGGCAAGGTTGCGCTGGTCAGCTCTTTCGGGGCGGAGTCCGCTGTGCTCCTTCACTTGGTTTCGCAGGTTGATCCGTCCACGCCTGTTGTGTTCCTGGAGACGCAGAAGCACTTCGCTCAGACCACGTCGTACAGGCGTAAGCTCGCCGCACGGCTTGGCCTGTCAGATGTGCGGGATGTCACACCGGATGCGGAGGAGGCTGCGTCCCTCGATCCCAAAGGCGATCTTTGGCGGAGCGATAGCGACGCGTGCTGCCACCTGCGAAAAGTCCGGCCCCTGACGAATGCGCTGGATGACTTCGACGCTTGGTTCACCGGGCGCAAGGCGTTCCACGGCGGCTCGCGCATGACCCTCCCCATTTTTGAATGGAGCGGGACCCACGTGAAGGTGAACCCGCTGGTTTCATGGACCAAGGACGACGTCGCGGCGCACATGGAGGCCCATGACCTGCCGCCCCATCCTTTGGTAGCGCAGGGTTATCAGTCCATCGGCTGCTGGCCGTGCACTTTGCCGTCGGACGATGCTTCGGATGTGCGTGCAGGTCGGTGGAGCGGATCAAAGCGCGAGTGCGGCATTCACCAGGGGTGAGCTCTTGCGCACTTGCCGCTCTCCCCTTAGCTCTCGCCGATGGCCAACAAAGCACACCATACCTCGAAGGCGCCCTCGCAGCGCCAACTCCGCGCAGGAGAGCTGGTCCGGCATGAGCTGGCACAAATGTTCCAGCGTGAGGAGGTGCATGATCCTGCGCTGACTGGCCTCAACGTCACGGTGACAGAGGTGCAGGCCTCGCCTGACCTCAGGAACGCGACGGTCTACGTTACGACGCTGGGCGGCCTGCAGGTGGATGACGCGGTGGTCGCGCTGCAGAAGATCGCGGGACGTATCCGCCACGTGCTGGCGCCGAAACTGTCGATGAAGTTCATCCCGGAGCTTCATTTCAAAAAAGACGGAAGTTTCGACCAAGCCGAGCGAATTTCGGCACTTTTGCGCGACAGCCAGTAGAAGAACCCTCAACGAAACGTTAATATTCGTTTGACGGCGGGACCTCGTGCGGTAAGCAAGTGGGGCGACGCGCATGTTGGAGGGTGGCAACCAATGTTTTTCCGTCGGAAACGCGACGAAGACGAGCAGGATCTTCGTGAAGAATTTGAAGTGGTGAAGGCGACGGTCGAAGGGACCCAGCCTGAAGCCGTGGAAGAAGAGGCGCCGTCTCAGGCCCTCGCGATCCAGCCTCCGGCGGGTGAGCCGGTCTCTGCGGACGCAACGATCCGTCTGTTCCCCGGCTTTGAGCGCGAGGATTATGAAGTCGGCTTTGCGCCTGACGCTGGTGCGCCGAGCCTCGTGATGCGGTGGAAGGACGGCGGCGCATGGTTCACCGTGCCGAGCATGTTCAACCGCGCGATCCTCTCCGCCATGGACGAGCGCGAAAGCGCCAACGACCTGACCCGCCTGCTCCGCAGCTACGGCTACGACGTGGACGTTGAGGGCGAAGCGTAAGCCTTCTTGGCGCGCTAAAGCTTGACGAAGAGGGCCGGGGGGCATAGCCCGCGGCCCTTTCTTTTTGCTTGGAGCTTGGTGCATGGCGCGGCGGAAAAAAGGGCGCAAAGTCCACGGCTGGCTGATCCTCGATAAACCCTACGACACCGGATCGACCGAGGCCGTTTCGCGGATGAAATGGTTTGGCGAGGCGCAGAAGGCTGGCCATGCCGGCACGCTGGATCCCCTCGCCACGGGCATCCTGCCGATTGCGTTTGGCGAAGCGACCAAGACCGTGCCTTTCGTGCAGGATGGGCTGAAGACCTACCGCTTCACCGCCCGATGGGGCCAGCGCACCGCCACCGATGACCGCGAAGGCGATGTCATCGAAGAGAACGATGTGCGCCCGGCGAAGGACGCCATCGAAGCGGCACTGCCGCAGTTCATCGGCACCATCGAACAAATCCCGCCGCAGTTCTCGGCCATCTTGGTCGACGGCCAGCGCGCCTATGACCTGGCCCGCGACGGCGAGGACGTTGAGTTGAAATCCCGCGAAGTGGAGGTCGAGGACTTCCGCCTGGTGGAGCAGCCCGATGCCGATCACGCGGTGTTCGAGGCGGTCGTCGGCAAAGGCACCTATGTCCGCGCCCTGGTGCGGGACATCGCTGAAGCTCTCGGCACCGTCGCCCACGTCTCGGACCTCCGCCGCACGCGGGTGGGGCCGTTCGGCGAGGATCAAGCGGTCACCATGGACGATGTCACCGGGTTTCCTTCGAGCGAGAAGATCCCCGCGGACGCCCGCGACCATGGCCGGTTTGATGAGCATCTGGTGCCGATCAGCGAAGCGATGGCGGAGTATCCGAAAGAGAAAGTCGAGAACTTCGAGGCGGCGCGTCTCCGTTCCGGACAGGGCGTGATCCTAACGCCCATCCGCGCCAAGGCGCTGCGGGCCGGTGAGGTCGGCCAGCTCGATACAGTCCTCGCGGAAGATGACCTGGGTGAGGTAGCCCTCTGCCGCCTCGACGGTCTGACGCTGGCGCCCGTGAAGGTTTTTCAGCTCGCCGCCAACTAACTGTCATCCCGGACGCCAACGGCGATCCGGGACCTAAAATTGGGGTGTTTCAGGAAGGCGCGAAGCGGCTTTCTCAAGATCGATGCTGCGCATCGCTCTGCCCCATCCCGATTGTGGGTCCCGGATACGCTTTGCGTTCCTGGATGACAGAACTTCCGCGCTCAAACAGTGAGCGTGAGCGAATGATAGCGCTACGAAGAATGAGGCGGAGGGCCAACGCGACCCGCGGCGGAACTCGTTACGGCTGCTTCCTTCCGGACCTGACCGGGTTGGCGAGGGCAACGTCCGCGCGGCTCTCCTGAGGGCCATATTGCGCGGGAGACGCCGGTGATCAAGGGGCCGGGTTGATCTCTTCGGGCGCGAGGGCGGTTTCGAGGAAAGCGCCGACATCGCGGATGACCTCGTCAGCGACCTCTTCCATCGGCAGATGGCCCACGCCTTTATAGATGATCACTTCAGAGCCATTGATGTTGGCTTCGAAGAAGGCCGCGGAGCTGACAGGGATCAGCTGGTCTTCGTCACCCCAGAGGATCAGCGTGGGCACGTCGATCTCGCCGAGGCGGGCAGAGACATCTTCACGCTGAACGCTGAACTGGTCGCCAGCAGCCTCGCGGTTGCCGGGACAGCGAAGCAGCTCCCAGTATTGGTCGATCATCTCCTCGGTCACGATGGTCTCCACCGAAACCGTGTCGAGAAGGGAGGCCTTGATCATCGCGCGCGGAGTGATGTGCTTCATGGCCCAGCGGCCAAGGGGCGAAGTCATCAGGCGGAAGCCGAGATTGCTTGCGGATGCTTCTTCGTAGGGCTGCCCCGCCGTATCGATCAGGACGAGGGCTGAGACCCGCTCCGGCATATCGAGGGCGGCGCGCCAGGCGACCCAGCCGCCCATAGAGTTGCCGATGAGAACAGCCTGGTCGACTTGTTCAGCATTCAAAACAGCCGCGAGGCCAGTTTCCATTCCGGGGTAGGTGTAGTCCCGCTCAGGGTGCTTGCCCGTGAGGCCATGGCCGGGCTGATCGTAGGCGATGATCCGGTATCGGTTTTCGAGGCCAGCGCGCATCGGCTCCCAGGTGTGGAGGCTCGCAGCGGTGCCGTGGATCATGACCAGGACAGGTGCGTCTTGTGGGCCAGAGACCCGGTAGTGGATCCGCATCCCTGCTGCCTCGACATAGCGCGCTTCATCGCCGCCATATTTGGCGTGCATTGCGGTTGGGTCGGTGTCAGGCGTCCTGAAGAGGAAGAAGGCGGCGACCAGCGCTACGAGAACGAGGCCGAAGCCTCTGAGAAATGTGTTCAACGTGTGCGCCTCCGCCGACAGCCCTCCACGGTTTCGGCGATCCTCGGGCTCACGTCCAGGTGATAGGTGCGCCCGCCAAAGGCGTTGATGGCAAATGTGCCCTCGCCTCTCAGCAGCGGCTGGAGCCAGTCCGCGGTGATCGGCGCTTGGACGGATGGGAGCCGCTGTTGTCCGGCGAAGAATTCGAGCTCTGTCGTGCCTTTCTCGGTAACAAGGATCGCGGTCTTCGCGGTGCGCTCGGCCTCGGCGATCCAGAAACCTGTCTTGTCCGTGTTGCCTGTGACCGTGAAGCGGATCTCATCGCGGGAGCCATCGATGCAGGAAAAGTCGATGATCTCGGGCAGGCGCGTTTCTTCCGGGCTCGGCGGCCAAAAGGTCAGGCCGTCCTGGCCGCGCTGATCCCAGCGGCCCGGGGTCAGGTCTCCATCAAGCGATGGGGTGGTCATCGGCAACTCGGCTTCGCAGGCTGCCAACATCACACCCGCGCTGATGAGCAGAGCTTTCCTCATGGTGCGCTTCCTCCCCTGGTGTCCCTCTTGGGAGGATACCCAAACGCCGTTAGTGACTGGTTTCCGCTGCGCCTGCGATCGGGTTGATCGTGTCGCAGCCATGCCGCCTGAGCAGTGAAGGAGACATTTTCAATCTTGAAATCCACAGTAGTTTGTATTACAAACTGAGAGAGAACAACACTGAGCGGGAGCGCCCAACCCATGACTGAGACCGAACAGGACGATCTGAGCTTCGTGCGGGAAATGACCGAAGCGGGCCGCAATGCGCCGCTTTTGGGCGGGCGCTTCTACCTGTTCTGGGGCGTTCTTGTATCTGTCGCTTACGTTGGCCAGTGGGCAGTCCTCGATGGCCGCTTTGGCCTAGAACCGCAGACGATTGGCTTCATCTGGATCAGCTTTGGCGTCGTTGCAGGCATCGGGATGCCGCTCTTGATCAGAAGCTTGAAGAACAAGCCTGGTCGCGGCGCGATGAACAACCGAGTCGAGACGGCCGTTTGGGTGATGTCCGGCTTCGCGATGTTCAGCTTTGTCGTTGGGGTCTTCGTCGCCACAGCTGTGTTCGGTAAGCCGATTTGGCTCTGGGATTTCGTCGCGACCATCGCTTTCGCAGGGTACGGCGTTTCGCTTTTCACAAGCGGCAGCATCGCTGGTGTAGCATGGATGCGTATTCCGTCCGTCATCGCTTTGGTGTCGGCGGGCATCGTGCCCATTTTGGTCGCAACGCCTGAGCTCTACCTGTTCGGCGCAACAGTGATCATAGCGGTTGCCGTCGTTCCCGGCTTCCTCCTCGTGATGGGTGAGCCCAAGTCACTGCCTGAGGAAGCATGAGCGACGGATTTGACGCCGGACGCCTCGATGAGGCCATCCACGGGCGGCTCCGCCTGGGGATCATGGCTTACCTTAGCCAGGCGAGCCCAGCGACGTTCAACGAGCTGAAAGAGGTGACGGGCGCAACGGGCGGGAACCTGTCCACCCACCTAAGAAAGCTCGAGGACTCTGGCTACATCACCCAGACCAAGAGTTTTGAGGGCCGCAAGCCGCTGACGACCATCGCGCTGACCGATGCGGGTGCTGCGGCGTTCGGCAGTTACCTCGAGGCGCTGAAGCCGCTTCTCGGCTAGACGTTTATCAGGGCTTCACCCGTGTCGGGCGAAACGCTTAGGGTGACCACGCCGGGAGCGGGAGAGAGCCCAATGCTGCATGACAATCCCAACGCCTTCTGCGCCAACCCCCTCGACCGAGCTGGGGTGCAGCGGAAGGATAAAGAATGGCTCGCCGCGCAGGCCAAAGATCCGCAAGCGCGGCTCATGCTGCTCTACAAAGGCGAGGTGCTGCTCAACCGCGGGCCGACCAGCGCGACAGTGCAATGGCTGACCCTCGATGCGCTGGGCGCGTTGCCGATGGACCGTGAGTTGGCCCTTCTGGGCCTTTGGGATGGTGCGCCGATTTTTGCAGCAGATGTGTCGTCTGCGGACAATCCACCGCTTGACGATGTTGGAACGTACACCGCCCTTCGCGGTGCTGCGCCGTTTCTTCCGCCTGCTGAGCTTTCGGTTGCAGGTCAGGCCATCTGGCTGCTCGATTGGCATCGGCGGAACCGATACTGCGCTAAGAATGGTGACTTCACCGAGGCAGCGGAAGGCGGGTATAAGCGAGTCAATCCCCGCACGGGTGTTGAGCATTTTCCGCGCACAGACCCTGTCGCTATCGTCCTTCCGTACCATGAGGATTATGTGTGCTTGGGCCGCAGCCCTCACTTCCCGCAAGGGTTCATGAGTGCGTTTGCTGGTTATCTTGAGCCGGGCGAAACGCTTGAGCAGTGCGGTGAGCGTGAACTCTTCGAAGAAGTCGGCCTCCGTGCACGGACGATGGAATATAAGTTCAGTCAACCTTGGCCGTTCCCTTCGTCACTGATGATGGGTTTCATCGCTGAGGTTGAGGACAAGGAGCTCGATCTCGATCTGACGGAGATTGAGGAAGCCGCCTGGTTCACCCGTGCAGAGGCGCAGGCGATTATGGACGGTGATCACGATGTTATGTGCCCACCACCCTTCGCGATTGCCCATCAGCTCCTCAAAGTCTGGTTGGCGCAATGAGCCGTGATGATGACAATACGCCTGTCCCG
The DNA here is from genome assembly GCA_039198765.1 of Pseudomonadota bacterium. Classification (GTDB taxonomy): domain Bacteria; phylum Pseudomonadota; class Alphaproteobacteria; order Caulobacterales; family Parvularculaceae; genus Parvularcula. The sequence goes on from JBCCTF010000068.1 coordinate 11,152, forward strand.
ACAACTGGTCCGGGTGCGGAGATTGTCGCCAAGAGCGTCCGTGACCTCGAAACCATGTCCGACACAGACCTTCTGGGTCAGGATTATCCAGAGTGGCTAAAAGGTCGGAAAGCCGCGGCCAGGACGACGGTGACCAAAGGGTTTGACGAGCGATTGCGTGCGGAAGATGCTATGGCTGAGGCGGAAGAGCTCTTGAAAAAGGCGGAGGCGAAGCTTGGAAAGAAGTGAGCCGCCGCGCCGCGGGCCGTCCTGGTTCCGCTCCATGGCCGAAGTCGCCCTCGATGCACTCCCCGGCTCAGGCCTCGCCCGCGCAGCCTTCGAACAAATGCGTGCACGGATCAGAGCGGACCTGGAAAACGAAATCGACTCTCTGAAAGAAGAGCGAGAGCGCGACCAAGACACGATCAGCCGTCTCTCCGATGTTGTCGAACGTCAGCAAGCGGTGATCCAACGGTTTCTTGACCGCGAGTAGAAAAATCAGTCTGCAGAGAATAGACACTCCCACCTGATTGAGCTGGTTGACATTGCTCCCTCTTGATTTATTGTTAATCAATAAAAAAGAGGGGTGTCATGCGAGCGCTTTTGGTTGTCCTTGTGGTGGCCCTAGTTGGCTGTGCAACGCCGTATGCGGAAGAGCAATCTGGCTCATTGCGTGTGGGTCAACCGATCAACGCCGTCGTAACGGAAACCTCAAAAGACACGTTCTCTCTTCACGCGCGCATTGGCCAGTTTATCCTCCTCCATCTCGTGCGGGGATCGTTTGAGCAGGGCCAAGAAGTCAATTTGGCTGTGACCGTGACCGCGCCAAGCGGCGCGGTTGTCGAAGACACAAACACCGCGTCAGGGACCAGTCTCCTCGCGCTTTATCCAGAAGAAACAGGTGTTTATGAGATCAGTGTACGCCGCTGGAATGGTGCTAGCGAGGGCGACTACGCCGTTCACCTGGACACTATCGAGCGTGCGCCGCGTTCGCGCGTTCGGCGAATAGGACAGCTTCTTGACCATCTCTATACAGATGAAAGACCGGGTGCAGCCGTTGCCGTTGTTGACCAGGGCCGGCCTGTCTTCGCCAAGACCTATGGACTTGCGTCCCTCGAACCCACCGCTCGGATGACGAAGAGGACACCCCTAGAACTCGCTTCAGTCTCCAAGCAATTCACGGCGAACGCAATTGCGATGCTGGTAGCCGATGGCCGCCTCAGTCTGACAGACAAGGTCTCGGCATATCTTCCCCAAATGCGACCGCTCGGTGATGACATCACCATCCACCATCTCGTCCATCACTTGAGTGGCCTGCGTGACTATGACGAAGTCCTTGGCGATCGGGAAGCTACCCACGCGGCTATTCTGGAGGCGCTCTATAGTCAGCCTGCGCCTTACTTCAGCGCGGGGTCAGAGTATCGGTACAGCAACGGCGGGTATGTTCTCTTGGCTGAGATCGTCCGTGTCGTGACAGGTGAGCCGTTTCCTGACTGGATGCGCGACAACGTCTTTGTCCCATTGGGAATGCCAGACTCGGAAATCACTTTCGCTACGGTACCGTCATATCGGAAAGATGGAGCGGGGTTTGATGACATCGACGTTTCGCCGGAGACCTACGCCCGAGTGCAGGAGGTGCTTGAGGCGATGGGCGCTGCGCATGTTCACGCGTCGCTGGATGACATGGTGCGCTGGGCACAGAATTACCGCACCCAAACGCTAGGCGGCACCGAAATTGCGGACATCATCGACGACGGAATTATTCCGGAAGCGCAACCTTGGGACTATGTATTCGGTCTTCATCAGTTTACGGATCGCGGACTGCTGCGCCGGGGCCATGAAGGGCTCACCCATGGCTTCCGGACACAGTTTGTGTGGTTCCCCGACGAAGATGTCTTCGTCGTTTATCTCGCCAATGACGGCGAGTGGCGGACCTATTACCTCGCTGAGAAGATCATCGATCTTTATCTTGGCGACCGGATGACGAGCGACGAGTGACCGTTATGCGCCCGTGGCCACCCGGCTGATGCGGTAGGGGTCAGCGGCGAAGACACCGATGATTTTTCGGTCGCTGGTGAAGTATTCGAGCTCTTCGAGGGCGCGGGCCATGTTTTCGTCCGTAGGGTGACCTTCGGCCTCGGCCTGAAAGCGAGTGGCTTCGAAGCTGGCGTCTTCTTGATAGCTCTCCAGCTTGGTCATGTTCACGCCATTGGTGGCGAAACCGCCGAGCGCCTTATAAAGAGCTGCAGGAATGTTCCGGACACGGAAGACGAAGCTGGTGATCATTGGCGCAGGGATGCGCGCGGGCCATTCGACCTGGTCTTCGGGCAACAGGCGCATAAAGCGAGTCACGTTACGGTCAGCATCCTGACAATCCTGCTCGATGATCTCCAGGCCGTACCGCTCCGCAGCGTTTCGCGGCGCGATCACGCAGACGGTGGGATCAGGATGATCCCGCAGCTCTCGCGCTGAGCCCGCTGTATCACGGGCCGCATCGGGCAAAAGGTTCAGCTTTTTGATCGTCTTTCGACACTGGGACAGCGCCATGGGGTGGCTACGGACCACCCTCAGCTTGCTGCGATCCGCGCCGGGCAACGCCATCAGCTGCATGTGCACCGGCAAAAAATGTTCGGCGACCGCCGCGACATTTCGGTCAGGCAGGAGGCGGTAGACATCATCCACTCGCCCCGCGAGCGAGTTCTCCACAGGCACCATGGCGGCGGCGCATTCCCCGCTGGTCACGGCATGGAACACCGTCTCGAACGTCGGCTTGGGCACCGGCTCATAACCTGGAGCGAAGGCCGAACAGCACAGCTCGCTGAAGGCGCCTGGCTCTCCTTGGTAAGCAATTGTTGGCATGCTCGTGTCTTCTTCTGTCTCTGGTCGTTAGGGCGCGTTGCGGTCTGGTCGAGGCCGGGCTATGGCGCCCGAAAAGTTCGACCTTTCGGTTATCGCCCAGGTCACGCGTTTTGGAGTAGGCGTCTTAGTATGAAAGACTCGCTTTTTAGTAACAAACTTGCAGCGGCTGCGCTTTTGACCCTGCTTCTGGCCATTGGCCTTCCTGTCATGATGAACACGGTGCGGACCCTCGCGTCTGGGCACCACGGTCATGAAAAGCATGACGAGGAGAACCCGTTCCACCTCGCCTATATTCCCTATGCCAAGCTTGAGGGCGTTTCGGCTGCCGCTGGCGCTGAGGAAGTGAAAATGTCGCTCGGCTGCATGCTGGCCGAAGCCAGTGCTGACCGCGGCGCACGGGGCGCAGCGATCTGTGCCTCCTGCCACAGCCTGGAAGAAGGCGGCGGCAACGGCACGGGGCCAGCCCTTTGGAACGTCATGGGTCGCGATATCGCCAGCGTTGATGGCTACGGCTACACCTCCGCGCTCCAGGGCGTTGAGGGCGAGTGGACGTTCGAAAAGATGGACGCCTACCTCTACGACAGCCAAGGCTATGTCTCCGGCACTCAGATGGCTCAAAAAATCCGCAAAGATAACAAGCGGATGGACATCCTCGCCTACCTCGCCACCCTGAACAGCGGCGAAGCGCTGGCGTTCCCAGCGTGTGAGCCTGCCGGCGAAGAACTCGCCGACGCCTCAGGCGTGATGGACGGCTAACATCTCGGCGGCGGCGCGGAGAGCGTCGCCTCCACGAGCACCGCGAGGCTGTCTTTGAAGGCAGCCTCCAGCGCCCCCTCCCCTTCATCATTGTAGATTTTTGCAAAGGTTGGCGCCGCGGCGACGTTGTAGCTGATCGCGCCGATAATCTGCGCCAGCGCGGCGAGGCAGACGCTACTCGGCACATCTCCCCATCCTGGGCAGCGCCGCAACATCGCGATGAGGTTGTCCAGAAACGGCTTGAGGTACCACGTCTTCGCTGTGTCCATGCGCTGCAAGTTGTCTAGCAACTCGCGCACCAGAAGGCGGACGCGGTTCTGTTCAACCGCCGAGCCGTCATCGAGCCCGAGGAGGAAGCATTTCAAAGCCTCTTTCGGATCCGAAATCGAATCCGTCTCGCTGCGCCGAGCGTCATAAGCATCGGCGATGCGTTCCAGAACCTCTGCGTAGAGCCGCTTCTTGTTGCCAAAGTGGTGCAGCAGGCCCTGCTTCGTCAGGCCCAACGCTCCCGACACGTCGGCGAGGCTGACCCCGTAAAAACCGCGCTCAGCAAACAGCTGGCTTGCTTCATCGAGCAGCCTCTCGCGGGTGATGTCTGCTTTTGATTCAGTGGTCGGCATCGGAGGGGCTTGACACTTACCGACCGGTAGGTCAATGCACTTACCGATCGGTAGGTCATGAGCCTCCGACGCTGAATTTTGGAGGAGACTATGGAAAAAGACGTTCTCTATCAACAGTCTGGCGCCATCGCGACGATCACGCTCAACCGGCCTGAGAAATACAACACGCTGCGCCCGTCGCTGCTAAACGATCTCGACGATGCCCTGCGGCGCGCGAACACGGACGATTCGGTGAAGGTGGTGATCCTGGAAGGCGCGGGCGATGCGTTCTGCGCGGGCTTCGATTTCTCCAATGGGCTCGAGCACTTCGACGCAAGCCTCACCGAGAGCCAGTACGATCCGGGCATGGACGTGGATCACGTCGTTAACCCCTACCGTACATACATGACCCAGTTCATGGGGCTCTGGCGCGGACTGAAGCCGACGATCGCCAAGGTGCACGGCTACTGCATGGGCGGCGGCTCAGAGATGGCGCTTTGCGCGGACCTGGTCGTGGCGTCGGACGATGCGCGGATCGGCACGCCGTATTCACGGGTTTGGGGCTGTCACCTCTCCGGCATGTGGGTCTACCGATTGGGCCTCGCCAAAGCGAAGTACTACGCCCTGACCGGTGAGTCCGTCAGCGGCGAGGAAGCCGCGAAGATTGAACTGATCAACCAGTCCGTGCCCCTCGAAGAACTCGACCAGACCGTGGATGCGCTGGCGGAGAAGCTCGCCCGGATCCCGCTGACCCAGCTGATGGCGATGAAGCTGATCGTCAATCAAGCCTACGACAATATGGGCCTACAAAGCACCCAGACGCTCGGCCCGATCCTCGACGGCATCATGCGCAACACGCCCGAAGGCCGCGACTTCGTCCGTGTAGCGAAGAATGACGGAGTCAAAGCCGCGGTGGTCCAGCGGGACAGTCCTTGGGGCGACTACAGCCAAGCCCCCGCTGACCAGCAGCCCCGCAAGAAAAGCGAGCTGGGCCTCTAAAGAAAGCTACGGCTTCGCGTTGCGATGGGCCGCGAGGCGGAGCCGGCGCAGCCGCTCACTCTTGTGAAGCCGCTCCTGCCGTTCTGCTTCGAGGTCCTCGAACGCGCCACCGCGTTTCAACGCGTCTTGCGCATCTTTCGAGCGGAGCTGCGGCGTGGTGAACCTATCGGACGATTTGCTCTGAAATTTGTCAGTCATCGAATGTTTTCGTCCAACAGCAAGGGCGCTGTCACGCGGCCTCCCGGCCAAAACTGCACTTCGTGTATCCGTCCGCATAGTCGCGCACGGACGTTATTGCGTACGGAACAGACCTTATCGTCAGAACATCGCCTTCGCACGGGGCGGGGTCCGCAAAAATGGCCTCACCATCTTGGCTCCGGCCCGGTGCAGGCGATGAGGTTTTTTTGTGTTTTGCTGCGAGGGTGACCACAGCCTTTCTCTGGGTGAGGGCTTCGCCTTCCCGAGAAATCGAAACGGTTTCGCCAAGCGCCATGAACCCGTCAGGCCCCAAAAGAGCAAACAGTTCGTCGAGTTGCATAGGACTCTCCAAGGCTTGCGCGCACCTCTGGCGACGGGGTGGACCCTGCATTTCTGCAGGCGGCTCATCCTCATCCAAGGGCCTGGGTGAGGGTCCCCAGGGCTAGGCGAGCGATATGGTGCTCACGGCTGATTTGCCTGAGCGGCGATCGATCTCGGTCTCGAAGTTGACCTTGTCACCTTCGTTGAGGGGGCCAAGGCCGCAGCGCTCAAGCGCGGTGGCGTGAACGAACACGTCGGTAGAGCCGTCGGCGGGTTGAATGAAGCCGAAGCCCTTCTGCGTATTGAAGAATTTCACGGTACCAGTCGTCATGGTGCAGTCTTTCGTCTGTGGTCAGCGAGACCCCACGCGCCACACCGCGTGGCGGCGCACGTTCTCTATCGATCATCGAGAGGGAGGGTCTAAACGCGAGCGGTAATGAAACCGCGGGGCAAAGGTCATCCGGACTAAATGTCGGTGGTCATCGCCTGCGCCGAACAGATGTCTTTGTCAATGGCTTACAAAAAAACAAGCCGTGTGATTTGATCAATAAATATAATCGAATTGCGATATTTTTTGGCGGTCGCTCGTTTTTTATTGATCTCTGCTTGCCTGGAGTGGGTCAATAATAGCCGAGGTCTGACGATCGCTCTCCTGCTTCGACGGCAGCAGCGAGGCGGTCGACGAATTCTGAGCCTTCGGCGGTTTTGCGGACGAGGACGACGCGGCGGTCGGCTTCGTCGCGCTCTCGCTTGACCAATCCATGGATCGACAGCGCGTCGAGGGCGCGGCTGATTGCGGGTTTTGGCACTTCGAGGTCTTCGGAGAGGCGGCGCACCGTGTGCGGCCCGGGGGTCAGGTACACCGTGAGGAGGAGCGCCCATTGGCGCATCGACAGGTCGGGCTGGTCATCGCGGACAAGCTGAACCATCACATCACGCCAGGGGGTGAGAAGGTCCGTAAGGCTCATCGCATGCTCCACGTTTCGGACATTTCGATAACGAAACAGCCGTTCCAGAACAAGTCTTGACATGGCGATTGTTGGACGCGTGCGACGATTGCTTTCGCAGATGTGAGATGGCTGCTTTTGTCCCTCGAGATTGAGCGAAGGTGGAGTGCTGATGGTGAGGCGAACGCGGGTGAAGATTTGCTGCATCAGCAGCGCGGAAGAGGCATCAATGGCGATCGCCGCGGGCGCTGACGCGCTGGGTTTGGTGGGCGCGATGCCGACCCCTGTTGGGGTGATTGACGACGGGCTCGCCGCGTCGATCGCCCGGCGGATCCCGCCGCCGGTCGCTGGCGTTGCTCTGACATCGGAGCAAACGGCGGAAGCGATGGCGGCGCATGTGGAGCGCGTTGGCATCAACACGCTGCAGGTGGTCCACCATGGCGATCCTGCGGTGCTGGACGCGCTGCGAGGGATGATGCCCCGTCTACGGATCATTCAAGTGGTGCATGTGGAGGGGGAGGATGCGCTCGCTCTGATCGATCGGTACAAGGACGTTGCTGACGCCTTCCTTCTTGACAGCGGAAAGCCTTCTGCGGGCGGACGCGCGCTAGGCGGCACGGGCCAGACTCATGACTGGCAGGTTAGCGCTGCTTTCGTGAAGGCTTCTCCGCGGCCAGTCTTTCTCGCGGGTGGTCTGAACCCGGACAATATCGAGGAGGCGATCCGTGCCGTGAGGCCGTTCGGTGTTGACGTATGCTCACGCCTCCGCACCGACGGTGCTCTCGACACGGAGAAATTGCATGCCTTTCTGGAAGGCGTGCGCCGCGCGGACAGCTAGTCCCGTAGGATGTCGTTGATGCCCGTCTTCGCGCGGGTCTTGGCATCGACCGTTTTGACAATCACGGCACAGGCGAGGCTGGGTCCGCCTTTGGGGTCGGGCAATGTGCCGGGGACAACGACTGAGTACGGAGGAATCTTCCCGTAGCTGATGTCGCCCGTCGCGCGATCGACGATTTTGGTCGATTGGGTGATGAAGACGCCCATGGCGATGACCGAGCCTTCGCCGACGATAACGCCTTCGACCACTTCGGAGCGCGCGCCGATGAAGCAATTGTCTTCGATGATCGTCGGTTCGGCTTGCAGCGGTTCAAGGACGCCGCCGATGCCCGTGCCTGCAGAGATGTGGCAGTCGGAACCGATCTGCGCGCAGGAGCCGATGGACGCCCAGGTGTCGATCATCGTCCGTTCACCGACATAGGCGCCGATGTTCACATAGGAAGGCATCAGGACCGCGCCTTTGGCAATATGCGCGCCGCGACGCACCGCACACGGAGGAACAGCGCGGAAGCCTGCTTCTTCAAAGCGCGCTGCGTCCCAGCCTTCGAATTTGGACGGGACCTTATCCCACCATGCACCGTTGCCGATGCC
>JBCCTF010000069.1:0-19216 GCA_039198765.1 Pseudomonadota bacterium
CGGACGAACGCCTTGATCTTCTCCGGCGGTGTCGGAGCCTCGTCGACAGCGTTTCGAGCAGCGAGCAGTTTGAACGAGAGTTTTCGCCCAGCGATCGCGCAGTTGATGGCGTGCTTCGTGCCGAAAACCCGGTGAACGTTTGCCGAGCTGAAGCCGCACGCCTTCGCGATTTCGGCGACAGTCGTTTTCTCAAAGCCGATATCCGTGAACAGACGGTCGGCGTTGTCGAGGATCAACGCTTGGGTTTCCGCCTCGGTGAGATTCAAACGCGGCACAGACGACACTCCTTAGTGGCCCCGTGACATACCATCTCTTGTGACAAATAACTAGTGACAAAAATGATTTTTTGTCATATGTCATTCGTCAGCAGCCGCCGCTTGGCGGGTTATCGAAGGATTTTCAAGATGTTGAACGTTCTGAAGCGCGCAGGCCAAGGGGTGTTATGGCTGCTGACAGCGGGTTTGATTATCGTCGCAGCTGGTTTTGCGGGTCGTTCCATGCTGGCCCAGGCCGATGACCAGGTGACGAATCAGCCGCTCCCGGTCCTCGTGTTCGAGGCGAAGTATCAGGACACTTATAGTGAGCGACGGCTCTTTGCCGGTCGTGTTGCGCCGGCCCAGGTGGCTGATGTTGGCTTCCAGATCCCTGGCGAAGTGGCGAGAGTCGACGTTGCGATCGGCGATCGGGTGGAGAAGGGACAGCCGCTCGCTTCTCTTGATCCTGTGCGGATTGACCTCTCACGGAAAGAAGCTGCAGCCCAGCTCGCCGAAGCCCAGGCGCTGGCTGAGCGGGCGCAGAACACTGAGGCGCGCGTGAAAGCTCTGCTTGCAGATGGTTTTGCGACCGATCAGGAATTCGACAATGCGACCGCCGACCGGAAGGCGGCGGATGAACGGGTGAGGGTCCTCCGCCGCCGCCTATCGCGGATCAGCGAAGACGCCACCGACGCCGTGCTCACAGCGCCGTTCTCCGGTTACGTCGTCGCTCGGTTCGTTGACTCCGGCGCCACTGTCTCCGCAGGTCAGCCAGTGATCCGCATCAATGAAGACGCTGCGTTCGAAGCAAAGATTGGTGTGCCTGCCGATCTCGCCCGCACCTTGCTGCCCGGCGAAACGGTCGATCTCCTCTTTGGCGGTACCAGTGTAATTGGCACAATCGAAGGAATCAGCGATGACATCGATCCCCTGACGCGCAGCCAAACTGTCCGTCTCCGGATCGAAAATGGTGAAGCCATTACACCTGGCGGCTTGATCCGTATGGCGCTGAACCGTCAGCGGGATGGTCGCGGTGTTTGGGTCCCCCTCGCGTCATTGCAAGAGAGCTATCGTGGCCTTTGGTCCGTGTACATTGTCGCGAAAGAGGAAGGCGACGACGTAATCCGCCGGAAAGATGTCGAGATCATCGCACTTGGCGATGACCGAGCTTACGTGACGGGCACGCTCGACGACGGCGATCGGATCGTAACGACTTCCACCTTCCGTTTCGTCCCTGGACAGAAGGTCCGTGTGCAGCGCGAAAGCACGCCTGGTGGGCAGATTAGCTCCGTCGCTTCGTCAGCCCTTCGGTAGAGATTCATCATGAAAACAATTCTCTACGACAATCCCCGTGCCCTCATCATGGTCATGCTGCTCGTTCTCGTGGGCGGCTTGGCTGCCTTCCTCACGATGCCGCAGCAGGAAGATCCGAAGATCCGGAACCGCGGCGCTGTTATCCTGACGCCGTTCCCCGGTGCGAGTGCTGAGCGGGTGGAACGCCTGGTCACACAACGCATCGAAGACGAGCTTCGCCAGTTGGAGGCCGTCGACACGATTTCCTCGACCAGTGCGACAGGCCTATCCTCAGTGCGCGTGATTTTGGGCGATGCGATCAATGAGACGGACAAAGAGTTCTCAAAAGTCCGCGACGCCCTGGCAGACGCAGTACCGCTCCTTCCAGACGGGGCGTTAGAACCTCAGTTCATCGACGACCGCGGCTATGCCTTCACCGTTCTCGCGGCATTGGTTTGGGACGCCGACTCACCACCCAACGCATTAATCCTTAAACGGACAGCCGACGAGCTTCAGTCGCGTCTCCGCAACGTACCTGGCACAGAGTACACTGATATTCAGGGTGCTGGCAGCGAAGAAGTCTCCGTCACCCTCCGCTCAGACCTTGCCCAGTCACTGGGCCTGTCAGAAGGAGACATCGCGAGATCCCTCGCAGCTGCTGACGCTAAGGTCGCCGCTGGCCAGATCTTCGGCACACAGAACGAAGTTGCGATCGAAGTGCGCGGCGCGTTCGACACCCTCGACCGCATTCGCGATGTTCCTATCAGAGAAGGGCGTGACAACGCGCAGCTTCTCGTTGGCGACGTAGCAAGCGTTTCAAGGGGCCTCGAAGAGCCCGAAGCTGAAGCCAGCTACATCGACGGACGCCGCGCGGTCATCGTCGGCACACGCATCGACGACGGTCTTCGCGTAGGCCAATGGTCTGCGCGCGTCCGGCAAGAGCTCGACGCCTTCGAAGCGGAACTGTCCGAGGGCATTGAGCTTCGCGTCATCTTCGATCAATCCGTGTACGCAGGGGAGCGGTTCGGCACGCTAATCCAAAACCTGCTGGTCGGCGTCACCCTCGTCGTCGCAATCCTGTTCTTCACCCTCGGCCCACGCGCCGCAATCCTGGTCACGCTCGCGATCCCGCTGACAGCTCTCTTGAGCCTTATGATCATGAATTTCTTCGGAATTCCGATCCACCAGATGTCGATCACAGGCCTTATTGTGGCGTTGGGGCTCCTCGTCGACGCAGCGATCGTGATGTGCGACGCAGTCGGACGATCTCTCCGGCGGGGGACGCCTCCGCGTGAGGCCGTAGCTAAAAGCGTTGGCCGCCTCTGGGTTCCGCTCCTCAGCTCAACAGCCACGACGGTGCTCGCGTTCTTGCCCATCACCCTTCTGATCGGCGGGGCAGGGGAGTTCGTCGGCAGCATTGCAGACAGCGTGATCATCGCGTTGATCTCGTCACTCGTCCTGGCACTGACGGTCATCGCTGCGCTCGCCGGACGTTTCCTCAAACCTAATCAGAGCACAGAGCGTTCGTCATCCGGCGGCATCGATCTTCCCGTCGTTGGTCCAGCTTTCAAAGCTCTCCTCGGCTGGAGCCTCGCCGCGCCAAGACTGTCTATAGCGGCTGCGCTTGTCCTGCCGGCGCTTGGGTTTGTTGGGGTCACGACCCTTCCAACGCAATTCTTCCCCGCTGCCGACCGCAACCAGTTCCATGTCGAGTTGCTTCTCCCACCGCAAGCGAGCTTGGAAGAAACGAAGCGCGCCGCAGACATCGCCGACTCCTTCCTCGAGTCGGACCCGATGATCACCTCAGCAGACTGGGTCGTGGGCGGTGCTGTGCCTCCATTCTACTACAACCTCCTGGGTGGAAACGACGGCGAACGAAACTTCGCGGAGGCGATGGTCACCTCGAAGAGTATCCGTGGGCTGAACATTCTTCTTAACCGCCTGCAAGACGAGCTGTCGGAGGAACTGCCCAACGTGCAGGTCAATGTCAGGCAGCTTGTTCAAGGCCCTCCAACAGCGGCGCCGTTTGAGCTGCGCATTCAAGGGCGAGACCTCGATGAACTTCGCCGGTTGGGCGAGCAAGCGCGCCTTATCCTCTCAGAAATCCCGGAAGTGACCGTGTCCACTGCCTCTCTCTCAGGCGGCGAGCCCAAACTATGGCTCGATGCGGACGAAGAGGCCGTGCGCGCTGCGGGTCTCAGCCTGCGCGACGTTGCAGGCAGCTTGGCCGCTAAGCTTCAAGGAATTCAAGGCGGTACGGTCCTTGAGGGTGAAAACGACGTGCCCGTTCTTGTTCGGCTCGAAACCGATGCACGGGGCTCGCTCGACGAAGTCGCTTCCAGCACATTGTCCGTACCCGGTACAGACGCTGTCGGCGTACCGCTGCTGAGTCTGGGAACGCTCAATCTCGAGCCGTCGCCTTCAACCATCACAAGATACGAGGGCGAGCGGGTGAATACAGTCCTCGCATACGTCCGTGCAGGGACGTTACCTTCCCTCGCCGTGCAAGCGTTTCAAGAGGCCATCGCCGAGGGACGCTTTGTGATGCCCCAGGGCTACTCTTACGCTTTCGGCGGCGACGACGAGGCGCGGTCCGATGCCGTTGGTGCACTTCTCGCGTCGGTTGGCTTGATCACGGTCGCGGTGATTGCGGTCCTTGTGCTGACGTTCGGAAGTTTCCGCCTCGGCGCCGTAGTGCTGGTCGTCGCGGGGCTTTCGATGGGCCTAGGAATGCTCAGCCTCGTGATTGCCGGATATCCCTTCGGCTTCCAACCGATCATTGCACTGATGGGTTTGATGGGTGTGGCGATCAACGCAGCCATCATCATCATCGCAACCCTCAAAGCGATCCCTGAAGCCGTCGCTGGTGATCGGATTGCCGTGCGCGACGGGGTGATGGAGACATCGCGGCACATCACCTCAACCACCATCACAACGTTCGTTGGCTTCCTGCCTCTCATCCTTACCGAGGGTGACTTCTGGCCGCCGTTTGCAACAGCGATCGCGGGCGGCGTTGTCCTGTCGACAGTCATTTCATTCTTCTTCGTGCCGCAGCTCTTTTTGCTCCTGACACGGAGCAGGCCTGTTGCGTCGTTCTCGAAAACCACTCCGGAGATGGGAGGCGACTATGCGCTGGCTTAGTCTCTGTACGGCCGTTCTTTTGTCGACCAGTGCCCATGCGGGGCAGACGGACGATCTGCTACGCCGGTTGGTCGATGATAGCCCGCTTCTCGACGCTTCGCGCCTTCAGGCGGACGCTGCGAAGGCTGATTTAACTGCGGCGCGGGGCGCTTACCTCCCGCAACTGAGTGTCGAAGCGCAAGCAAGCCAGGTTCAAGAAACATTCCGGATCAATGGCTTACCTGACTTCCCCACCGTCACGAGAGAGCCGGCACAAGCCGCCGCAGTGGTCAACCAGGCGCTTTTCACGTCGGGCCGCATCGGCGGTGCAGTCGGTGCAGCCAAGGCGCAAGCGGCCGAAGCGAAGCACCTTTTCGACGGAACGCGCCAGGACCTCCTCCTTGCAGGTGCCGCGACCATTGCCGACCTTGTCCGAGATCGTGCGATCCTCAGTGAGCGGCGCGCCAATGAGAGTGTGGTTCGGCAAAGACTGGAAGAAAGCGTTGCCCGTAGGAAGGCGGGTCTTGCTACGCTTACGGATGTTCAGCAGTCGGAGGCGCGGCTTGCCGGCGCGACAGCAGATCGCGTTTTTGCCGAAGGGGCCGTTGAACGGTCCGAGGCGACGTTCGTTCGGCTGTTCGGCTTTTCAGCTGATGCTGACTTAATGATACCTACAGCACCGAATGCAATGCCCACTGATCTTCAGCAAGCGTTGGATGTCGCGCTAGCCAGGAACCCGGACGTTGCCGCGAGCGACGAACGCGCTGTTGCCGCCAGGCAGCTGATGCGGTCGGAGCGGGGCGCTTTGCTTCCCCAGGTGAGCTTGAACGCCACCGCGGGCTACCTCGAGAACGAACGTTTCGGTATTGAGCTGGGTGAAGCAGAGCAAGTGACGGTGAGCTTACAAGGACGCTGGGCGATCTTCAGCGGCGGTTCTGGCTACGCCCGGACTCGCGCAGCGAACCGGCGAGCCAGCGCCGCGCAGCGTTCAGCTGATCAGGCACGCCGTGACATCCGTGAGCAGACGATCTCTGCTTGGACAGCGGTGAATGCTGGTCGTTCCACAGTCAGGGCGCGGCGGGCTCAGGCGCAAGCCGCAGATATCGCGGCCCGCGGGGTAGCGGCCGAGTTCACCAACGGTCGCCGGACGCGCCTGGATGTCCTTGATGCGGATCGGGAGAAAACCGACGCAGATGTTGCGCTGATCGCCGCGCGACGAGACCTTGCGGTCGCGGAATTCTCACTTCTCCGTGCGATGGGATCACTCTGACGCCCGTCTAGACTTTCGCGGTTCAAGCGACCACGCTATCGGAATAGCCCGATGACAACGGCTGGCCGGTCCGTACCGCTCAGCCGGTATGGCCATCGTGAACGGGAGCACCCATGGAATCGCTAGCCCAAGATCTCAGCCAAATGCAAAGAACTCCGTTAGCGGACGAACACGTGGATATGATCCGCGCCGCAGGGGTTGAGCAGACGTTCCCAGGCGGATCGCTCGTCGTGACGGCGGGGCACCCGATGGATGCGTTCATCTACTGTGAAGAGGGGCAAATTGAGGTTGTTGATCCGCTTACGAATGAGCGAGCTATTGAGGCAACGGTTGGCCCGACCCAATATCTCGGCGAAGTCAGTTTCCTGAACGGCGGGACGTGGGCCATTTCGATGCGCGCGGTGGTGGATACCCGCTGTGTCGTCGTCCCCCGGACACGGATGCTTGAACTGATGGCCAACGTGCCGGAGATGAGCGACATCATCGTCACTGTTTTTGCCGCGCGGAGGCGACGGATTGTTGAGGACAACAACAGTGCGCTGACGATCATTGGTGCTGAAGAGGACCGTAATCTCGGTCGTGTCTTGAGTTTCGCCTCACGCAACAAAATTCCGATCCGAACTTTCGATCTTGGTACTGACGAAGCAAATGAATTTCTACGGCAGGCGGGACTTCCCGAAAACGAGCCTGCTTTCATCCTTGGGCGTGATGAAGTTATCGAAAATCCGTCGCCCCGTCGCCTCGCGCGAATGGCTGGCCTTGATCTGCCGCTCGCCGGTGAGGATGCGTTCGACGTCGTGATTATAGGCGGCGGACCTGCGGGCATCGCTGCTGCTGTTTATGCCGGTGCGGAGGGGTTGAGCGCGCTGGTTGTTGAAGATCAAGTGATCGGCGGACAAGCGGGAAGCTCGAGCCGCATTGAGAATTACATGGGCTTTCCGACTGGGATATCGGGCGCAGACCTCTGTTTTCGCGGAGAAATCCAAGCCATGCGTCTGGGCGCGCGCTTTGTCATGCCGCGCCGCGTTGTGTCTATCCGTCAGCATAATGATCGTTATTGCATTGGGCTTGATGATGGTGAGGATATCGCAGCGAAGGCTATCGTCGTTGCCACTGGAGTGCAATATCGCCGACTGCCCATTGATCGGCTTACGGACTTTGAAGGGCAGGGCGTCTACTATTCCGCGACTGATATCGAAGCCCGCTATTGCCGAAAGTCGGAGGCGGTGATTATCGGCGGCGGCAACTCTGCTGGTCAGGCGGCTATGTTTCTCAGCCGCTCGGCAAGCCACGTCCATGTGCTCGTACGCGGCAAAGCGTTGGCCGATTCCATGTCGGCCTACCTATCCAGCAGGCTGGAGCAAGACCCCAAAATCACGGTCCACTTCCAGACTGAATGCATTTCTCTCGAGGGGGAAGATAAGCTCCAGACAATCCGTGTGCGTGATAAAGAGACGGGTGAGGAACGCGAAATCACCACACCTGCACTCTTCGTTATGGTGGGCGCTGCGCCGAAGACGGATTGGCTTGAGGGTACGGTCGCTCTTGATGAGAAGGGCTTTATTCTCACAGGCGGAGCAGACCATTGTCCGTCCGCATACGCCACAAGTGCGCCAGGTATCTATGCGGTTGGTGATGTCCGCGCCGGATCGACAAAACGGGTTGCATCAGGGGTGGGCGAAGGATCGGTCGTGATCGCGCACGTCTGGAACTATGTGAACCGTTAGGGCAGGTGATCAACCGTCACCAACCTCGGCTGCGATGACATAGTTTCGGCACGCTCGCAAAGCGCCTTCCTCCGCGATGATCTCCAACGCGCGATCTTGAAGTGCTTCGCCGCGAGCCCTCAGTGCGGCTTGGAGACCGGGATCGTCCAGGCGTTCAAGATCATGAAGCGCAATCCGGATCTGAGCTTTCACGAATCCTTCTTTGAAACCGATGTTGAAGTGCTTGATACTTTTCACGGAAAAGCCAGATCGTGCGACATGGTCGGCGACCCAACGTGCGGGATACTCTCTGTACGGAAGACCTTCACCCATCAGAACGCATGCGTCGCGGAACCGGCCGATCTCCCAGACCACCTGTCCAGCGCGGCTCTCCGGACGAACGGTCGGAACGTAGGGCTCAAGCCCCGTCACATAGAGCGCACCTGACGTATGCGGACGAAGACGCTGGAAGAGGTAGGGCTGGAAGTACGGTGCAAAGCCCTCAATGGCGCCGACAAGATAGTCCGCAATCACCGTATCGAAGACTTCTTCCGCGAGCAGCTGGTCATCGGCCCAGTTGCCAACCGTAAGTTGGTCTTGCGCGCGCATCGCCGAGCCAGCTGCCTCGCGCGCGATGTCAGCCTCGCGGGCAGAGCCGGTAACCGCAACCCAGCGATCGGTGGCCAGTTCTGACATCCAGCGCAGAGAATTCGCGCCCGTGCCGGCGTCGAGCATCGCGCCCCAAGGCCGGTCGCCTTGCAGGGTTTCGATATGGCGGTAGAGCGCGGAGTGCTTTTTCTTCGTCACGCCGCTTGAGATAGCGCCTCATCGATCACCACCACAAGCCTGCCCTGGCCAGTGCCTTCGATGGGCGGCGAGCGGTGGACGAGCAGCGGGCGTGCAGAACCGCGCCATGCTTTGCCTTTCAGCAACATCGGGCTACCCACCGGCACACGACGGATGTCTTCAGGTTCTTCTCCGCGCGGCGCAATACCGTACTCCGTACCAGGACCAGTGTAGGTACAAATCAGGCGCGCTCGTATCGCGTCTTGGTGGAACTTCCGGCAAGCATCGCTCCGCACCCATTCGAGGCGGAGAGCAATCCGCTCCGTACCCAGAAGGGTTGAAAAGGCTTTCGCCAGCGTTTCAACATCCTCTTCAAGCCAGGCATGGACGCTTTCGTCTTCGACACCGAGATCACTGAGGAAACGGGCCACATGCTCGCCGACACCGCTCGGCATCGCCTCCGTCCGGAGGTCTATACCCGTAGCGGTCGAAATCTGGGCCAAGGATTGCGAGACGTGAACGGGCAAGGCCCGGCGCCACGTTGCTGCGTCCACGCTTGGCTCGATGATCGCTTGAAGGCCGCTCAATTCGCCTGACTCGCGCACACGACTGTCAGCAGACGGAAGGCCTGTTGAAGGCAACCCACCGCTCAGAGGCGCATCGCTACTCTGCAGCGCCATGGTTGTTGGCCCATCGCCAGACGTGCGCCGACGCCAGAAGAACAGCGCCCGTTGTCGTGATCGTCGTCTCATAGTCATGGAGTCCTTCGATAAACGCAGCAGCGATAAGCAGCGCCAGGCCAACACTTGCAGTCAGAACAAACGGAATGCGGACCGATACCGCATCATTGCGCATGATCGCGGTCAGCGTGATTGGCACAGCCATCAGCACAAAGAGTTTATGAATCCACTCTGCCTCTGCAACCAATCCTGCCAGCGGAAGGAAGGCACTGAGAAACGGAAGGGCCAAACAATGAATGAGGCATAGACCCGATAGGCCGATGGCAGATTTGTCCAAAACAGCGGCATTCGTACGCACAAACGATCTCCTCAACGCAGACTCGAGCCCAATACAGCGACCCACCTCCACAGTGTACTGATTATAGAAGCCCGCTTCACAATATTCAGGCGCCGATATCAGATTCTAGCGGAAAGGCTCCGGGGCGCTTCCCCGCACCCGATAATATGATGCAGCGCGAAATGCAACACTGTTGCACCTGGCAGAGTGCTGCGCTTTCCGCGTTGCCAACTTCGGCGCAATGGGTTCAACTCTCAACGGACAACCGCACCACGCTGCGATCAAAGACGGCGACGCCCATTGGCGAGATGCGGACGGGGAGAGACCCATGGGTAACATCTGCCGCCGCGCGTGCACTGCGGCTGCTTTGATGAGTGTCTTGGCTGCTTGCAGCGGGGGCGGAAGCGGCTCCAGCAGTGCGCCGAGCAACGCTCCCGTCAGCGGCTCTCCGCCGCCACCACCACCGCCGCCTGTTATTGAACGGCCCGCTGTTCCCGATCCCGCGCCCAATGGCCCTGACTTTCACCCGACCGGGAAAGGATGGTCCCTGGTCTGGTCAGATGAGTTTGACGGGACAGAACTCGACGAGGCCAAGTGGAGCCCCGAAGAGGCCTGCTGGGGAGGCGGCAACAATGAGAAGCAGTGCTATACAGCGCGTACGGATAATGTTGAGGTCGTCAATGGCCTCCTCCGCCTGATCGCCCTCGAAGAGGAATACACCGGTCGCACCGAACCGATCGAATGGCAGACAGGCAACAACGCCACGAACACGCAACCCTACACATCCGGAAAAGTCCGTACACTGGGCGGCCGTGGCGATTGGACCTACGGTCGATTCTCCATGCGCGCAAAGTTGCCCGCTGGGCAGGGCACCTGGCCCGCGTTCTGGATGCTTCCGGCCAGTGATACCTACGGCAACCTTTGGCCTCTGAACGGCGAGATGGACATCATGGAGGCCGTGAACCTCACAGCATCCTGCAACACCTGCACTGGTGCAAGCGGTGAGAACCGCACATCCTCCGCGATCCATTTCGGCAGTGAGTGGCCCAGCAACACCTTCATTGATGAGCGTACGGACTTACCCGGCGCCGTGAACCCCTCGGACGGCTATCACGTCTACTCGATGGAGTGGGGCGAGGGGATCATGCAGTTCTTTGTTGATGACGAGCTGCACTTCACCGTTCAAAACTTTGAGTGGTATACGGATCATCCCGCCGGTGCGGGCAACGATAACGCCCCCTTCGACGCGCCGTTCTACCTGATCATCAACCTCGCCATTGGCGGCAACTTCCCCGAACCTCTCAACGACCTCGGGATCGCCGAAACTGCTCTCCCAGCTCAACTCCTCGTCGACTGGGTCAGGGTCTACGAATGCACCCCCGACCCCGAAACGGGTCTGAGCTGCATGGAGTAATCAGAGGAATAGGCGGACAGCGCCTCCTCATCTGAGCAGGAGACAAAACCACTATCGCTGCTGCCAGCCTCATCAGGGTTCAAAACGCGAAACCAAGGCCGACAGCGACGATGATTTGATTCGGATCACCTTCTTGATCGACGATCGGGCTGTCGGCGGCATCTCCTACAAGCCGTCTGTAGGACGTGTAGCCCACAGCTGACCACCGGCCTGACAAACGATAGATCAAAGCCAGGCTTGCGTTGTAGTCCCTGATGCCACTGTCCGCCTCGAAGGTCGTCAGCCCACTGTTCATCGCATCAACACTGTCCACACTGAAGTACGTCTGCGCCAGGTTGTCGCCCATGAAAGTGACGCCGAAGGTGCTGTCCGCCCTTAAACGATCTCCGATGTTCCGACCGTAGCCAACACTTGCACTTGCTTGCCAGCCGTCGTGCGCACCCGCGATATCGCGAGAGACACCGACGCCTACACTCACCACACCGCTGGGATGTCCGAGCCCTTGCCAAGAGCGGCTGATGAAGCCGCCGAGTTCAATGGCTGTGTCGATCTCCTGCAACAAAGCAATCGTCTCATTGTCGACGTCGTCGTTGCGGCCAAAGCCAATGTTGACTGAGGGCCCTGCGGCCCATTTTCGATTGTTGAGGACGTTGACACGGACCCCGGTCCCTTCAATCGAAACATACTGGGTTTCACCAAACCGCATCTGGCCAAAGACGAGCGGTACGATCTGGTCATCGGCGGAGCCGTCATACTCAGGCACTGAGACAACGCCGAAGGACAGGAAATCATCGTACTCCGGCGGCGTTTGGGCGGAGGCATTGGCTTGAAAGGCAAAAGCAGTCATGCATAGCGGCGCTGCGATGCGAGCGAGAGAGTTCATCGGCTGGGTCTCCTGGTGGGTGTGATAAAGAACGCAAAGTGGATAAGGTTTGACATCTAACTTATGTAGGTTGATGTCAAACTAAAAAGATGAGCTGCGCTATTTTGTGTATCCGTGTGAGGGGATTGCGTCGTTAGATGTCGAATTTATCGCAGGAAGGAGAGGTGGTTGAGACCACCGCAGACGAC
Source organism: Pseudomonadota bacterium (assembly GCA_039198765.1). Lineage (GTDB taxonomy): Bacteria > Pseudomonadota > Alphaproteobacteria > Caulobacterales > Parvularculaceae > Parvularcula. The sequence continues at coordinate 11,932 of JBCCTF010000069.1, forward strand.
GCTGAAGAGTCAGTTGAGCGGCTGCTCTTCCAAGTGATCACTCAGATCCACCGGCTGTATAATCTCACCACGGCTGGCTTTAACCGCGGCCAAAGCAACGAGCTGCACGTGTCCCACTTCAGTGTTCTCAACCACCTGGTTTTGATTGGCGATGCACAGCCGCCTCAGCGTCTCGCAGCCAGTATGAACCTCACGAAGGCGACGATGACGAGCAACCTCGGAAAGCTGGCGGATCGCGGTTTCATCACGGTACAGAACAATCCTAACGATAAACGCAGCAAGCTCATCTTTCTCACCCCTGAGGGGAGAAAGGAACGAGATGCAGCGATCGCACGGGCAAAGGGTGGTCTTCAGGCCTACCTCGCCCATCTCACACCCAGTGAAGTGCAAGAGGCGAGCGTTCTTCTTGACCGGCTCTATCAGGCGATGTCAGCAGCCGAAGCTGAGCAACAACAACGCTAACCAATATGATGCCGACTACGGACGATTGTAAGAGCGAGAGTCAGGCGATACTGGTGATAACTCTGTATACGGAATAAAAAGAAATGGCTTCCCGGAGGCGTCACACGCCGAAAAACCGTTACTGAAGAAACGAGAGTTCTGACGTTGCGAACCGAAAGCCAGTTAGCAGTACTTCCCACCCATCACATGCGCCCCACATCTCACGACAAAGTCCTCAGAACGCCTCGAAATTCGCACTTCAGATTTGAATCCACCCCCTACACCAAACAAATTGCACAATTTGGATTGTCGCAAGTCCTCATCGAATTATCAGAGTGCTTCACACGTCTTCGAAACACGGCCCTTCGTGTTTCGGCGGTATCGTTTATGGCAGCGAGCTCGTTAGGCTGTTGAAGTCAGACGTAGGCGATCACACCAAACGTCGTTTCATCGGACGGGTCTAAACCGAACCCCGGTACAAGCTCAGCACGGTCGAAGCCAGCATCACGCAGCTCACGGATCAATTCGTCGGGTTTGAAGTACTTCAGCCAGTTGTAGACAGTCCAGCTTCGGTCCGCCTCGATCACCGTATATCGGTCCAGCGATACAGCGAGATCATCGTATCGAAACGTGTGTTTGAACACGAAGTGATCGTTTTCTGACCAGAAGCCGTCCATCAGACGGTGTCCAAAAGACATGTCATCAACAACGGTCTCGAACGCTTTGGTCGAGAAAACATCGAACACGAACTTTCCACCGGGACGCAGAGCTTTGATGATCTTGGTCAAGAGGAGATAGCGTTGTGCGGGAGAGAGCGCACACAGATCACAATAAATCAGTGTCAAGATATCTTGCTGATCAGGCAACGGATCATTGAGATAGTCACCGACCTGGAACGTGACCTGATCCGAGACTGCTCCTGCATGAGCTCGAGCGTAGCGAATGGAGTTCTCTGAGAAATCGATACCGTGGACGGTGGCCCCGAAGTCAGCCAGCCGGCGCGCGTAGAGCCCAGGCCCACAACCCAGATCACAGACCGATGCGCCCCTAAGCCCCAGGGTCTGGTCCATCCATGCCGCCACGCGATCAATCGCCTTCTTTGGACGCGAAGCAAGATCCGTATCTTGGTCCAAATGCATCTGGAGCATCATCTTGGCCAGGTGCGGCTCGGTCCAGAGCGTGTCCGCGGTGTATTCTGCATACGCATCCGGGCGATCAGAAAGTTGCAACAAGTCCGTATACGTTAGCATTCACACGGCCCTACTTCTACTTGAGGAGGATATGTTATTGCGGCCTTCTTTGGCTCGAACAAGCTTCGAGATGCTCCTTGCTGCTCGCTGGGACCAATGAGGATTCAGAAGATGACTCAAATTCATCAGCAACGGGCGATTTGAGGCAGGATGCGAAGCCTTTTCTTTCAGGCCACACATTATCTCTGACCAGCCGAAAGAGCCTGGCAATCGGCGCACTAAGATTGGCAACGACGTTCTGTGTAACGATGATGAGTGACGGTACCTCAGCTCTCGAAAGGCGGCTCCGCCCACGGATTTCTGTGACAACACTCAACTGCGAAAACCCGGCACTGCCGTTGCAAAGCAGCTCGACAAAACCATTCGAGCCGATCAGGCTCCCGCTCTTAAGGCTGAAAGATCTGCCGAACCTACTCCGTCGCGCAAGTGTGCCGCGACCACGGCTGGAACTCTGTTCAGCCCCGGTGGCCGCATCGCCGCTGCGAAGTGATGAGGGATAAAGGAAGAGCTTGCGGCAACCCACCCGGCAGCGCCGGGGGACGTGCTCTGACCAATCATCACGCCAGACGTCTGACTCTGAACGCGGCCCAGCCATCCCTCAGAGCGGCGCGAAAGAATGAAATACAGAGAATGGTGCCCAGGGGCGCGCGGGATTAGGCGCGGTATTTAAAAGGCTTAGACCATCTGTAGGCGGACTGAAGTCCCATTCTCACCCATCCAAACCCGATTGTCAGTCACGGGTTTCAGGCCCTGCGGACAAAAAAAGGGGCGGCTCAGAGAGAACCGCCCCAATCCACGGCGCGATAACGCCGCATCGTGTTGGAGATGTGCTGGTAGAGTGTTCGCGGGCCTCAGATCAAGCCCTCGCAGATTTTGTCTTCGTGGTGCGGCTCACCCAGGCCTTCGACGACATCACTCACGACTCATCGACTGAGGATGACGGGTTATCAGTGCTCGAACCATTCGGTGAAGCGATCCTCGATCGCTATGTCACCGCCTACGGTTGGTTTGGTGAGGTATACGGACGAGCGCTCGATGAAGGGCACATGCACTCGTTGGCAGCGAGAGTGGGATTAGACACAGCCGACCTTCGCTTGACCGGAGCAAGTGCTTTTCGATGGCTGTCGCTGATCCAACGCCGTCGCTCTGCAGGTGCGGAGGCGAAGAATGCCTGACACGTACCTCTCTGCCGAGTACGCGGCCCGCGATTGTGGATTGTTCAACAAATGCCAGGCCGCTGTCCTTCTCAGCCTCGCGACTCGACGGAACCCTGAAACGGGACGCTGCGACCCCTCTCAGGATCGCATAGCCTTTGACACACGATACACGGAGAAGTCTGTCAGGGAGGCGCTGGAGGGGCTTACAGCCCTTGGCGCGATCACGGCTGACCGGCGAAACGGGAAGCGATCTGCGAGCTTCTACACGCTCAACATCGACATGCTGGTTCGCGCTTCCAAGATCATGGATCGTGCTCACGATATGAACCATCGCAGGAAACTGGCGGGGGAGATCAACACGCAGCTGGAGGCGCGGTCCAAAGCGTCACCAGGCAAGGTCCTGTCTTTCGATGAAGCCTGCGAGGTTGTGGAAAACGTGGGTCGGAACGTGACGAGACCGGAAGACATTACCGGTCTCAGTCCGGAAGCCACTACCGGTCTCGATGATCGAGTCCGGAAATTAGAGCCGGTGAGACCGGTAATTCACGCCCCTGAGTCCGGTAGCCACTACCGCCAAAGAGAAAGAGAAGATAAAAAGAAAGAACGGCACGCCGAGCACGAGGTGTGGTGTGTGATACGGCGTCACAAAGGTGACGCCGCCACGGACAATGCCAAACAACTGATCCGATTGCACCCGATTGAGACGGCGCAGGCTTGGCGGGGTCATGAGGGGGTGGCGACTATCGAGCTTACAGGACGAACACCAGGGCGAGCGGCCTACTATGCTCGATCTCTCAACGACGCAGAGCTGTTTCTTGATGATGGGCGGCGCATCCGCTTCGTTGACAAGGGCGCTCACGTAACCACCGACGCTCCGAACGTCGTGCCGATGAAGCGAGGTGTTGCATAACCGGCGGGACAATCCAGCGTCGAAAGGCCAGCACAGCCGTGAAACAGGCAAGGATACAACATGGAAGAACGCAGCATACGGATTAATTCGACTCTCGCTGCTACCTTTTTCGCAGCCGGATTGGGCTTGGTTGCCCAGTCGCTCTTCGCAACTCTCAGGGCTCAGTACATCGTCGGAGCCATAGTTTTCCTCATCGGAATGGCCTTCCTTGTATTCGCCTGGGGAGCATTTCGACGAGCTACAGGACCTCGCCCTCAGAGCTGGACGCTTCCGCAAGCGTTCTACTGGCTCTCCGACGGAAAGGTCTACTCGCCTCAGGTCTCACTTGAGAGATTTGTCGCCGATGAAGTTTTTGAGCGTCAGGAACGCGCTTACACAGATAGGGGCCTGGATTTTGATGGAGCTCCAAATGGTCTCACTCGCGAGGAACTCGATGAGATCAAAAATAAAAAGATAGTTATACTTCCGTGGATCTATGAAGCTGCAGCACGAGGCGACATTTCTGTCAAATCAGCACTCTATCACAACCAGCTCGTTTATGATTTCGAGATTCCCCCAAGTCTGTTTCTTAGTACAATGAGCTTTAGTACGCATACTCATGGCTACTTGCTGAAATCCGGTTTGATAAATGAGCGGTTTTTCAATCCAATTATGTCGTCCGAGCAAATAATGAATCTAAAGGGCAATCCACCAATCGACCCAGAACTTCGGAGCCATTGGGATGACAACGTCGAAGAGTATGGAATGCATGCTGCAAAGAAAGACCCTGATTGGGTCCTTATTTGGAGAGCATTACGCGGGTGATTCGAACCGCATCGTTTAGCCAGCGTGAAGCCGATTAAGTGACTTAACTTGATCCTTGTGCTGAGCATTTTATGCTATGGAAACTATGCTTTCAGAACCCGATACCGTGATCAAGAAATCCAAGTTCGCCCAAGAGCTGGGAGTGTCCAGATCGCGCGTAACGCAGCTTGTTGAACGTGGCCTTCCGACCACGGAGGATGGGCTCGTTCCTCTTGAAGAGGGGCGGAGATGGTACGAGCAGAACATCGGACCATCGCGCCGTAAAATCGCTCCCGCGAGCTCTGCAAGGGCTGAGCTGGACAAGCTGAAGGCAGAACGCGAACGCCTGAAAATCGCTCAGATAAAAGGAGAGCTGATACCGCGGGATGTCGCCAGCCGCGTGGTCTTCGAACGCGCTCGAATGGAGCGTGACAGCTGGACAGCGTTCGCCAGTCGGGTCTCAGCGACTATTGCCATGGAAACTGGCGCTGATCAGAGCAAGCTCTTCGCCGCTTTAGACCGAGAAGTGCGAGCACAGCTCCAAGAGCTGGCTGATGAGCCCCTGGATCAAACGATCGATGAATGATGTCGCGTTCATCGATGCAGTTTGGCGCGAAGGCCTAGCGCCTGAACCACAGATCACAGTTTCTCAGTGGGCAGATCAACACAGACGCCTACCCTCCACCAGCGCCGAACCAGGCCGCTGGCGGACTGCCAGAACACCGTACCTCGCCGAGATGATGGACGCGCTGTCGGTCAGCTCTCCTGTCGAACGCGTGGTCATCATGAAAGGCGCTCAGCTTGGAGGGACCGAGGTCGGGCTGAACTTCCTCGGATACACGATCCACAACGCCCCCGGCATTGCGCTTTTGGTCATGCCATCGGTCGATATGGTGAAGCGAAACACTCGTACACGGATCGATCCGATGATCGATGCGACGCCGGAGCTGTCCGAACGGATCGCCCCCGCTCGTGCCCGCGATAGCGGAAACACCATGAGCCAAAAGGACTTTCCGGGGGGGTCACTGGTGATGACGGGAGCCAACTCTGCAGCCGCGCTTCGATCAACACCCGCTCGCTATTTGGTCCTCGACGAAATCGACGCCTACCCGCCTGATGTCGATGGTGAAGGTGACCCGGTGGAGCTCGCCATCCAGCGCACGATGACGTACGGCGGCAGAAAGAAAGTGCTTTTAATCAGCACGCCAACCATAAAAGGGCTGTCGCGCATTGAGGCGGCCTATGCCGAAACCGATCAGCGCCAGTTCTTTGTTCCCTGCCCTCACTGTGGCCACATGGAGCCAATCACCTGGAAGCGTGTGGTTTGGCGAAAAGGTAACCGAAAGAACGCTGAGCTGAAGTGCAGCAATTGCCCCATGGCCATCACAGAGGGGCATAAAGCTTCAATGATCGCCGGCGGTGAATGGCGGGCAACAAAACCAGGTGACGGCAAGAGCGTCGGCTTCCACATTTCAGCGCTCTACAGCCCTTTCACCACTTGGGGCCGTCTAGCGGTTGACTATGGCCGCGTGCACAAAGACCCGATCAGACTAAAGACCTTTGTCAACACAGCTCTTGGTGAAACATGGGAGGACCAGTCGGGCGAGATGATCGCTGGGCGCGAGCTCGACAAACGACGCGAGGTCATCGGCGACAGACTCCCCGACGGCGTCGCCGTGCTGACCGCAGGCGTCGATGTTCAGGACGATCGCTTGGAGGCACAACTCATCGGTTGGGGTCGGGACGAAGAATCGTGGATTCTTCAGCATGCGGTCCTTCGTGGTGATCCTTCAGCGAAACACGTGTGGAACGACCTCGAAGAGTGGCTAAACCAGCGCTACGCACACCCGCGCGCTGTTCCAGATCTGGCAATTAGCGCCGCGTGCATCGACACAGGCGGCCATAACACCAGCTCGGTCTATGACTTCGTCGGCCCTCGCCTCAGGCGAAGAATCTGGGGTATCAAGGGGCGTGGTGGCCCTGGTGTCGCGCCTTGGCCGCGAAACCCTTTAAAGGGTTTGAAGCGATCAGCCACAGTGTTCATGATTGGCGTCGATAGTTTCAAATTCGACCTCCATGGGCGGCTCAAAATCTCGGAGCCAGGACCTGGCTACATACACCTCGCGTCGACCCTCCCGGCAGATTTCACGGAGCAACTGACTTCCGAACGAGTCGTCACAAAGTACTCGAAAGGCCGACCGGTTCAGTCTTGGGTACTCCGGTCAGACAGGCCCCGAAATGAAGCGCTTGATTGCTTCGTATACGGATCCGCTGCGTTAGCCGGGCTCAAATCAGCAGGGCTGCGTCTAAATACACAAGCGGATAACATAAGCGCGCACCGCCTAGCTTCTGAGAAAACTGGACCAGGTGCTCCGCACGAAGTGAGCCGATCAATCAAAAGTCGCTGGCTCTCTCGATAACTGGCTGTCGCCCATCGAAGCGCGAACCAGCTTGACCAGCAGAAAACCATCGACTAGACCCCCATCCACTTGATGGAGGTCATATGCTGTCGATTAATGCTGTAGCCCGCCTAAGTCGCCTCACGAAGCCACAGATCGAGCAATTGGTGTATCGCTACGGCTACACGCCGTCCGGATCGGCTCCTCAAAAAGGAAAGGGTCGCGAGTTCACCCCAAGCGATGCTGTTAGGGTCGCCATCATCGGAGAGCTGCGTTCGCTTCAAGTCTCTTGGGAAAAGATCATTGAATTCGGACATGGTGGTCCTGAAGACTTAATCAATCCGA
>JBCCTF010000070.1:0-19206 GCA_039198765.1 Pseudomonadota bacterium
GTCATTGCCCAGATGGTCCTCACCCGTGTGCAACATGATCTCTGCACAGAGGTTCGACGTGGAGACCTTGAGGCCGAGGTCCTTTTGGTGCTTCGGCATCGACCGGTTCACGGTGTCGGAAAAGATGAGGTATGGCTCACCCGTCTGCAGGCGGATCTCAAGGATCTTCTGCCACAGCTCGCGCGCGTCGACTTTCTTCATCACCTCGCCCGTCTTCGGCGACTTGAGCGCGAAGGAGCGGCCCTCACGGACGGCGTCCATGAAGTCGTCGGTGATGTTGATGCCGTGGTGCAGGTTCAGCGAGCGGCGGTTGAAGTCGCCGGACGGCTTCCGGATTTCGAGGAACTCTTCAATCTCCGGGTGGTGCACGTCGAGGTACACAGCAGCGGACCCGCGGCGCAGGCTGCCTTGGCTGATCGCCAGGGTCAGGGAATCCATCACGCGGATGAACGGGATGATGCCCGAGGTCTGGCCCGAGCCTTTGACCGTCTCGCCGATCGAACGGACATCGCCCCAATAGGTGCCGATGCCGCCGCCGTTGGACGCGAGCCAGACATTCTCGTTCCACGTGCCGACGATGCCGCCGAGGCTGTCGTCCACGGTGTTCAGGAAGCAGGAGATTGGCAGACCACGCTTCGCGCCGCCATTCGACAGAACCGGCGTTGCGGGCATGAACCACAGCTTCGAGATGTAGTTGTAGATGCGCTGGGCATGCTCATGGTCGTCAGCATAAGCCGTCGCCACGCGAGCGAACATGTCCTGATAGCTCTCGCCTTCAAGCAGGTAGCGATCGTCCATCGTCTTCTTGCCGAAATCGGTGAGAAGCACGTCGCGCGACGGATCCGTCACGACTTGGGGAACCACCTTCAGTTCCGGCTTGGGGACGGACGGGGCCGCTACCTCTTGCGTGGACAGTTCCGCAGCCGTGTTTTCCGTCAAACTCATGGCGTTCCCTCTACAATCGCGGTTTCAGAGCTAAGCCTCTCTCAGACACCATATCTTGGGGTTACGGCGACGTCGATGGCTACAACTAGTTTTCAAGACGATTCGCGAGGGTGTGCTACCGGCTAAATTTCGTTGCGCCTTAACCCCCCATTTACAGATTTCGTAACCGCGCTAGGGGAAGGGGCTGGAACACAACAAACCCGAATGGGAACGAAAATGAAACGCGTACTTTTCCTCGCAGCCAGTGCTGCGGTTCTTTCACTGGCAGCATGCGGCCAAGGCGGCGGCGATGGCGCCCCGGCCAGCACGGCGAGCGAAGCTGCCCCTGTGGCGCCGACACCGTTCGGCAGCATCCCAGTCCCGTCAGAATTCGAGAACGCTTCCTTCCCGCTGGTCACCGGTGAGGGCTTTATTGCCGCATTCGCGAACGAGCCGAATGCCGATCAGCGCGAGAACGGCTCGGTCGTTCAGACCCTCGTCGAGGGCAACGGCGCAACTCCGGGCGATGGCGACATCGCGAAGATCCATTTTGTCGCAAGGGTTGCTGGCGAGCCTGATCCGTTCGGGTCGAGCTACGACGACGGCGCTCCGGTCGTTTTTGGCATGGACCAGGCCCTGATCGGCTGGACCGATACCCTGCGCACGATGAAAGAGGGCGGCAAAGTGCGCGTCGCTCTGCCGCCGTCGCTGGCATTCGGTGCACGGGGCATGCCCGGCGGTGCCGTGGGTGCCAACGCGACCACGGTTTATGACCTCGAACTTGTCGGCGTCTATAAAGGCAGTGATGACGCAGAGCTGGCCCAGCTGGCGAGTGAGCTTCGCGCCAACCTGAACACCTTCTCCCGCCGCGCCCAGGAGCAGCAGGCCTTGGCGCAGCAGCAGCTCTCTGGCCTTTCAGCCGTGAACCGGGGACGCTCCTCTCTCTATATCGCTGAGCAAGTCGCTCGCGAGTCGACCATCCAAACGGAAAGCGGCCTCGTCTACGAAGTCGTCAGCGATCAGACCGAAGGTCCGAACCCGAAGATTGGTGACACGATCAAGGTGCACTATCGCGGAACCCTGCCGAACGGCGAGGTGTTCGATAGCTCCTACCAGCGCGGCCAACCGGCTGAGTTCGAGCTGGGCCGGGTGATCGAAGGCTGGAACGAGGCGCTGCAACTGATGACCGCGGGCGATGTCTATCGTCTCTATATCCCCGCGAACCTGGCCTACGGCCCGCGCGGCACACCGGACGGGACGATTGGTCCGAACCAGGCGCTCGTCTTTGACGTGGAGCTTCTGGAAGTGACTCCTGCGCCCGCTCCGGAAGCAAGCGAGTAAGTCCGATGAGAACAGCCTTTGCCGCCCTCTCCGCCACCGTCCTCCTCGCAGCTTGCGGAGGCGGTGCACCAAGCGAGCCCAAAGACGTCCGTGCACCGACGGCTGAAGAGGTGGCAAAGGCCGAGGCCTTCCTTGCTGAAAACAACACACCCCTCCCCGAAGGGTGGGCGTTCAGCAAAATCCCCTTTGGCGAAGGCGAACACCTGCGCATTGGGCACGCACCAGCTGAAGCGCCCAAGGGCACAATCATCTTCGTGCCTGGCTACACTTCCAGCCCCGAACTCGCGTCCGACTTCCTCGCGAAATGGGCGGAGATGGGGTTTGAAGTCGCTAGCCTCGATCTACCCGGACAAGGCGGCTCTGTCCGCCGGAATGACGACTACCAAAAGCCCTACACCGGCGATTTTTCCGTATTCGGCAAATCAGTCGCAGCGGCCGCCACCTATATCGACAGTGTACGGAAGTCTGATGGGCCCTTGATCGTCGCGGGCGACAGCTTCGGCGGACACTCCATCCTCCGCGGCGCAGCAGACACAGGCCTGCCGGAAGCCGACGGCTTGTTCGTCTTGGTCCCTGCGGTCGAGCCTGAACTTGACGCACCGAAGTTCCTCGTCAAATGGTTCATCGGCAGTGCGGTCAGCAACGGCAAAGGTGCTCAGTATATGGACGGCATGGGCCAATGGTCGGCAGACGACTACGCTGCGTACGACTACTCCCGCTGCGGCAACCGCGAAGATCGCAACTTCAAGAACGCCGCCCTCTACATGACCAAACCTGAGCTGCGCGTTGGCGGCCCAACGAACGAGTGGGGCCTGGGCATGGTCACGTCCGGCGAGAACCTGATGAAAAGCAAAGCGCTGCGCAACTTTGACCGTCCCGTGCAGATGGTCACGGCGGGTCTCGATGTGATCGTGAAGAACGCCCCAGCAGAAAAGCTCTGTACACGGCGCATGGGCTCTTGCGAGCTCACCCGTATCGAGGAAGCCACGCACTGTGTCTACCTCGAAGACGAACCCACCCAGGCCAAAGTGCACGACGCCTTACTGACCCTGTCGCGCAGGCTGTCGAACGACACGTAATTTCATCAGCACACGCTTAAGGAGCGGCGCATGAAAACGGATCAACTGAAGAAAGCGCTTGAAGAGCGCATCCTCGTTCTCGACGGCCCCGCAGGCACAATGATCCAGGCACACAAGCTGGACGAGGCCGGCTTTCGCGGCGAGCGCTTTGCCGACTGGGGCCAGGATGTTCAGGGGAACAACGATCTCCTCAACATCACCCAGCCGCACATCATCTCGCAGATGCACCAAGAGTATATTGATGCGGGTGCGGACATTCTCGAGACGAACACGTTCAGCTCAACGACCATTGCCCAAGCCGACTACGGCATGGAGAGCATCGCCAAGGAGATGAACTTCACGGGTGCGAAGCTGGCCCGCGACGTGGCCGATGCCGCTGAAGCGAAGGACGGCAAACCCCGCTTCGTCGCAGGCGCCATCGGCCCAACGAACCGCACGGCGTCGATCAGCCCCGACGTCAACAATCCCGGCGCACGCAATGTCACGTTCGAAGAGCTCTCCGTCGCCTACAGCGAGGCGACCGAAGGCCTCATCGATGGCGGTGCCGATATCATCCTTGTCGAGACGATTTTCGACACCCTCAACGCCAAAGCGGCCCTCTATGGAATTATGGAAGTGTTCGACGAGCGCGGACAGGAGTGGCCCATCATGCTCTCCGCGACGATCACGGACCAGTCGGGCCGGACGCTCAGTGGACAGACGGCCACCGCGTTCTATCACTCCGTTCGCCACGCGAAACCGATTGCCGTTGGCCTCAACTGCGCCCTCGGGCCGGACCTGATGCGGCCCTACGTGCAGGAGCTGAGCGACGTGGTGGAAAGCTACATTCTCTCCTACCCGAATGCGGGCCTACCCAACGCCTTTGGCGCTTATGACGAGACGCCGGAGAGCATGACGACCCATATCCGTGAATGGGCAGAAAGCGGTATGCTGAACATCATCGGCGGCTGTTGCGGCACCACCCCGGCGCACATCAGCGCCTTCGCCGAAGCCGTGAAAGACCTCCAGCCCCGAAAAACCCCGGAGCCAGACGGCGTCATGAAGTTGTCTGGCTTGGAGCCGTTTAAGCTGGTCGGTTAGGAGCAACCGCTCTTCACAGCCGCTTCGAATCCTCATGCTGAATTGAGCGTTTTCAGCTTCTCTTCCCAGGCAATGGCGCTGCGGGCCATCTCTTCCAGGGTGTCGTGCTTGGGCACCCAGCTAGGCAGGGTTTCTTTGATTTTGCTGTTGTCCGAGACCAAGACCGGCGCATCGCCTGCGCGGCGTTCAGCGGGGCGGGCCTCGATGGTTGATCCGAACACGGACTCTGCCGCTGAGATGACCTCTTTCACGGTTGAGCCGCGGCCATAGCCGCAATTCATGGTGATTTGTCCGCCTACGGAGAGAACGTGCTTCAACGTTTCCACATGAGCAGCGGCGAGGTCGGCGACGTGGATGTAGTCGCGGATGCACGTCCCGTCGCGAGTCTCATAGTCTTCGCCGTAAATCTCCATATACGGACGTTTGCCGGTGGCCACCTGGCTGGCGATCTTCAGAAGGTGGGTCGCGTTCGGCGTTGACTGGCCGACCCGGCCCTTGGGGTCCGCGCCAGCCACGTTGAAGTAGCGGAGGATGCCCGCCTGCTGGCCGTGGGCAATGCCGACATCGCGGATCATCGCCTCCGTCATCAGCTTGGATTGACCATAGGGCGAGAGGGGCATCTTCGCCGCCTCTTCGCCCAGCGCCGCGCCTTCAGGATCGGGGGCGTAGACTGCTGCGGTCGAGCTGAAGAGGATCGTGCTGACATCAGCAGCAACGATCTCCGCGAGAAGACCAAGGGAGGTCGCTGTGTTCTCCTGATAGTATTTGATCGGGTTCTCGACCGACTCGGGCACCACGATCCTGCCGGCAAAATGCATCACGGCGGTGATCTCATGATCCGCGAGAACCTTCTTCAGAAGGTCACGGTCGGCCACATCCCCTTGGACGAAAGTGGCTTGCGGCGGGATGGCATGCTCGACCCCCGTGGACAGATCATCGATGATGACGATGTCCAGGCCGTCGTCCAAACACGCATAGGATGTATGGCTGCCAATGTATCCGGCGCCGCCCGTGATAAGAACTTTCTCGCTCACAACCTATCCTCGCATCGTGAAATCTCGACATGACGCTTGTGTCACGTCGGAATCTGGTTCAACCTTTTGATCTATTTTGGGACGAATCATCCGGACTCGTTCTCCATATAATGGGAAGGGGCGGCCCATGGCGACACTCGCCAACAGCGTAGGAGTACCTTCCGCAGGTCGGCGTGTACGGCTGACCAAAAACGATCAATTGGTGCTGACGGCACTTGAGGAGGCTGGCAGGCCTCTCAAGGCTTACGACCTGCTTGAACGCCTCAAGGTCCAGGGCATCGGCGCGCCGATGACGGTCTACCGCGCTCTTGATCGCCTTCAGAAACAAGGACTTGTGCACAAGCTTGATGGCCTCGGCGCCTTCATGATTTGCAAGCACGGCGCCCCCCACGACGTCGAGATCTTCCTGATCTGCGAGAACTGCGACTCCGTTGAGGAGATCGAAGACCTCTCAGAAGTCGGCGAAGCTTTGCACGAGATCATCGCACGGAAATCCGAGGCCACTGGGTTCAAAGCGGAACTCATCCATATGGAAGTCCGCGGCAATTGCGCGAAGTGCAACCAGTAAGCGAGCGGGCACGTTCGCTCAGCCGTCTTAGCCGAGACGCTCTTTGATAAAGCGCGTGATCCAAGACGCCATCAGCGAGCGATCGCTTGAATTGCGGAGCGTCATCTGGCCGAGCTCTGCACGTTCCGCGGGAATGCGATCGGAGCGGATATCCATCAGAGCGGACGCAAAGTCATGGTCGAACTCGGGGTGCATCTGAAACGACAGGACCGGCAGCGTCTCATGCGCCAGGGCACCAAAGGGCGTGAAGGCTGACGCCGCGACGCGGCGGAATCCTTCAGGCAGCGACAGAACCTGATCCTGGTGCGAAACGGCGCAGGCAAACCGGCTGGGGCCTTCGCCCCACGGCGCGTCCCCAACAACTTCGTAGGTGTGCACGCCCACACCCCATCCGGCATCGGCCTTCTCAACCCGCGCGCCGAAGGCCCGCGCGATGAGCTGGTGCCCAAAACAGATCCCGACCACCGGCGCGCCAGTGTTCGCGTAGTGCCTAACAGCCTCCTCGAGGGGCGCGATGAAGTCGTCGCCTTCGTAGACACCTTTGGGCGATCCGGTAACGAGGAGGGCGTCACCGCGTTGGGGTTCAGGGACGGAAGCGCCTTCCATAACGGTGATCGTTTCGCAAGTGAACCGAGCGCTGGCTCCACGAAACATCGTCTCGAACATCGTTGCATAGGAAGGCCAGTCGCCAGCGATCTCCGCAGGCGGACGCCCCGTCTCAGCGATCAGAAGTCTCATGCTTGCACCCCGGGCCCAGTTTCTGCTCACTGCACCCTAACGGAGGATACGACCATGAGTGAGCAAGTTCTTATCGAGCGCGATGGAGCGATTCTGCACGCCCGGCTGAACCGGCCCCATAAAAAGAACGCGATGACCGACGCCATGTACGAGGGGCTGACCCATGCCTTTCACGAGGCTGAAGAGAACAAAGATGTGAAGGTGCTGCTGCTTTCGGGTGAAGGCGATAGCTTCACATCGGGTAACGATTTATCGTCGTTCGCCTCACTCATGGGCATGCAGCACGACGCCAGCAAAGAACCGCCGGTCCTTGCGCTGATCGAAGCAGGACTGCGTGCAACGGTTCCGGTGATTGCCGCCGTCGAAGGCTGGTGCGTCGGGATTGGCGCAACGATGATGCTGCACACCGACTTTATCTACGCTGGCGAAGACGCGAAGTTCCATATGCCCTTCACGCAGTTGGGCGCAGTACCAGAGGCCGGTGCCTCTCGCCTCCTCACCCGCAGGTTTGGTCGCCAACGCGCAGCGCGGATGATGATTGCGTCTGAAGTGATCTCTGCACGGACCGCTTATGAGTGGGGGATGATCACTGAGGTCGTTGACGATCGTGGCGCTTACGCTGCTGCCCATGCGTGCGCGGAACGTCTGTGCGCGCTCCCCCCACAAGCGATGCGCGAGACCAAGGCGCTGATGGTCGAAGATCTAGAGCCCCTACTACCGCACACGCGCTACGAACTCGAACGGTTCGCAGAACGTCTGCAGTCGGAAGAAATGCAGCAAGTCATCGCGGCACGGATGGCCGCGAAGAAATAATTACCGCGGGCCGGGATAGCCGGGGCCTTTGACAAAGCGCCCCGCACCGGCACCAGTGAAGTCGCCGTCCTCTAGAGTCAGGACACCGTTCACGAGGACGGTATCTACGCCAACGGCATACTGATGAGGCTCAGCAAACGTCGCTCGTTCGGCGATGGTTTCTGGATTAAAAACAACGACATCTGCGTAGCAACCCACGTTAAGACAGCCTCGATCTTTTAGCCTAAGGTTCTCCGCTGAAAGGGTTGTCAGTCGGCACACCGCTTCTTGCAGCGTAATGACTTTCTCCTCACGGACGAATTTTCCTAGGAGGCGTGCAAAGTTGCCGTAAGTCCGGGGGTGAGGGTTCCGATTGGTGAACGGCGGTTCCGGCGCCATCGCCTCACCGTCGCTACCGAAAGTCATGTAGGGCCATGCAATGTTGGCTTTGAGGTTTTCCTCCGACATCAGAACATAGGCAGCATCAACCCGGCTTCTGTCCGCCAACACGAGATCGACAATCGTGTCCTCAGGCGACGTGCCGCGCATGGCAGCGACCTCGGCGAGAGTCTTGCCGGTGAGGTGGCGCAGTTCAGGATTGTCGAAACCGCTAAGCGTGACGTTCTCCGGCGAACCTGCAGCAAGATAAAGGTTTTCGTAGCCCGCGTTGGGGTCTTTCATCTCTTCAATGATCCGAGCACGGAGTTCGGGGTCAGCAAGACGTTCAAACCACGCCTCGTTGCCGCCTTCCTGGGACCACGGCGGGAAGGCGACGTCGAGGCCTGTTGCTCCTGCCGTGTACGTATAAATGTTCGCGGTCATGTCGATGCCTTCAGCACGGGCGGCTTCAAGCATGGCGATCCCGTCGGCATGTTTGGACCAATTGTTCTGGCCCGCAGGTTTAAAATGGTAGATCTGTCCCCATGTGCCTGCGTCGCGGGCGATGGTGATCGTTTCCTCGATGCCCTCCAGAAACCGATCACCCTCCGACCGCATGTGGGTGATGTAGCCGCCGCCATACTCGCCCGCTGCGGTGGCCAGAGCGGTGAGTTCGTCCACCGATGCGAAAGTCGCTGGCGGATAGATCAGTGCACTGCCGACCCCCAGCGCGCCCTCCTCCATCGCTTGGCGAACGAGATCCTGCATGGTCGCCATCTCTTCATCCGTTGGCGGACGGTCGTCGTAGCCGATCTGGTGGATACGGAGGGTCTTCGCGCCGACGAAGCTCGCAACGTTGACGGAAACACCTGTGTCTTCAAGGTGTTGGAGGTATTCGCCGAAGGTGGTCCATGGCACATCGAACATGATGTCCGATTGATTACGGAGAAGCTCAGCCCGCATCTCTTCCGTCAGCGGTCCCATGGACCAACCTTCGCCCATCACCTCAAGGGTTACGCCTTGCTTGAGGACGCTCATTCCCCGCGGATCGTGTAGAAGGGATTCATCCGACCACGACAGAACGTTGATGAAGCCGGGAGAGACAGCCTGCCCGGCTGCGTCGATCTCTAAGATCGCGGTGGCATCGCCCAAATCACCGACTGCGGCCACGCGATCGCGCGACGTGGCCACATCACCGATGTAAGGCTCGCCCCCGTTGCCATCATAGATCATCCCACCACGGATGATCACGTCATACTCGGGGCTGCGTTCACCGCATGCAGCGAGAGCGAGCAGCGACAGTGCGGCGAGTCGTTTGATCATGGGGAAAGCCTACTGCAGTTCGAAAACGGCGTTGACCGTGACACGGACGGTTTGTTCACCAGCCTCAATCGAAGGACCTGCGTCCGCGCTTTCCATAGCCATCGCGCGGATGGCCATAGGTTGGGGCCGAGCGCCATCGTTGTAAGTGTTGAGGGAGATCACGTCGCCGAGCTTCGCGCCTGCGGCTTTGGCCATGGCCTCAGCTTTCGCCCGCGCATCTTCAACCGCAGCGATGCGCGCCTCGTCGCGCAAGCCTTTGGGATCATCGATCGCCATGCGGAAGCTATTCAGCTCGTTTGCTCCGGCCTCAACGGCAGCGTCGATGGTGGCGCCGGCCTCACCGATCGTCCGGAGGCGGACGGTCAAACCTTGGTAGGCTTCGTAGGCGATGATCTTGTTCCGATCGGACCGCCCTTTGTCATCGCGGAAGTAGACCGGGTTCAGGGATATCTGATTGGTCTGGAGGTCTCGCGCTTCGATGCCCCGCTCTTTCAGCACACTGATGACAGCGTTCATCGATGTGCTGACTTCACCGAAAGCATCGGATGAGGTCACTGCCCTTCCGCGGACACTGAAGTTCAGCATTGCGATGTCGGGGACGGCTTTCGCTTCCGCTTCGCCGGTGACATTGATCGAGCGGACCTGCGGGGCGTCGCGCATGATCACGTCGCGACCGCATGCGGACAGGAGGGTGAGGGCGGCTGCGCTGGCAGCGAGGAGGCGGAGGTTCATCCGCCCCATCTACCCGCTAGTCCATGGTCTCGCCAGCGGCCTCGGCACATTGACCGACCGGCACGGCTGGGACGCCAGCCACGGTGCAGAAAGGGCGGACAGGCTTTGTGACGACCGAGCCGGAGGCCACTTTCGCGCCGTCACCGACCTCGATATTGCCGAGCACCTTCGCGCCCGCGCCGATCAGCACGCCGTTACCGATTTTCGGATGCCGCTCGTGCTTCTCTTTACCCGTACCGCCGAGGGTAACGGAATGGAGGAGCGAGCAATTGTCGCCGACGACTGCCGTCTCGCCGATCACAATGCCCGTGGCGTGGTCGAAGAACAGGCCTTGGCCCAGACGTGCGGCGGGGTGGATATCCACCTGAAACAGCTCCGACATCCGCGATTGGAGGTAGAAGGCAAGCGCCTCGCGCCCTTCCTTCCAGAGCCAATGGCTGATCCGGTGGGCCTGGATCGCCTGATAGCCTTTGAAATAGAGAAACGGCTGGCAGGTGGAGCGGGTGGCAGGGTCGCGGTCCACATAGGCCTGAATATCGGCCAGCGCGGCGGAAACAATGCCCGGATTGTCCTCGTAGGCATCCTCAGCGACGTCGCGCCACAGCATCGCGTTCATTTCAGCATCGGAGAGCTTTTGCGCGAGGCGGTAGCTCAGCGCGGACGTGAAGTTCCGGTGGTTGAGGATCGTGGCGGAGAGAAAACTGGCCAGGATGGGCTCAGAAGCCGCATCCGTCGCCGCTTCCACGCGCATACGGGACCACACGCTGTCCACGGTGGAGAGGTTCGGGGCCTCGCGCGCTGGTGATGGTGCCATCCTGGTCTCTCCTGCCTTACTGGGCCCGGGCAGCCTCTAAGATGAGGTTCCGGGGCGCCTCCGGCAACTCCCCCCTGATCGCTTTCGTGACCGCGGTGAGAACCAGAAGCTGTGTGAGCGCGTCATCGACGGCACCCGTATGGATATCCGTGAGAAGCTGCGAGAAAGCTACACGCTTAATCCTCAACACCTCATCAGGTTCTGGCATGGCCTCGCCCTGGGTCAGATCCCAAGCAAGAAAGAGGTGCGCGCGCTCATCGGTCACGGAGTTGGACATGTCGGCCTGGCCGTATTCCAGCCAATTGGCTGCGGTGAGGCCGGTCTCTTCCTTCAGCTCCCGCTGCGCCGACGCGATGGGCGGGGCACTTTTGGGCCCGCCGCCTTCTGGCAGCTCCCAGGTTTCCCGACCTAACGGGAAGCGGAACTGGCCGACCATCGGCACCGTGCCGTCTGCGAAGAGAGGGAGGACACCGATCGCAAGGTTGGCGAAGCGCACCACGCCGTAGACGCTAGGCACGCCATCGGGCTGCAGAACATCGTGGTGATTCACTTGGATCCAGGGGGTCTCATAAGCCTTGTGGACCTTGTTGATGGTCCAGGGGCCGAAGGTTTTTGCGGTCATACTGGTGGCCCTACTCCAGCGACGCAGGATCGTCTTCCCCCTTGCAGCGCGCGTGTTGCCGCGCGATGGGGCGGGTATGGCTAAACTCTTTATCGTCGTCGTCGGAGGCTATCCCGTGGGTGCCCATACTGAGGTGCACGATGTCCGGTTCGCGATTGGCGAGGGGCTGACCGACATCTTCCCCAAGCTGAAAGCCGAATGGTGGGGCGGCGATGACCGCTTTCACTTCGATGCCTGGGGCGCGATGGAGTGGGTTGATGGCCACGATGTGGTGGTTGCTGAGACGCCGCCCGCTGATGCCGTCCACGATGTGAAGCTCTGGTTCATCCACCTTGGCGGGTACACGGAAGGGTTCTTTGGCGAAGTCCACCGCAACGCCTTCGTGGTGGCGCGCGACCAACGCGAAGCGAAAACGAAGGCGCTTATCCAGGGCAAGGCTGAGGGATGGGACTCCGTCCACCGCGACACGCTCTTCAGTGTGGAGGACGTTCTGAACATCAGCGGGCTGATGGACAGCCGCGTGCACCTCGTGCCGTCTGCAGACGAGAAACCGTTTAAGTTCGAGGCCAAGTACCTGCCGAAGGTCTAGTCGGTGATCCGCTCCACCGGGATCGGCATCTGGCACAGGTTCACGTGGTTTGGCCTGTAGTAGAAGAAGTCCGACGGCCTCGCCGCCCGCGCGTTGATCAGCTCTCGGAAGGATGGCGACTGATCGTCCAGCACACGCCACCGCGGGCGGTCATCCTCAGGCATATCGGCGACGAAGGTCATGCCTTTGATCATCAGCCGATCGGGGAAGTCATCGGTCTCAGGATCATTGTCGATGACACCGCGGGGCGCGGCCTGGGCGATGCCCATCCCATCAATCACGCGGCCCGCCACGGTGAGGTTCCGGTCCAGATAACGCTGGGGCTGCAGGGTGATGTAAAACTCCGTAGACGCTGTATCCCGGGCCACCTCTCGCCCAAACGCGAGAGCGCCAGTGCAATGGGCCAGCCACGCGGTGTTCGTTCCTGGGTCTCGCCCAGCGGGAATGCTCTCCATGTATCCGGCCTCTGGAGCATAATGATCAGCGTACCCGAACGGCGTGAGCGTTGCTCCCTCAGGAAGCGGCTCTTCAAACTCAGCAGCCAGTGAGGATTTTTCAGAACCCTTGTCTTGCGTACCCTGATGATCCCCGCCTTGGGCGACGAACCCTTCGATGACGCGGTAGAAGCTCAAGCCCTCGTAGTAGTTCTCGCGGGCGAGCGTTCGCAGCTGTTTGATATGGTCCTGCGCAAGAACCGAGGACAGCGCGACGGTGATGTCGCCCTCCTCCGTCTCGATGATCAGCAGCTGCTCAGAAGCGATCTCGCGCCAGTGGCTGTCCGGCGCTTCGCCGACGATGACGCCCACCTCACGCGGCTTTTCCTCTGTATCAAGAGCAAGTTCGAACATTCCTGACCACTCCGTCGCCTCTCAAGCCAAGCTAGTTCGCTCTCCCCACGATGGCCAGAGCACTGCGCACGATGCTTGACCGCACCGTGACAGAAGCGCTCAGCTCCTAGCGTTAGAAAGAAACGTCAGGAGGGAAAGCTATGGCAGTCGCACGGGTGACAGAAATCGTTGCGAGCTCGAAAAAGAGTTTTGAAGATGCCGTTCAGAAAGGCATCAAGCGGGCGAGCAAGACGCTCAAAAACGTCGAAGGCGCTTGGGTCCAAGACATGAAGGTCGTCGTCAAAAACGGCGAAGTCGCCGCCTACCGGGTGAACATGAAAGTCACCTTCATCCTAGAAGACTGATCGTCCGATGGCGGAGAATAAGACTAAGGCAAACGAAGCCAGCGTCGATGACTATCTCGACAGCATCGACGACGAGTCCAAGCGCGAAGACTCACGCATCCTGATGGAGATCCTTGCCCGCGCTTCCGGCGAGCCGCCTGTGATGTGGAGCGGGAGCATCGTCGGATTTGGCCGCTACCATTACAAGTATGACAGCGGTCGAGAGGGTGAGCATATGCTCACCGGATTTGCGCCGAGGAAGGCACAAATCTCCGTCTACATCATGCCGGGGTTTGAGCCGTACAAGGAGCAACTCGAACGGCTCGGCAAGCATAAGACCGCCAAGAGCTGCCTGTACATCAAACGTCTCTCCGATGTGGACCTCGGTGTGTTGGAAGAGATCGCTACCGATAGTGTTATCCGAATGCGGAAGGCCTATCCCGACAGCTAGACCGGGTTCCCGCGCCCGACCCGGTTTACGGGAGAGCGTTCCAAGCCGGACGCGGGTTCACACCACCCCTATCAGGCGCTCCAGGCGACAAAGCCCCGAGCCGCCGAGTGCCATGGTGGGGGCTCACTCTTGTTCGCTCGTGCGCATGATAGGTTTCAGGGTCAGCCGCGACCGCGGTAGGGCGCGACGCCTGGATCGGGCACGTAAAGCCCTTCTGGCACAGGCCCCGTTTGCCAAAAGACGTCGATCGGAATGCCGCCCCGCGGGTACCAATAGCCGCAAATTCGCAGCCACCGCGGCGCGACCGCATCGATGATCCGCTTACCGATATCGATCGTGCAATCTTCATGAAACGCGCCGTGATTGCGGTAGGCGCCGAGGAGCAGCTTAAACGATTTCGACTCCACCAAATGCTTGTCAGGCGCATAGTCGATGACGAGGTGCGCGAAGTCCGGCTGCCCGGTTACAGGGCAGATCGACGTGAACTCAGGCGCGACGAAGCGCGCGAGATAGAGCGTGTCAGGGTGCGGATTCGGGACGGGGTCGAGCTTTGCATCATCGGGGTCAGAGGGCAGGCTACTCTCCTGCCCCAACTCCGCCCGGCCTTTGTAGATGTCTTTGGTCATGGGGCACGCCTAGCGGAAACATGGCGCGCCGTCACGGCGACTTAGAGCATCACCTTGCGGAGGAGTTTGGTGCCGCTCTCCGTATACGGCGGATAGCGGAGCGAGACATCTCCCCAGAAGGGCCGCTTCATCACAGCTTTCAGGTGGCTGAAGACATCGAACGTGCTTTTGCCATGGAATGCGCCCATACCGCTTTCGCCGACGCCGCCGAAGGGCAGGTGATGGTTGGCCTGGAACACCACACAGTCGTTGACCATGATCGTACCCGAACTTGTTTCGTGCACAAATCGATCGCCCATCGCCTTCGAGCCTGTAAACGCGTAGAGCGCCAGAGGCTTGTCGCGGTCGTTGATGAACGAAATCGCCTCATCCATATTCTGTACAGGGAACGTTGGGAGGATCGGCCCGAAAATCTCTTCCTGCATCGCTGGACTATCAGGCTTCACATCGCGCAGAACAGTCGGTGCAATAAAGCGGTCACTGCGATCCGTCTGTCCACCGACGACTGTCTCACCACTATCCAGAAGGCGCGCAACACGGTCGAAGTGGCGCTCGTTGACGATCCGCGCAAAGTGTTCAGATTCTTGCATGTTCTCGCCGTAGAAGGAGGTCGCCACCTCTTTCACTTTGGCGAGGAAGGGTTCGTAGACGCTCTCTTCCACCATGCAGTAATCAGGACGTACACAGAGCTGTCCACCGTTCATGAACGCGCCCCAGACAATCCGACGCGCTGTCACATCAAGGTCGGCATCAGCAGCGACAATGGCGGGACTCTTCCCGCCAAGCTCTAGCGTCACAGGTGTCAGGTGCTGGGCCGCGGCGGTCATGACAATGCGCCCGACTTTGGCACCACCGGTGTAGAAGATCTTGTCGAACTTCTGCTCTAAGAGCGACGATGTCTCTTCAGCCCCGCCGAGGACTGTCGCGAAGGCATCGCTATCAAGTGCCTGCGCCGCAATCTCGCGGAGAAGCTCCGACGCATGCGGAGCAATTTCAGACGGTTTTAAAACGGCGCAGTTCCCTGCGGCGATCGCGCCGGCGAGAGGGCCAAAAACCTCCTGCAGAGGATAGTTCCAAGCCCCAATGATAAGCGCCACGCCGAGGGGCTCTGGCACCATCGCACTGTAAGCCGGAAGGCCGCTCAGGTTGGTGCCAACGCGCCGCGGCTTCGCCCACTTCTCGCACTTCTTCGCAGCAAGGGCGCACTCGCGCGTGACGTAGTCGACCTCGGCGATCACAGCCTCGGCGTAAGGCTTGCCAAGGTCAGCGCGGAGGGCTTCGACGATCTTCGCTTCATGTGAGGCCACAGCCTCGCTCAACGCGTGAAGCTGTTGTTTTCGCCAGGAAAAGTCACGGGTCTTGCCACTTTTGAAGGTCGCGCGAAGGCGGTCCATTGTGGCGGAATGGTCTTGCGTCAGCGGTGAACCGGCGGTGCCGTCCATGGGATCCTCCTAGGCGTTTTCGCCATGGTAGGACGCCCGGAGGCTGAGCGCAAAGTGGTTCTCTTAAGTGTCGTCGCGACCGAAGATGAAGTCGGACTGCATCTCAACAATCGCCGCCTGAAGCTGCGGAGGAAGACCGCCGACAAATCGTGCTGGAGAGGGCGACGCATAGGTCTCAACCTTGACGGGCTGGACGGGGCGGTACGGGCCGAGCACAGGTTGGGCCGGAACCTTGGGCGCTTGGCTCTCGGTCCCGAGGTGCAGGGCAAGCTTGTCCTTGAACTCGGAGACCGTCAGCGCACGGCCATTTTGGAAGAACAGCGTCTGGTTCGCTTTCGCCGCGCGTGGGTCGATATCAGCAGCCGTTGCCGCTTCACCAGCCGCGAGCATCCGCTGCGCGCCCCGCTCACCTAAGAAGTGCGCCATGTAGACTTCTGAACTCGTCGCCTCACGTCCGAGAGACGCCGTCAGGCGGTCCTTCGCTGCGCCCAGCGTTTTGCCTGCGATCTGAGCAGCGACACGTGGGTTGAAGCGGAGATTGAGAACCTCATCGCGTCGCGCCGGGTCGGCGACGGTGAACTTGTCGCCCGTACGCTGAATATCTTTCGCGTAAGCGCCAAGACCGAGCTCTTCGCCATGCTGCTTCACCGCGCCGAGCCACGTCTGGTCGATGAACTGGAACAGTCCTGAGGCTGACGACGTTGCAGCCTTTGCATCGGGACGGAGGGAGCTTTCGCGCTTCGCCACACCGAGCATCAGATCGAAGTCGAGGCCGGTCTGTTTGGCGGCGCGTTTAATCACGTTCGCAACCGAAACGTTCGAGCTCTCGTCTTGCTTTACGGCGGACAATGCGTCGATGGCCATCAGCTTTCCTCGGTCTTACGGACTCGCGCACCGGCGAGTTGGTCGATCGTTTCGAGCAGCTCGCGCTCCTCGCGTTTCCTGGCTACGGCCTTCTCTTTAATCTGACGCTGCGAAAGATAGAGCTCAAACCGCTTTTGATCAGCAAACCGATCAAGCAGATGATCGCGTGCGACCACTTCTTCTTTGGCGACCCGTTCCACTTCCTGACCAAGCAGCTTGGCCTCAAACAATGAGCGCTGGGCAAACCCGGCTGCCGCTGCGGTGGAATCGCGGTCACGGCGGGCATCGTTGAAACCCTGCTCAATCAATCTGAGCTTCTCGACTTGCGTCCGCATCGCCAGATCACGGCGACTGCGCAGGTCAGCCACTTCTCGTGCCGCCTCATCAGAGAGAGATTTGAAAATCTCGAGGATTTTATCCGGGCGCTTCATCCGTTAACAGATGGTTAGTATACCATCTGACTTTCAGAACCGCGCTCGATGACGATAACCCCAGCCTCGGCCAGCTCTTTCGCTTTGCGGACCATCGTCGCCTTCGCGGCCTCGACGTCACGCATAAGAACGGGACCAAGGGTGTCCATGTTGTCGATAAGGATCGCCCGCGCACGTTCTGAAAGGTTGTTGACGATCTTGCCGCGCGTTTCGGCGTTGCAGCCTTTGAGCGCGTAGGTGAGCGTGTCGCTTTCGCAGGACCGAATAACCGTCCGGAGACTGTGCGGATCAAGCTCCATCAGGTCGTCGAAGGTGAACATCAGCGACTTGATCTGATAAACCTCGTCCTCGTGCTCATCACGCAGATAGTTGAGGAGAACGTCTGATTTCTCTGATTCCGTCCGGTTGAAGATCTCCGCCATGTGGCTGAGATTGTTGGTTTCCTGGCTGGATTGATAGTTCAGCATCAGATCGCGCTGAAGCATCTCCTCGATGTCCGCCAGCACCTCTTTCGGCACCGAGTTCATCGTGATCATCCGTTTCAGGACATCCGGGACCACCTTCTCAGGTAGATCGGAAAGCACGTGGCTCGCCTGGTCGGGATCGATTTTCGAGAGCACGACAGCGATGGTCTGCGGGTGCTCGCCGTTGAGATATTTCGCGAGCATCGCGTTGTCGACCATCGCGATTTTCTCCCACGTGGTCGAACCAGCGGGGCCGCGAATGTAGTTCATGATATCGACGACGCGGTCGGCCGGGAGGAAGCTCCTCAGCATACGTTCCGTTGACTCAGCTGAGCCAATGACGGAGCCGCCCTGACTGAACTGCTCCGTGAACCGGCGGATAAGCTCCTCAAGCACTTCACCCGTGATCGAGCCAAGCGTGGACATCGAACGGGTGATGATCCGCACCTCGGAATCGTCCATCCGCTCAAGCAGCGGGCCAGATTGCTCCTCACCCAGAGTAAGAAGCATCACTGCCACTTTCTCCGGACCGGAGAGGGCATCGACTTCACTTCTCATCTTCACGCTTGGCATGGTGATTATCCTTGAAGGTTAGAAGAACGACATGACCAGGCTCTCCGAAAGGAGGCGCCAGCCGTCGATAAGCACAAAGAAGATTATTTTCATGGAAAGCGACACGGTCTGCGGCGGCAACATCATCATACCCATCGACATGAGGATAGCGGCAACGGCGAGGTCGATCACCAGGAACGGCATCATCAACAAGAAACCGATCTCGAACGCACGGGTTAGCTCGGAGATCATGAACGCAGGAACGAGAGTCACGAGGCTCGGCAGGCGATCCTGCTCCAACCGCTCCGGATACAGAAGGTTCTCAATCTCCTCGTCGGTCATCATCCCATCGGGGAGATCATCAGTCGTCGCAGCATCAGCCCTCTGACGCTCCGCAAGTGACTGGAAGAAAAGGAGATCCTCTGCCTCTGTCTGCGCCGACATGAAGACCTGTAGCGGTTCTGCAGCGTTTCGGAGGCCGGTCGCCGTATCAACCTGCCCTTCGATCATTGGGCTCACGCCCCGCTCCCAGGACTGTTGGAAGGTGGGCGCCATGATGAAGCCGGTGAGGAAGAGGGCGAGGGAGATCAGCACCACGTTGGGCGGTGCCTGCTGCAATCCGAGTGCGGAGCGAAGAAGCGAAAAGACGACCACGACACGGATGAAACTCGTCGTCATAACGAGAATTCCTGGCGCCAGGCTCAACACCGTGATCGCCAGGAACATCTGGACCAGTCGTCCAGAGTAGGAAGCCCCTTCGCCGCCGAGATCGAGGTTGATCGACTGTGCCGATGCCTGGGGCCAGAAGATCAGTGCCCCGATGATCCCGACGATCAAGGCCGCGTTCATCGCCAGCCGTATCATCGCCGCTTATCGTTCGTCAGTGCAGGTTTGTTGCGTTGGTGATAATCTCAGTCAGGGTCACGCCGAGTCGGTCATCGTCGACGATCACAATCTCGCCTCGCGCCACAGGACGGTGGTTGATGTGGATCTCGACCTGCTCACCCACACGGCGATCGATTTCCACAACCGCGCCGCGGCCGAGCTTAAGAATATTGCCAATCGGGAGGCGTGCACGACCGAGGACGACCTGCACTTCAACGGGCACCTGGCCGAGGGCCGACATATTCGTGTACGAACCAAAGCCAGCGCCGGCGCCGCCACCTCCTGCGCTCTCGCCGCCGCCGCCAA
>JBCCTF010000071.1:0-19177 GCA_039198765.1 Pseudomonadota bacterium
CTCCTGTAAGACAGAGTCAAAAATGATGATATCAGCACGAGATAAGTCTGCATCTGTACGGATTACCCAGCGACCATCTTGGAAAAACACCTTAAAATCGTTACGGAACTTCTTGATTGGTGTGGAGGCATCGGAGTCCAAGAAAAGCCGACGGGTCAGTCGCTCTAGTTCTCGCTCAGCTTTACGCTTTCCAGATTCTGTATTTTGGCCGCGAAACGAGGCAAGTTCGACACGCCAGTCATTAGTATCATAATCTCCGATACATGTATCAAGCTCAATTATTCGTTCAGCTAATGGTAGTGCTGATTTTTCATCTAAGCAGCCCATGATGTATGCAACTACCTCCCTTGTGTCATAACTTGTTCGCCACCAGCGGAAGGCTTCATCATCTCGCTGCTCGGCGGCACCGGGAAACAGACGTCCAAAGTAGAGTGGATCGATGTAGTCGGCAGAAAACACCTCGGGAACCTGTCGGATGCTCGGCGGAAGCCATTCCGCAAGCAACTCATCGTTGATCAACGCCGGCCACATAACCATCTCCCGAAGTGCTTCTAGAGCACTCGTGTCACCGGCAACCGCGCGATAAAAGTTCTTATAGAACACAATGTCGTTGTGGTAGCGAAACCCGTTTCGAGCCCGCACATACAAAGCAGGGGAACCGCGCTCCCATTCTTCAAAGAAGTTTGAAGCGCGATTCAAAGCTTCCTCTGCGCTGCTGGGATCAGTTTTTGACAAAAAGACTGCATCTGCGACGAGGACCTCTGCTGCGTGATGAACGTTAAGCAATGGATAAAAGCTGCGTAGGCCCGTCCCACCGGTGGCTCGCAACAACGGAGCGTCTACGCTCCTGATGTTTGATAGGGCTATGTTGGCGCTCTGCTGTACCCAATGTCGCCCGCGGCCACTCAGAAATTCCGCACGCATTTCACGTTGCTGGTCGGGAATAACACTGAAATAGGACCCTAGTCGATTTGCGGCAGCACAATCGCGGGTAGCAAAATCCCGCGACCAAGGACGAGTTTCTGACAGTGTGATGCCGAGCAGACTGTTTTGAAACTCTAAGTCAACAGATGTATCTCCGGTGCTCCACGGATCGATACTACACAGCAATGACGCCAACTCGATATCTGGATTCCGATCCCAGCTCTCGCGTACAGCCACTACGAAGGCTTCACGTTCTCCAGCTGGAAGACGATTTATCCGCTGCACCCTACCACTATCCTGCAGCAACTCTTCAACAGAGGAAGGTGTTTGTGCCAAAGCGAGGAGTGGGCAGATTAAAGCCACACTATAAGAAACGAGAGATCTGAACAACCTTCGCAAATTAGTCATCTATCGCCACTCACCGTCGGATCTAGCTTGTCTTCGGCTATCTGCTCTTCATCGCGCACGAAGGCCTCGTCATTTCGGCAAAAACTCCAAAGTTCCCTGTATGCCTCTGGCGACGCCATAAAAATCTCTGCCCTCAAAGCACCATCCGCATCCAACTTAGTATGGACGCGAATGGGACTGCGGCCAAAGTCTTGAGCTGAATCATCACGGTACTTCACTCGGTATACAAACTCATAGCGTGGACTGACCGGAAAAGCGATCGGGATGGGTTTTCGTGGCTCTGGGTCGGCCGTTCCCTTCGCTTTATCGAATCTGCTCCATTCACTAATCTGCTCGCGCTCAGAGTTGCCCCCACAATGATACGAGAGGCGCAGCATCGGTATATCATCGATATGCTGCCCGGTATGTATAGCATTTATTGCCTTTTGTATGGCCCGCTCACGCTCAAGATCTTCTTTTAATGCGACGTTTTGCCGGTGCAGCGCCTTTACAGTCCACTGCTGATCCAAGTCAAATGCCACTATAAATAGCAACAAGAACAAATATAGAATAAGTAGCAGAACAGTCGCGCCACGAACCTCAAAGGGCATCTCAATACCCAATAATTTGGCAGTACCCTGCGCATTTGCCTCAATAGTTACTAAATGTGATGAAAGTACCCCAAGAAATGTGGCGACGCCAAATAATCCAATGAGAAACAGCGTCGAGAAGGCGAGCAGAGGGACACTAATATCAAATGGTACTCCTTTGTCTCTGCCGCTGAGGGAACTCAGTCCAAGCTCTGCATATGCCATAACAAGGGGCAGAAGAATTAGAAAAAGCGACCCCAGCAAACCAACTATACTTATTTTTATTCTTGAAGATTTTGTGTTTCCCCATGTCATTGGGCACTCCTATGCGTAAATTTACTTGCAGTAGCGCCGCAAATTACGGAACCACGGACTGTTTGTCAGCGGTAGAGTTCCTCATTTTGTCTTTTTTCGCAAGTCAGTCTTAGGCCTGTGCCTGAGCGCAGAACGCGAGTGCCACACCATCTGCTCGTCGGATCTGCCCGCCGAACGTATTGCGCTTGAAGGCCGGCTAAGGACTCCAGCTCGTTGAACCGCACTGACCCATGTAGAATCCATCTGAGACCAGTGAACAGACTCACTCAGACTGTTTCAGTTGGAAGCAATAACTCTTGAATGCATAGAACTTTTTGCCTGAAAGCCCTAGACCATTTATTTCGTATCTTGGGCAGCTTCGGTCACTCTCCAATCGTCATAGGTATGTTGTTCGCTGCAACCCGCACCACGTCGAAGAGTGATTTTGGTTTGTTCCCACAACCAGCCTGTGGGCCTCGTGGCGCCCACCTGGGGATACGTACGGGCGGCCCTGTATCCCCAAGTCTTGGCGGCAACGATCCCCGAGCAACCGCTGCCATGGCTGCTCACCGCTGAACACCGACCGCCGCAAGCTCCACGCGACTTCACCATCTCTAAGATACTGAACCATGGCCCGGAACCATACTGACCCCCAAACACCCCAAAGCCCCCAACCCTTTCCATCCCTTGACGACGCTGCGGCAACCTGCTGTCGTTCATACTATCTGCAAGGGAGGGATTGATGGAGCTTCTCTTTAAGCGCGAACAGACGTCGGGTGCGGTCGGTCGAGTGAATTTCAAACTGTGGGGAAAACTGGAGCTCGATCAGAGCGAGCAAGAGCTTGTATCGCGGTACCGCTTCGACGACGCGCTGCTCATCGAGGCGATTCAGCCAAACCTGCTCCGGAGCGCCGCGTTTGTCGCCGGCGGAGTCTTCGTCGTTGGTGGTGCAATCCTCGGCTCCGTCATCGGGTTCACCACCGGCTTGGCGCTCGGCGCGCTCCTAGGAGCCGGAAGCGGCTACTGGTACTTCAACGAGCGGCGCGAGACGATCTACGTCAAAGACCTCCTCCATGGCCGGAACTTCACTTGCAAGAGCGTGATCGAACTGGCTCGGAAGGAGGCGTGGCTGGAGACCATTTGCGGCTTCCTACGCCAGGTCATGGAAAGCGCGAAGGAGTGGGACGGCACCGCTCGGCATCCAATTGAGCCGCTCCCGAAAGACCAAGCCCGTCAGGTCATCATCAAGGGGATCTGATGCGCCTGCACCTGGCGGCGCGAACCCACGCGTTTCTCCACGGGCTGTTCCGGCCCGCGGACGAGCGGCAAACGCGGGCGCTCCATGAGCAGGTTCACGAACGATTCCAAGAGCACGGTCTTTTGGACGCCGACGCGCGGATCGCGCTCGCCGTCAAGGTGGCAGAGGCGGCGCTCCTAAGTCGTCGAGCACCACCAGACAATACCGCCACCGTACCCCTCGCATCGCAGCTCCTCGATCTTCTGGAGTACGAGGGGATGTTCGAGCTGCCCACCATCGACTGGGATGTGCAGCGCACCGTGTCGCAGTGGTGGGCGCTCCGCGACGAGCTCACGGCGCAGCAGGCGCTGGTTGATCAGTTCGCAGCGACAGAAGACGCGCTGACGGAGCTTGCCGCCGAGCTGCATGAAGCCCTGGCAGGCGCGCTTCCCCGCATAGCAAGTGCCGACCCCGATGCGATCCGGGTCCCAACTCCACGGCTCTACGCCATTTCCGACCTGCCCAGCGTGGTCGAGCGGGTGGCGACTGCGCCCTTTGAGACCTCGATCACCGATCGAGAGCTGCTACCGCGGCTGCGCGATCGGTTGGAACGGAACCTGATCGAGGCTTCCGGGGGCAACCCAGCCGATCCAGCAAGCTTCAAGCGCGCGCCTCGTTTGCCGAGCAAGTCCGACCTGCGCGACCCAGAGGAACTCGTCGGCACCTACCTCAACGGTACGCCGCTCGTGGATCTTTTTGCCGGTGATGTCGACATCACCATCCCGACCGCGAGCCGCTTCGAGCACCACCACCTCGTAGCCGGCAGCGGGCACGGCAAGACGCAGACGTTGCAGTACCTGATCGCGAAGGATCTAGAGGCCGTGGCGGCCGGCCGGCGATCCGTCATTGTGCTCGATAGCCAGGGCGATCTGATCCGCAACATCGCCCAGCTCAAGCTCTTCGCGCCGGGCGAGCCGCTCCATGACCGGGTGGTCATCATCGATCCGACCGATATCGAGTACCCGGTTTCCTTGAACCTCTTCGACGTTGGCCTCGAACGCCTCGATCGGTACTCGCCATTGGATCGCGAGCGGCTCCTCAATTCCATCCTGGAGCTCTATGACTTCGTGCTTGGATCACTCCTATCCGCCGAGATGACCCAGAAGCAGAGCGTCATCTTCCGCTACGTGACGCGCCTGATGCTCCATATCCCTGACGCCACCATCCATACGCTGCGGGAGGTGATGGAACCGGGAGCGGAGCAACGGTTCGCTGACTCGATTGCGGCGCTCTCCGGGAGCGCGCGACGGTTTTTCGAAACCGAGTTCGTCGGCCGAGAGTTCGAGCAGACCAAGAAGCAAGTGCTGCGTCGCCTCTGGGGCATCCTGGAGAACCAGACGTTTGAGCGGATGTTCAGTCACCCGCGCTCGAAGCTCGATCTCTTCGCCGAGATGAATGCTGGCAAGGTGATCCTCATCAACACCGCCAAGGACCTCCTCAAGGAGACGGGCACGGAGATCTTCGGGCGTTTCTTCATCGCGATGATCACGCAGGTGGCACAAGAGCGGGCCACGCTGCCGGAGCACGCTCGGACACCCACGCTCGTGTACATCGACGAGGCCGCCGACTACTTCGATCGCAACATCGGGGTCATCCTGAGCCAGGCCCGGAAGTACGGCGTCGGGCTGGTACTGGCACACCAGTACCTCGGGCAGCTCGAACCGAAACTCCAAGACGCGATCGCGGCCAACACCGCGATCAAGTTCGCCGGCGGCGTTTCTAACAAGGACGCGCGCGCTCTAGCACCCATGCTGGGCTGCGATGCCGGTCTCATTGAACGCCAGCCGAAGTTGAGCTTCGCGGCGTCGATCCGAGGGGTCACCCCAGCGGCGGCGCCGCTGCAGTTCCCGGTTGGCTACCTGGAAGCGCTGCCGCGCATGAGCGCTGCCGAACGAGCCGCTCTGCGCGACCGGACGCGCGAGCGGTACGCGCAGCCGGCCTTTGGAATCGGTCACGCAGCGGAAGACCAGGTGGCAGAAGAGCCGGAGCCACCGAGCGAGGCTGCGCCACCAGAACCACCGACCACTGATCCGACCGCGCCCACTGCCAGCTGGTGACACAAATCGTGAGGCGGTGGACATAGCGGCGCATCGCGGATCACGCCTGCCTACCCGACCACATACGCACCGGTGACGCGCGCTCCGCCCGTCGCCAGGTTCGTCCCATGAATACAGCCACTCTCGATTCCTTGGGTCGTCGGCTGCGGACTACGCCGCAGACGACCGGCAAGCGCGTTCGCCTCACTGACAGGGACTGCCAGTGGCTGCGGGCGCTTCTGGCGCACGGTCCCCTCCCCTCCTCATACCTGCTCGCCTTCTCAGCCAAGCTCGGCCAGAGCGAGAAGCGCGCCCGCGAGCGGCTCACCGATCTCTTCAACGAAGCGGATACCGCCCATGGCGGACCGTACCTATCTCGGCCGCTGCAGCAGTTCCGCACACTCGACAGCCGATACAACCAGCTCGTGTATGACCTGGCTCCGCCGGGCCGGCGGGCACTCGAAACTGGCGACCTTCCCTTTGAGGCTCCGGCACCTGGCGGGCCGTGGGTGCATCGCCTGATGGTGAGCTGCATCACTGCTTCGATCGAACTCGCGGTGAGCATACGTGACGATCTGACCTTCATCCCCGGTTGGCGCATCCTAGAGCGGGCGGGCGCGACGCTGCGCACCACCGTCGAGACCAAAGAACCCGGCGTGGATCACGCGGTGCGACGAGCGCTCAT
Organism: Pseudomonadota bacterium; assembly: GCA_039198765.1. Classification (GTDB taxonomy): domain Bacteria; phylum Pseudomonadota; class Alphaproteobacteria; order Caulobacterales; family Parvularculaceae; genus Parvularcula. Next base: position 6,214 of record JBCCTF010000071.1, read on the forward strand.
CCCGGACGCGCTCTTCGGGCTGCAGTATCGCACCCCCGCCGGCGACCGGTTTCGCTTCTTTGTGGTCGAAGCCGATCGCGGGACCGAACCGCTTAAGAGCCGCTGCGCTGCCCGCAAAAGCTGGCGGCGCAGCCTGGCGCAGTATGACGAATACATCGGGCGGCGGCGGTACCGCGATCACCTCCAGCTCACCGCGCCGCTCTTGGTCTTGAATGTGGCGTCGGACGCCGACCGGGAGCGGGCAATGCACCAGTCCACGCAGATGTTCCACCAGCACGGCTGCACCTATCACCTGTTTCAGAGCTTTGAGGCCTTCGGAGCGGTCTGGCGGCCACCACAGCCAAATCCCGCGCTGCTAGAAGCGCCGTGGCTGCGGACTGGCCATCCGGACATGCACATCGGGGACGCGTAGCAATGAACGGGTCATTTCTCTGCCGGGTTCCGGGACGTATGGAAAATCGTGAGGACAGAGACTTGAGCCTCCTCGATCCGATACACCACCAGAAAGGGAAACCGGCCCACCGGAAACTCGCGAGTGCCGGGCCGGGCGCTCACGCGACCGATCGTCGGAGCCGTGGCGATCAGCTCAAGCGTGCGCTCCAGACGCGCCAATACGCGGGCGGCCGCGGCTGGATTTTGCTCGTCGAGAAAGTCGGCAATGTTGCGAAGATCGCGGGCGGCCCGCGCCGTCAGGCGGTATTTCATACAGCGCGGTAGCGGGCGAAGACCGAAGCGATTTCCTCGTCAGCGGCGAAGCGACCAGCATCGGCATCGGCGATACCTTCATCCACCGCGGCTAACTGCTCCGCAGTGTACGAAGACGGTGCCGCCGCCAGGGCGGACAGCGCTTCCGCCAGCTCTTCCTGACGATCAAGTGGCAACCGTTCGAGTTCGCCAAGCACCTGCTGCAGTTTCGTGTTCATAGCCCGATTGTACCATGGGCAGAAGCATCGGCAATCACCGGTTCCGCCGGCACGGACCAGCAACAAAAAGAACGCGCATCCACAGAGATGCGCGCTCTTGATCGGCCTAGCCGAGGGCCTGGGCTAGCTGCTCCGGAGATCCACGGACGGCCGCTTCAGCGAGTGCAATGGCTTCGAAAATCACCATCCCTCGCGGCTCGAAGTCGAAGATCCGACGCTTTTGAGCCGGCAGGTAGCCGCGCACGTCCGGATACCGCTCCGCCAGCGCCTCCGCCTCCTCGTACTTTGAAGGAAACAGGCGCGGGCGCTCGACCGCCACGTCGAGCACCTCATTGTGGCTCGCGATCGCGGCGATGGAGGCGATGAGCTCCTTGGTGCGCGTGCCCTTGCGACACGGCGCGGTGGTGGCTTCGGTCACCACGACATCCGGCCTCGTCCGATTGATCAGCTCTTGCACGAAGCCGACGAGCTCGGTCCCCGTTTTCACTGCTTTGACCGTGATGCCCCAATCGAGGAGCTGCCGTCCTTGCATCAGGACGTAGCCGGCCCGGCCTGAGGCAACGGCGATCGCCAGCACCCTAAGCGCTGCCATACTCCGGGGTTTCGCGAAGCCGTCGCTCCAGTTTGGCGAGCGAGCTCTGGCGGTTAAACGTGTGGGCGGTGGGCTTTGTGAGCTCGGGCAGGGTGCCAAGCTGGCGGCGCAAACGCGCGGTCTCCTCCGTCATGACCGCGCCGAAGAAACTCTCGAATGATCGACCGTAGATCAGCGACAAGGCGATGATCTGTTCCACCGTCGGTCGAACCTTGCCCTGCTCCAGGTCCGAAATCGCCGACTGATAGGTCGCGAGGAAATGGGCCACATCTCCTTGCGTATAGCCTGCTTTCCGACGCGCGAGGCGCAGATCGAGGGCGAACTCTGTACTCATGTGCTTTTTTGTTACTGCTAAAGCCTTTAGAGCCTACCCGGGCGTGGCCGCGCCGCGTAGCAGGCAAGGTATGTGGTGGGGCGATAGCGTGACCGGTTTGGGCAGCGAATAGACCGTTGGCGGTGAGCGGACGCAGGGAGACCGGAACCCTCAAGGTTCCGGCAGCCAACGAACGTGCGCAGCGGCGGGTTCGTCTCGTGGCGATCGACGGTCGATGGGCCAGGTGCGCTCGTGATCACGCGCGGGTCTGGCCGAGGAGGTTCGGATACGCAGCTTCCGGAGCCTGTATCGGTTAGGACGGATCAGCCCCGCCGGGTCTTTCACGCTTGGCCACCGGAGGACAGAAAACGCCGCCTGGCTAGCAGGCGGCGTATCGGGGGCTCCGATCCTCAGTACTCGTCGGCGAGCATGATCGTGAGCACGCGGTACGTGACGGCCGGATTGGCCGGGTTCGGCGAGCCCACCGTTTGGGTCCGGTCGTAGCAGTCGATCTTGAAGAACACCCGCTGCCCGTCGATCTCGACGGCTCCGAAATCATGCTCGCCCCACGGGTCATTCTCCGGCGAGAAAGCGTCGAAGGATCTGACCGCTTGCAGCGCCGCAGCAACGAAAGTACCGCCAGTCGCCTGCACACCTACCGTGATCAGCACCGTACCGGGCCCACGGCCCTGACACCGAAAAGCGTCATTGAGCTCCCGAATGGCAGATCGCCCCCCGGCCTCTTCCGGCCGCGTCCACCGCAGTATGGTCGACCCCTCGCACCGATGGCAGTGAGCGTGCTCAAAGACAGCTTCGAGCTCCCAGAGACCCGAATCTCGGTTCCAACAAGCAAAGGCATCTACGGCGACCCGCTCCGAACCGCAGGTGGCGCAGACCGGCACCGCGCCGATCGCGCCGAGTGGATCATCGTCGATTGCACCCATGGCGTTTCTCCTTCCGCGTGGGTGGTCGCCTGAGCGGATCTCAGGCGCACCCGACGAAAGGCGAAGCGCGGAAGAACGGTCCGTACGCAGTGTGCAGCCAGCGCGCCGCGACGGATAGCACTCACCGCATCGAGCGACGCGATGGCCTTGCTGCTAGCGGGCACACGCGCAGAGCGGGACAATCAGGCGATGTTTCGTCCCGCCCGCAGCGTCATCGGCCTGGCGTACCGCCGGTATCAGCCACCGGCCCCGTTTGGCGTGACGCTCCGCGATCGCCTGCTCCACTGCTACGTGATCGGTCAGACCGGCACCGGGAAATCGACCCTGCTCTTCAATCTGGCGCTGCAGGACGTCCGTAGCGGCACTGGCTTCTGTCTCATTGACCCACATGGAGATCTGGCGTTGTCGCTGCACCAGGCGATTGAGACGCCGCACCGGTACTGGGACGTGGCCGATCCGACCTGTCCGCTTGGATACAATCCGCTATCGCCGGTCGGTCCGACCTACCGTCCGCTGGTGGCGTCGGGTTTGATCGAGACCCTGAAGAAGCAGTGGCCGGAAGCCTGGGGCGCACGGATGGAGCATCTCTTGCGCCACGCCGTCCTGGCGCTCCTGGAGCTGCCGCGAACCGATCTCCGGGACATCATGAAGCTGTTCGTGTTCAAGGGGTTCCGGCGACAGATCGTCGAGCGCATCGGCGACCCGCAGGTGAAGGCGTTTTGGAAGCATGAGTTCCCGGCGCTCAACTACCAAACAAGCGCCGACGGCGTGGCTCCAATCGCCAACAAGCTCGGGGCGTTCCTGGCCCATCCGCTGGTGCGGCAGGCGCTGTGCGAACCACTGGAGCCGCTGCGCTTCCGCACGCTCATGGACCAGGGGCAGACGCTGATCGTGAACCTCAGCAAGGGCCGGCTCGGCGCCGACGTCGCGAACGTGCTCGGGGGCCTCGTCACCAGCGGGCTCCTCAACGCCGCGTTCTCGCGCTACGGACTGCCCGAGGCGGCGCGCCGCCCCTACCTCCTCTACGTCGATGAGTTTCACCAACTGACCACCCGGTCGTTCGCTGGATTGCTCTCTGAAGCGCGCAAGTACGGCCTGGGGCTCACGCTAGCTCACCAGCACCTCTCGCAGACCGAACCCGAGGTGCGCGATGCCATCCTCGGGAACGTGGGCACGATGGTGGTGTTCCGCGTCGGGGCCAACGACGCCCCGCTGTTCGCACGGTTGCTGCCGCCGTTTGCGGCGCACGACTTGCAGAACCAACCGAACCACCGCGCGGTGGTCTGGCTGTCGCATGAGGGAGCGCGGCTGCCGTCGTTCTCCGCCTCGATGTACCCACCGTATCACCGCCCAGCATGAGCTAGCTGCTAGGCTCGCTCTGCGAGGCCGGTACCATGGGTCCATGACCGATGATGAGCACCTCGAACGCCACCTGGCGATTTGCCGACACCTCTACGAGAGCCTGCGCGCCGAAGGCCGCTGGCCGTTCTCCGATTCGCCAAATCCTGAAGATCTGGTAGATTCAGATGATCCCGAAAAGTGATTATGAAGCAATGCTTTGGCTACGTGCGGGTCTCCACCCAAAAGCAGGGTGAAGGCGTTTCGCTGGCGGCCCAGAAGGACGCCATCAGCGCCTTTGCGAGTCGGCACGGCCTAGCAGTGAGCCGCTGGTTCGAAGAGCAGGAGACGGCCGCAAAATCCGGTCGTCGGGTGTTCGCTCAGATGCTCACGCTCCTCAAGCGGGGCCACGCCTCGGGCCTCATCATGCACAAGATCGACCGCTCAGCGCGCAATCTGCGCGACTGGGCCGCGATCGGCGAGCTCTCCGACGCCGGCGTTGACGTGCACTTTGCGACCGAGAGCCTCGACTTCCGCTCTCGCGGCGGGCGGCTGACCGCCGACATCCAAGCCGTGATCGCCGCCGACTACATTCGCAACCTCCGCGAGGAGACGAAGAAGGGCCTCTCTGGACGCTTGAAACAGGGGCTCTACCCGTTCCGCGCGCCGATCGGCTACCTCGACAACGGACGCGGCCAGGTGAAGACGCCCTGCCCGCTCAAGGCTCCGCTGATCCGCGATGCGTTTCACCTCTACGCCAGCGGTCGCCATTCCCTACGGTCGCTTCACACCGAGATGACCAGGCGGGGTCTGCGCAGCCATGTGGACCGCCCGGTCTCGCTCCATGGCATCGAGACGATCCTCCACAACCCCTTCTACACCGGCCGCATCCTCATCAAGCGGACCGGCACCGTCTACGAAGGACTCCACGAGCCGATCATCGATGTGGCCACGTTCAAGCGCGTGCAGGACATCTTGGCCGGCAAGGCAGGCAAGAAGGTCACCAAGCACAACCACGCCTTCATGGGCCTGTTTCGGTGCGGGTTGTGCGGCGGTCCCATGAGCCCTGAGCGCCAGAAGGGCGTGTATGTGTACTACCGCTGCCACCAGCCCGGCTGCCCCACCACCACCGTACGGGAAGAAGCCATCGACATGGCTATACGTGATCGGCTGAAGACGCTCCAGCTCTCCGACACCACGGCCGCTGAGCTTGAACGGCGCTGGAACGAGTGGCTGGATGACGGAGATCAGGAAAAGATTCGACGTGCCTTCGCGCTCCAGCGGGCGCAGATCAAAGAACGCCTGAGTCGTGCGGCGGATCTAGCGGTCGACGGGACGCTCACGGCCGACGACTATCGCGAACGTCGTCTGAGCCTAGAGCTCGAACTGGCGCAGCTCAACGAGCGAGAGGAGGAGCTTAATCGGCAGCACCTCGATCCCGAGAAACGCCACGGGTTCATCGAACTCATGAAAAGCGTTGCTAGGCTTTACGAAATAGCAGATCCGGACGTCCGCCGCGAGATCATCGAAAATTGTTTCTCGAACTGCCACGTGGTCCGAAAGGACGTTGATTTAGAGCCCTCAAATTGGCTCATAGAGCGAGATCCGGCGAAGCTGTCTCCTTTGGTGACCCACATCGGATCACTTTTCGAACAAATTCATCTACTTGATACTGAGCCCGCTAGCCACAGAAAGAGTGCTAAACCTACTTGAACTGCCCCTCTATAAAATAGACACACTTCTGAGTAGTTTTTTAATATCATAGTGGTAATTGTCGCTGGACAATCGCTCGATGGCCGATCTACATATTGGCATAAATCAAAAAATATTCTTTGTTGAGTCAATTTGCAAGAAGATGCGTTGAGGAATTTCTGACTTTCGATAAAGTCTATCGCGAGAGAATATGTTCACACAGCAACTTTTCCGAAGCATGTTAAACGTTGTCCGATTTAAACCCGTGAAAAAACTCTCCACACATTTGAATTAAAAAAGAAGGTTAACTGAGTCTTTCAAATTTACGCCGCGCCTCTTTCAATAGCATATTACCTCGCTCGCCCCATGCCAAATACTGAGAAGCGGATTCAGCATCAACAATCTCGCGAGCAATGGCCTTTCCAGCCGGATCCTCAATAGCTTCTTCGATTACTGAGACTCGACCAACATACCGAAGCTGAAGACACTTCTCGTTCGTTCGGATTTCCTCATCTAAAACACATCCTAAGAGACTGCAGTCAATCAACTTGCATTGACACTCCTCGAGAACTTCTCGTTCGAGTGCTGTCAAAAACCCCTCTCCATATTCAATCTTTCCGCCAGGCAGCCCATAATATCCATCTATATGCTTATATAGAACTATCTTTCCATCACTAGTAAATGGAACCACCTGACACTGAACAATCGGGATCTCTGTTGGGAACTCAAATTCTCCAGAAATGAATAAAGACAGCCTATGAAGCGAGCCTTTTCATTCAATTTCTTCCACTATATCAGGCGAAGAGGTGATCATAACAAGCTTCTTTCAAGCAATGCTACCAAACCGCGTCGATATCGTCCAGTGGCAGTATCTAGACACTTCCATCACCGCACACTATCGTAAGCACGATAGAAAACAATGCTCGTCAGTGACTCCTATGAAACGCACCTATCCCATCGCTGCAGAACGCTTCTGGGAGTTGGTTTCTCTGCTTTCCGCACAACATGGAGCTCCAGGCGCGGCTGAAGAGCTTGCTATTTATTCTCGTGGACCACGAAATGTAAAGATAATCATCCGCAACGATGAATGTCGGGTGAGCTGGGCGCTAGCCCCAGTTGCGTCTGATACGTCAGGCTTTTTTCGTCGCACGAAGTACTTTACTACAGATACAAACTGGCTGAAGCAAAAATTGGAGCTTTTTCTTGAATCACCAGATCAAGACTGCGACATAAGCATTACTCCCTTACTGATTTGTAAGAAAATAGAAGAACGTTTTGACCTGTCCCTGAGGCAGGCTTCTATAATTGGTCCCATATTGTCAATAGACGTTGACGATGTTTATAAGGACTCGCAGGAAAGTCTCGATTTTTTTCGTGCGATCCAGGACGAGTACAGCGAATATCTTTTTGATGATGTTTTCGAGCGAGTTGACAAGGTCAATCGAGCGTCGGAACGATGTTTTTTTAGAAGCGGTGAGCAGTATGTTCTCAACACAACGATTCTTGATTTTTGTAAACGCAATGGCATAGTTAATCCACTTGGGAAACCGTTTACGTATGCAGAAGTACTGTATTCTAAGTCGAACGACTATACGAGACTTGAGGGAGTTTATGAAGCGCTCTGTGGGCAGCCATTACTTTCAAATGAGGCGGTGAAAGCGCCCCAACGAACATCGCCAGGACTCTCTCTGTAGTAATTCCTTTCTATAACTCTCATAATTCTATTGATAGAGTTCTGGCGAGTTTGCTTGGGCAAACGTTCTTTGAAAAGACTGGACGAGGTATCGAAGTAGTAGTGGTTGTAGATGGGCCTCATGACGAGCTCTCTTTTCTAGATAGGGAATTTGCAGTAGAAAAAGTAGAATTAAAGGCCGTTCGATTAGAAACAAATTCTGGCGTGTCGCACGCGAGAGAAATTGGACTTCACCACAGCACTGGAGACATTGTTGTCTTCCTAGACTCGGATGTAATGATTTCTCGAGATTATCTTTTTGAACACTACTTGAGAAATTTGTTTCTGTCTGATTCGATTTTTGTGTCATTTAAACTAAATGTACCTAGCGATTTTCAGAACACGTTCGGTGAGACAGAGTTAAGCCTTGATTGCCCTGATTATTCAAAAGACCTTAGAATGGAGAAGGTGGTGTCTCCTTCCTCCATTGGAATTTACGAAGTGCGATCTAAGAAACAAGTGAATATTCTTGAAGAAACAAATTACTTTAAAGACTTTCATGGCTCACGTGTATTTGGCGTGTACGATCTAGCCAGTATGATAACTGGACATAATTTCAGTTCGCGCCGAGAATTATTTTTGAAGTCGCGACCGTTTTCTAGGACATTTAAAGGCTGGGGGATGGAGGACGTGTATCTCGGGCTAAAGGTCATATCGGAAGGTGCATTCATCATTCCGGTTCTGTCCTCTGGAGTGTACCACATTGAACATCCCGTGCGTTCCGGAAGTTCTGAGAACAAGGAAAGTGAGTACCGTAGGAATTCTGAGTTGATTCGCTCATTCATGGAGCTCCCTGCAAACAGGGACGCTTAGCAAGAGAGCCAGGATTCGCTTAGGGTTTCAGACAGAACATTAAATCCCATACGTTTAGTCGTGCACTGCTCAATTTATCTCTAAACTAGAGTTTAGACCCATTCTTGGATTGTCACGAGCCTCGACAATCACTTAGCTCATCTGATGCATCCTTCCCTTTCCGAGGTTTTTTCCCTTTTGCATTTCAATGCTCAAATCCGCCAACAGCTGTTATTGAATAGGCAGCTGATGGCAAGGCGGGTTGTCAGACCTGCGACACTAGATTCACTTGTGCCTCGGCAATGAAGCGGGGTCACGCCTATCCTGAACACGGCTTTAAGCGACTAAGAAGAGACTAGGATCACCGCCTGTACGTCATAAGCCGTTGAAAAATCTGGTAGCGGAGGAGGGACTTGAACCCCCGACACGCGGATTATGATTCCGCTGCTCTAACCAACTGAGCTACTCCGCCAGCCGCGCGGGAGATATCCGCGGGACTCGGGTGGGTCAAGGGCTCGTCGGGCCGAGCCTTTCCGGGCGGGGATCGGCCTCGCGCACCGGCGCGTCGTCGCAAGACCTCGGGTCGCCGTGGGCGGCCCTCCTAGGGTTCGAGAGTTTCGGAGGTTCGCTGCGACCGAGGACCGTCTGGGCGCAGCGGACGAGGGCGGTTCGCGCCCTCGCCGCTGTCGCCTGGGGCCTCAGCGGAACCCCGTCAGGAGCCGCTCCGCGCCGCCGACCAGCAGCGAGGTGTCGGAGCCGACGCAGACGAAGCGCGCGCCATAGCCGATGTAGCGCTTGGCGGCCTCGGGATCGAAGCTGAGGATGGCGCTGGCCTTGCCGGTGGCGTTGATGCGCTGGATCGTCTCCTCGATCAGCGTCTCGACATCCGGATGCGACGGGCCCTGATAGCCATGCGTCACGGCCAAGTCGTTGGGTCCGATGAACATTCCGTCGATTCCGGGCACTTCGGCCATGGCCTCGATGTTCGACACGGCCTCGGGGCTTTCGATCTGGATGATCGTGCAGACCTCCTGATTGGCGGTGGTCAGATAGTCCTTGATCCGCCCGTAATCGGCGGCGCGGGAGCCGCCGGCGGCGCCGCGATTGCCGTCCGGGGGAAAGCGCATGGCGTCGGCGGCGCGCTTGGCCTGCTCGACGTTGTCGACCATGGGCACGATGAGCGTCTGCGTGCCGGCGTCCATGAAGGTCTTGATCACCCAGGTCTCGTTGATCGGCACGCGGGCGACGAGGGCGTTGGCGTTCTGCCCGGCGGTCAGCAGCCGCCGCAGCAGGTCGAGATCCATGGGCGCGTGCTCGTTGTCCACGCAGAGCCAGTCGGCGGAGGTGCCGGCGAGAGCCTCGGCATTGCCCTCGGAGGCCAGGGAAAGCCACAGGCCGAGCAGCGGCGGGCCGTCCTCGGCAAGGGCGGCCTTGAAGGGGTTTTTCGGCGCGGGCATGGCGTATCCTCGTGGTTCAGCGTTGGAAACGGGGGGGAAACGGCGTCTCAGGGGCGGAAATCCGCTGTGGAAGCAGTCGCCGGAGGGGGTTCGACCTGGGAAAAGACGATCGGATGCCTCAGCTCGCACGCCGGTTCGACCCGGTCGAGCGCGGCGGCGGCCTCGATCTGGTCGCGCATCAGCGGCATTTTCCTCCCTCGCGCCGGTCGTTGTTGGCGTTTTGTCCGGCGTCGGGGGAGAGACTGGCATGGGCGGGGGAGGTTGGGAAGGCGTCCCATTCCGGCGGTCGAGGGCGCGAAACCCAGGGCCGAGCGGTGCGAAGCCGGGCGAAATGCGCGGCATCGAGCCCGCGAGGCGGGGCTGAAACGCCTGCGGCGGCGGCAATTCAGCGGCGCGGACCGCCGTTGCGCCGCGCCATGGCGATGCGCGCCTGATGCGAGACGTGGAGAAAATCCGCGCGTTCGCCCCGATCTGCGGTCGGTTTGAGATCACGGGATCGCGATTTTCGAGCCTCGTCGATGGTTTTTTCGGCTTTTTCGACGGCTTGGAGCGGCGCGCAAGAGGTCGGAAACGTGGGATTTCGGGTCGAAATCAGCGCCGAGACTTGGGATTTCAGGGTGTTTTCAGGGCGGGGTCGGATCGAAACGGGCGCGAAAGCCGGGTATCCGCCGGTGAAAAGCGGGCGTTCTGCGGGTCGAAATGCGCGTTTCAGCGGGGTTTCGGCGCTCGAAACGGCCTGGATCCGCGGCATTCAGGGGCTGCGGAAGCCGCTGAAGGCGCGCGGCGCGCGGTCAGGTCACCCTGGCCCGGCGGTGGAACTCCGGCGCATCCCAAGCGCCTGTGGCGAGGAACTCGCTTAGGATGCCGGCGGCGCGGTCCACCTCCTCGAGCGTCACGTAGAGCGGCGCGAAGCCGAAGCGGAGCAGGTCGGGCGCGCGGAAGTCGCCGATGACGCCGCGGGCGATCAGCGCCTGCATGACCGCGTAGCCCGACGCGTGGCGGAAGGAGACTTGGGAGCCTCGGGCCGCCGGATCGCGCGGCGTGACGAGGGTCAGGGCGTCGCCGCAGGCGGCCTCCACCCGCTCGATGAAGCGGGAGGTCAGGGCCTCGGACCGGGCGCGGACCTGAGCCAGATCGACGCCGTCCCAGACCTTCAGGGCTTCGTCCAGAGCGGTCATGGAGAGGACCGGCCAAGTGCCGGTCATCAGCCGGTCGATTCCCGCTGCGGGGCGCCAGGCCGGGTCGAAGGCGAAGGGCTCGGCATGGCCGAACCAGCCCGACAGAGCGGGCGAGAGGGCGTCGTGCCAGCGCGGCGCGGCATACAGGAAGGCGGGCGCGCCGGGGCCGCCGTTAAGGTATTTGTAGCCGCAGCCGACCGCGAAGTCGGCGTCGGCGCCGGTCAGATCCACAGGGAAGGCCCCGGCGGAATGGGCGAGGTCCCAGATGACGAGCGCGCCGGCAGCGTGGGCCTTGGCGGTCAGTGCAGCCATGTCGTGCCGGCGGCCGGTCTTGTAGTCGACCTCGGTGAGCATGAGGACCGCAACGGTCTCGTCGATATGGTCCGCGACCTGCTCGGGGGGCGGCGCCTTGACCTCGTGTCCGCGGCCCAACGCGCGGGCAAGGTTGCCGGCCACGTAGAGGTCCGTTGGAAAATTGCCGAGATCGGAGAGGATCACGCGGCGGTCCGGGCGAAGCTCCAACGCCGCGGAGAGGACCTTGAAGAGGTCCACGGAGGTGGAATCGGCGCAGCGGACCGTGCCCGGGGCCGCGCCGATGAGAGCGGCGATGCGGTCGCCGACGCGGGCGGGCAGGTCGATCCAACCGGCCTCGATCCAGCCGCGGATCAGCATTGCGCCCCACTCGTCCTGAACGGCGGCGTTCAGGCGCGCGGCGACGGTCCGCGGCAGAGGACCGAGCGAATTGCCGTCAAGGTAGATGACGCCCTGGGGAAGGTCGAAGAGGTCGCGGGTGCGGGCGAACGGATCTGGCGCGGGGGTCATGGCGGAGGCCTTTGCGGTGGCGTCCCTGCCATGGTTCCGCCGCCGCGCGCGGCGGCGCAAGCGGGAGGGACGCGGCGTCGCGCCCGCGTGGGCCGGCTTCGAGCGCTTGGCCGCGGGGAGCGTCGGGTCGGGGACGCGCGGCGGCTCGCGACTTGGCGGCGCGGGATCCGAAGATCAGCCGGATTGCGACGCGCAGCAGGCGCGGCGGCAGGATCGCGCCCGCCCCCCGATCACCATGCGTTTCGCGCCGGTGGACGCTGCGACGAAATAGATGGCGGCTTAGACGTTGGGGATGACAGGGATCAGCGCTCTCATGCCGTGGCTCCCTGGTCCTGAATCGGTCTCCTCGCCTTGGCGAGCATGTGGACGGCGGGTCGGCAGGTCTGGACGCGCGCCGGATCGCTGGGCGCGGCCGGTCGGCGGCGCCCGAGGCGGCGAGAGCCGCCCGGGGGGCGGAGGTCGAATCATGGCGCAGACAGGCGCGGCGGGGGATCGCATCGGCATCCTTTGAGGCAATTGCCGGGGCGACGCCTGCGAATTAGCTTCAATATATGAACGGTTTTGAATTGGAAGGTTTCCTCGCGGCGCGGGGTGACGCAAGGCGCGGCGCGGCCGACGCCGCAAGGGCCCGCGCGTGAGCGACGGCGGCGTGATGACGGCCGACGCCATGGGCGAGAACGCCGCCGCCGCGGCCAACTTCGTCAAGTGCTTCGCCCATGAAAGCCGGCTGATGATCCTGTGCCATCTGATCGACGGCGAGCGGTCTGTCGGCGAGTTGGAGACGCTGCTGGGCGCGCGTCAATCGGCGGTGTCCCAGCATCTCGCGCGCCTGCGCTTGGACGGGATCGTCGCCTATCGGCGCGACGGCAAGACCCTCTACTATTCCATCGCGGACGAGCGGGCGCGTCGGCTGCTGTCGTCGCTCCACGACCTTTTCTGCGACGAGGCCTGAACCGCGGGGCCGGGCTCGGGGCCGGACCGCACGCCCAAGCCGGACGCCGAGCCGACCTCGACGCGGCGCGGCGGGTGCGGGTAGGCTGGCCGGCGACGCGACAGGCGCGCCCGACGCCCGCGCGAGGCCCGCCGGAGGATCCGCCATGAACATCCAGACCGCCGCCATCGCCGCCGTGTCGGACGGCGTCTTCATCGACAACGCCTGGCGCCCGGCGCTGAGCGGCGAG
>JBCCTF010000072.1:0-18896 GCA_039198765.1 Pseudomonadota bacterium
CCTCGCTGAAGAGGCGGCGGGCCGCGGCGAGGTTCCTGTGGGCGCCGTGGTCGTCGCCCCCGATGGCCTCCCGCTCGCCGAAGCGCACAACGCGGTGATCATGCTGCATGATCCCACCGCCCACGCAGAGATTGGGGCCATGCGCGCAGCAGCAAAAGTGCTCGGCAATTACCGCCTGCCCGGCTGCACCCTTTACGTAACGCTCGAGCCCTGCGCGATGTGCGCGGGGGCGATCAGCCATGCGCGGATTGCGCGGCTGGTCTATGGCGCATCAGACCCGAAGGGCGGCGCGGTGGAGCATGGGCCAAAGGTCTTTGACCAACCCACCATCCACCATCGCCCGAAAGTCACCTCTGGTCTGTATGCGGACGAAGCTGGACAGATGCTACGCGACTTCTTCCGTGAGCGGAGGAGATGACCGCGTCAGCACAAGGGCGGCGAGCGCACCGATAGCCGTTGCTGCAACCCCTGCAGCCCCCGCTGGTACAATGAAAGTGAGACCGGTGGCCATCGCGTAGACGTTCATTCCAAACGCAATGACGCCGCCGATTGCTGACACCAGCCCTAGAAGCTTGGCCAGTACGCCGCCTCGCAAAAGCGCGACGCCAAGACCAGCAACGCCAATGGCCGTGGCTGCCTTGCCGAAGAAGAAGAACCAGAACGAGATGTTCAGCACACCCATGAACAGCGGGAAGAACTCCTCTCCGGCCGTGCCGAACTGCTTGAACATCCCAAGACCGAAGGCCGTGGAGAGCATGCCGCCAAGGCTACCGAGGGCAATCGCGTTCCATGCTGCCCTCTCTGACCCGCGTTGCGCGGCGAGCCCGAGCGCCGCGACGATGCCGATGGCGAAACCGATCGCTTCCGTCGTCCAGACCGTGGCGATGTCGGTCCACCGCGTGTTCATGTAGGTCTCGAACCCCTGGTACCCAGGCTCCGACGGTCCACCCAAGGTGGCCATGTAAACGGCAGTCGTGGCGACAGGGATGGCGAGGCCGGCGGTGACGGCGAGCCCTGCTCGCTTGCGTTCGCTGGTGTTCATGAGGCGTGATCCTTTGTGCGCTTCAAAGCTTGCCGCCTTATTCTCCCGCGCCTCTGAAAGGTTACGCGCTGCGGCGGACAACATCCTTTTGACCTGACCAGTGCGACCATGTCACGGTCCGCCAAAGCGTTCAGTAGGGAGGCGTCTTGCGATGTCCATTCAGCATCATCACACCATCAACACTGCAATGGCTACGGCAGGCCGCACTCAGGGGCTGCGCGCCTTCATCGCAGCTGCCGCCACCCTGCTGCTCGCCGCGTGCGCCACAGGCATCCCTAAAGACACCGCATTCACCGCCGATGCCGAAGACGCGATCGTCGTTCTGCCGAACGGCCCGGGCCATGTCCTTCTCACATCAGTAAACCCGGATACGGCGAGCAAAGATGGTGTTTATGAGGAGTATGTCGCGGTCTCAGGCGAGCAGTACGCCGTCTACCGCGTACCGGCAGGCACCTACATCTTCACCAGCCACTCGTTCTACAACGACCGAACCCAATCCCTTGCGTTCCGATGCCTGCGCCTCGCGGCGCCTGTCTTTGAAGTGGAGGCAGGCAAAGTGAACGTCGCACCGATGGTCGAGCCCAACCGGTGGAACGCGCGGGAACCTGCGATCGACGAAGCCACATGGACAGCACGCAGCGCAGAGGCGCTGGCGCTCTACCCCAACATCGCGGCCCCGGTGCAGGAGGCTGAATTGGTGGCCGTGGGCCGACCGGTCGCGGGCGAGGGATACAGCTGCATGAAGGACAGCTACGAAACCCTCTCGCGCCCAAGCGCCGCAAGCAACGGCTGAACGCTGACCGTGATCCGCTGCTAGTCTTTGACCCCGGCGCCGCGCACGTGCACATTCGAACCAAGAGAACGCACTCATAAGGCCAAGGGAGGCCGCCCATGCATTTTGAGCATTCTGAGAAGACCAAAGACTGGATCCGCCGCGTGGAGGACTTCATGTCCACCCACGTCTATGACGGCTACGAGACCTACAAAAAGCAGCATGCGGAGTTTCGGGCCCAGGGCGATGTCTGGAAAGTGCCGCCGGTTATTGAGGAGCTGAAGGACAAGGCGAAGGCCGAAGGCCTATGGAACATGTTCCTGCCTGACCCTGAACTCGGCGCAGGCCTCTCGAATGCGGAATATGCTCCGCTTGCTGAGCTTACCGGCAAATGCAACATCGGGCCTGAGGTCTTCAACTGCGCAGCACCTGACACCGGCAACATGGAAGTGCTCTACAAGTACGGCACGCCTGAGCAGAAAGAGCAGTGGCTGATGCCGCTCCTCGACGGCAAGATCCGGTCAGCCTTCCTGATGACCGAACCTGCCGTTGCCTCCTCGGACGCCACCAACATTGAGTGCAAAATCGAGCGTGATGGCGATGAGTATGTCATCAACGGCCGCAAGTGGTGGTCCTCAGGCGCAGGCGATCCTCGGTGTGCGGTCTATATCGTCATGGGCAAGACTGACTTTGAGGCGGAGCGCCACAAACAGCAATCGATGATCCTCGTCGCCGCGGACACGCCCGGCGTGACCGTCGAGCGCCACTTGCCTGTCTTTGGCTACGACGATGCGCCCCATGGGCACATGGAAGTGAAGCTAGAGAACGTCCGTGTCCCCGCCTCTAACATGCTCCTCGGTGAGGGCCGTGGGTTTGAGATCGCGCAAGGCCGGCTTGGCCCAGGCCGTATTCACCACTGTATGCGGACGATTGGCGCGGCGGAGAAAGCCCTCGAAGCCATGGTCAAGCGTCTCGCAACCCGCGAGGCCTTCGGCAAGAAGATCATCCAACACTCGATCTGGGAACAACGGATCGGTGAGGCGCGCCTCAATATCGAGATGACCCGCCTCCTCTGTCTGAAAGCAGCCTGGATGATGGATACAGCGGGCAACAAAGCGGCCCAAGGTGAGATCGCCATGATCAAAGTGGCCGCGCCGAAGATGGCCCTGCAGATCATCGACGACGCGATACAAGCCCACGGCGGCGGCGGCGTCTCCTCCGACTTTGACCTGGCCGAGATGTATGCCCACCAGCGCACCCTCCGCCTGGCCGACGGCCCCGACGAGGTGCACAACCGCGCGATTTCCCGGCTCGAAGCCCGGAAGCTGATGAACCAGTAAGCGCCTATCCGAAGCGTCGCGAGGCGCTCCGGATATAATGTCCGTTCACTGAATGTACTGGACGGCGGCGAACTGCTATTTCGCCGCCTCATCAAACGCCATGTGCTATACTCTGTGCGAAGCCGCCACTCTGTTTGGTGGCTGGATCGTTCGGAGGGGAACTGTCCATGGCAAAAACATCGTTGTTAATCAGCCTACTGAGCTCAGCAGCTCTGGCAGGACTTCAAGCTAGCGCGCAGAGCGACGTGCGCGAAACCGCGCCGCCTCGGCAGCTCGTTATTCAAGGCAGTCAGCTCGCACCCGAACCTTACACCGCAAGGATCGACGACACGCCTGATGTCAGCCAGCACATCAGATGGCGCCAGTTTGTCGGCAACGCATCGGGTGTTGGTCGCCATCCTGAGGTCGATCTCAATGCTGCGCTCAGAAATGCTCCGCCTGCAGAGTATGACAGAGATATGCGGGTTTTCCCGCTGGACTTTTGCGGCCCCGCTGCTGTTGCCAACAACCTGATCTGGCTTGACCGTACGGGCTATAGGCAGATTTCAACCGAACCGAACAAGCATGCAGCCGGAACCATGCTCGCTTGGCGTCTAGGCTTTGATTACATGGACACGATGTCGAACTACGACGCTGACCAGTACAAGCTGACCGGTAAACTGAAGGGCGTTTCTGAGGAGGACATCACGTGGTCGGATATTCCCGAGGGATCGGGAACATCCCTCCCCGGACTGATCAACGGCACGGTCAAATTCCTCCGTGAAAAGAGGATTCCGATCAAGGCCGTCCGCGTCACGTCATCCATCGACAGATCTGGCGCCAATTTCAGGACGCGAGGCGCACCGTTTCAGTTCGAGGTCAAGAAGCCAACCGGCGACGACATTGCAGAAGCCCTCCGTAGACGGTCCATCGTCGTCACCCTGCACGGCCACTACGTCCCGCTCTTCGATGCGCTGAAGCCCCCGGCAGACGGGGCATCGGATGACGAGGGTTCCAGCACCAGCGGTCTTGGATTTGTCAACGAGAGAGTATGGGACACGCCGTTCCTTCAGCGAACCGGCGGCCACTTCGCAGCACCAGTTGGTTTCGGGGTCGATCGCCAGGGTAACCCTGCGCCAGGTGCCATTCTCTATCACGACTCTGCAGGCGGCCAGCAAAGGGTCCGGCGTCAGCACCAATACAACTGGAAGCAGGTCGCCTCGGGTCACGCTGGGCGCAATCCCGTGCTCGTGAACTACCGCAAAACCGAGACACTGGAGAACGAAGACATGCGCTGTGCGTTTGCGCCGGTGATGATCGAAAACCCAGACGGCAAGGACGTGAGTGCCGAATGCCGAGGCAACCTCGGCGGGCACTCCGTCCTGCACTACCCGTCGTCGTTCGACACCTCGTTGAAGCGGCTTATGTCAGTCGGCGGGCTGCCAGCCATGAACGACGATACCAGCCTCAAAGTCCTCGAAATGGTTATCGAGATCGAGGTCGACGACCCCTCACCCAACCGCCTGCGCCAACGGTAGGGAGCGGCGCCCCTCACTCGAAATCGAAGATTTCGATCTCTCCCAAGGGAAAGATGGTCCCGCAGTGTCCCCAGCGCTCAAACAGCGAGCGTGAGCGAGCGATAGCGCCAAGGTACACGCGCTCATATAGCCGAAGGCGATAGCGCCACAGAAGAGATGGTGCGCGATGACAGGCTCGAACTGCCGACATCTTCGGTGTAAACGAAGCGCTCTACCAACTGAGCTAATCGCGCGGAGCCCCGGTCCCTACCGTTTTGCGCGGTAAATGCAAGGGCCTCACAGCAGCGGTGCGTGAGACCTTGTTCAGGCACTGGCACTTCCGCTTTTCCCCCGGCCCCACCCGTGGCAACGTCACGCCCAGAGGGAAGGGTCGCCACCATGATGAAGTCATTCCGCCGCTGGAGCGTGCTTGCCGCGCTGGTCTCACTGCTTGCGTGCCGGGGCGAAGACGAGCGGCCAAATGTGGCCGATGATGTGGACCCGCAGAGCCTGCGCGCGCCTCGCGCCGCGGCAGAAGAGCCGCAGATCGAGGAGCGGTTTGCCCTCCTCCGTACCGAAACGAACACCGATGGCGGGCGTCCCTCTCTTTGCTTGGTGTTCAGTGAGCCGCTTGCTCCCCGTACGGACTATGAGCCCTATGTAGAGATCGACCGCTCGGTCGCCCTCACCGTACGCGGCGGTCGTCTCTGTGTGAATGGCCTGAGCTACGGCGAGGAAGTGAACCTGACTCTGCGGAAGGGCCTGCCGAGCCGCAGCGGCCGAGAGCTTGAACAAGACGAAGACGTCCTCCTCTCCTTCTCCGATCGCCCGCCCGTCGTCAGCTTTGCTGGCAACGGCGTAGTGCTCCCGCGCACGGGCGGCGACGGGTTGGCGATCACTACCGTCAATGTCGAAGCCGTTGATGTCGAAGTCCGGAGGCTGAACGACCGTGCGCTGGTTCTGAAGCGTATCAACGAAGGCTATTCCGTTGAAGAGAACAATTGGCGCTACGCTCCGTATGATGAAGAACCAGGGCAATATGGTGAGCTGATCTTCGAAGGCCAACTCGAAACACCGGGCGCGCAGAACCAAGCCGTCGTCACCGCTCTGCCCACGGACAAAGTGATCCCTGATCTGGAGCCCGGTGCATACTACATCTCCATCCGCGAAGCACAGGATGGCCCTCAAGTGCGCAGTCCCGCACGCGCCGTACGGTGGATCGTGATCACCGATCTCGCGCTCACCGCCTATCGCGGCGACTCAGGTCTCGACGTCACCGTCCGCTCGCTACAGACCGCGAGACCCGTGGATGGCGCTCAAGTGAAGCTTATCTCCCAGGCCAACGAAGTGCTCGGCACCGCCGAGTCAGGCCGCGATGGCCGCGTGCGCTTCGCCCGTGCGCTGATGAATGGCGACGGTCCGAACACGGCCAAGCTCCTCACGGTGGAGGGCGGAGAAGACTTCGCGATGCTTGACTTGTTCCGTGCACCGCTCGATCTCTCGGCGCATCCGGTCGGCGGCAAGACTCCCGTCGATATCGCCCAAGCCTATATCTATCTCGACCGCGGCATCTATCGCCCCGGCGAAACGATCTACGCCTCAGCGCTGGTCCGTGACGCCCAAGGCTACGCCGTGAAAGACCGGCCAGGCTTCCTCGTCCTCACCCGCCCGAACGGCCTGGAACAAGCGCGCCGCCGCTTTGACAGTCTGCCCCAAGCCGGTGCGATGGTTGACGAAATCGTCCTGCCCGATGCGGCAAGCCGCGGCGTGTGGCGCCTCTCGGTTGTGCTTGATGGCCTCGGCACCATCGGCTCGACGAGCCTCAACGTCGAAGACTTTGTTCCCCAACGGATGGCCCTAACGCTCGAAGCCGATACCGACACCCCGCTCAAAGCGGACGAAGTTCGGATGATCGATGTCGATCTCCAGTTCCTGTACGGCGCACCGGGCTCAGGCCTGACCGTGTCTGGCACCGCGCGGATCGAAGAGGACCCGTCACCCTTTGACGGCTACCGCGGCTTCAGCTTCGGCATGTCAGACAAGGCATTCCGCCAACTGATGATCAACATCCCCGATGCGACCACCGACGGTGCTGGCCGAACGAGCCTACCGCTGAAGGTCGGCCAACGGGGTGCTGATGCCAGCATGCCCCTCCGTGTACGCACCGTCGTGCGCGCTGAGGAACCCGGCGGTCGCGCGATCAGCGATGATATCCGCGTGCCCTACCGCCCGCAGGAGTGTTATGTGGGCATCAAGCCAGGCTTTGAAGGCTCAGCAGAGCGCGGAAAGCCCGTGAATTTCGACCTGGTGGCGCTCGACCGAGAAGGCAAACCATCGGAGCAAACGGTCGACTGGCGCCTACGCCGCCGAGATTACGACTACGATTGGTACAGAGACGAAAGTGGCCGCTGGCGCTGGCGCCGATCCGAGCGGATCGTCCGTGTCGCTGAAGGCACAGCCGCGACGGGTGCAGACGGCGAGGCCAGCATCGAGCTCTCCCCCCTCCCCTGGGGTGATTACGAACTCGTCGCGTCCCTCGACAACGAAGACCGCGTATCGACCACGTTCTGGGTCGGCTACGGCGGGCGCTCCGCTGACGGAACTCCGGCGCCTGATAGCGTCCGTGTACTCGGCCCGAGCGGCGGCGTGAAGGTCGGCGAAGACGCCGCCATCGCCATCACCGCTCCCTATCCAGGCCTCGCCGAAGTGGCCGTCGCCACAGGGTCTGTCCTCAGCGTACGGCACATCGAAGTCCCTGAAGACGGTGCAGAAATCACTGTGCCGGTGACAGAAGACTGGGGCGCCGGTGCTTATGTCCTCGTCACAGTGTACACGGATCGTGACCCCAAAACCCGGCCCATTCCCCGGCGCGCTGTCGGCGCAGCTTACGTCCCTGTGAACGTGGACAGCCGCACCTTGAACGCGTCGCTCTCCGTGCCTGAGCGAGTTCGACCAAACCGAGATTTGAACGTCGAGCTAGCGATCGATGACTTGAACACCGACGAACCGATCTTCGCTACGTTGGCCCTTGTCGATGAAGGCATCCTCCTCCTGACCAAGCACCAGAGCCCAGATCCGGTTGACGCCATCTTCGGCAAAATGCGCCTGGGCGTCGACCTCTACGACGACTACGGACGGATCCTCGATCCCAACCGAGGCGAGCCAGGTGTCGTCCGTTCAGGCGGTGACGCCATCGGTGGCGCTGGCCTCTCAGCAGTACCCATCAAGACAGTGGCACTTTTTGAGGGCTCAATCGCTCTTGATGCGGACGGACGCGCGACCATCCCTGTTACGCTTCCCGACTTCAACGGCGCCTTGAGACTGATGGCTGCCGTTTGGTCCGATAGCGCGTTGGGATCAGCATCAACACCACTCACGGTGCGCGACGCCGTTCCCACTGAACTCATTCTTCCGCGTTTCCTTGCTCCCGGCGATGAGGCACAGGCCACCCTGACCATGGACAACGTCGAAGGGGCACCGGGCGAGTACACCGTTGAGATCGCGTCCGCTGATGAAGGAAGCACGCTGACGATCGATGACTCAGAGAAATCAATCACGCTCGACCCCGGCGTGCGCAATGACCTCACCGTCGCCTTGACCGCCAACGCTACCGGCACCACCGAGCTAACGGTGGACGTTTCGGGCCCGGACAGTTTCCAAGCACAGCGAGGCTATCCCTTCGAAGTCAGGGGCGCATTCCTACCGCAAACGACCTTCGAACGCCTTGTTCTCCAACCTGGTGAACAGTTTGTTCCGGGAGCGAATGCCTTCTCGTCTCTCGTCGAAGGCTCAGAAAAGATGCTGATCAGCGCATCAGGCTCGCCAATAGATCCTATCACCTTGACCCAGTCGCTTCTCAGTTATCCCTATCTGTGCACAGAGCAACTGACGAGTACAGCGACCGCCCTCCTCTTCAAACGGGACCGCACGGGCGCGGAAACCGCACGGCTCCAGAAAGCGGTCGACACACTTCTTGAAAGGCAAGGGACCAGCGGCGCCTTCGGAATGTGGCGGGTCGATGACCGCCGGGCGAGCCCGTGGCTCGGTGCGTATGCCACCGACTTCCTCAGCCGCGCGGCCGAGCAAAAACTCCGTGTACCGGAAGAGGCTCTCAAACGCGCTTATGACGCACTCACCCCCATAAGCCAGGGCGAGATGCGTCGCGCCTACGGATACGATACACGCTCTGTCAATTCTCCGTTTACTGAGGACAGCTTCCAACGCCTCGACCAGCGAGCCGCGGCCTACGCTCTTTATGTGCTCTCTCGGGCAGGCCGGGTGGATCGCTCACGCCTCCGCTACGCCCACGACGCCCAAATCGAAGCTATCGAAAGTCCGATGGCGCGCGCCCATATCGGTGCAGCGCTTGCCGCACTTGGAGATCGAGGCCGTGCACAGAACGCTTTCGATCAGGCCGAAGCGGCAAGCGGTTATCGCAACAATGGAGATTGGTACCAGAGCCCGCTCCGCGATGACGCCGCCAGAGCGGAACTCCTCGCCGAAGCCGGTTTCACGGACGAAGCCGCCTCCCTCCTACAAGCCGTCGCAGAGCAAGCGCCTGAGGTGAATCGCATGGGCACCCAGGAAAAAGCCTTTATTGTTCGGGCAGCAAGCGCGCTAACAGGGCGAGAGCGGCGGCCAACGCTCACCTATGGCGAAGACCAATTTACGTCAGCTATGCTAACGCGTACGGATGACCTTCAGCAGCCTTTCGAGAACAAGACACGCGCACCGCTTTACGTCAGTGTGCAGACCACTGGCGTCCCAACGGATGCACCGCCAGCGACCGCATCCTCACTGACCCTGACGAAAGATTACTTCACACCTGAAGGCAATCTGATTGTTCCTGCGAACATCAAGCAGGGAGATCGCCTGATCGTTCGCCTGGCCGTAACGCCCAATCGTCGAGCGCAGGCCCAGTACATACTGGCCGACCTGCTTCCCGCCGGATTTGAGATTGAGACCGTGCTTTCGAGTGGCGATGGTGCGCCCAACGGCCCGTTCACTTTCCTCGGCAGGCTGACGGATGCCGATGTTGCAGAAGCGCGCGATGACCGGTTCGTGGCCTCGGACATTCTGCGAGACACCCAGACCCGTCAGTATGCGTACATCGTGCGCGCCGTCACGCCAGGTGACTTCACCCTACCAGGCGCGGTGGCTGAAGACATGTACAGGGCCGATGTGTTCGCACGCACCGCATCGAGCCGTGTACAGATTGCACCGTAATGTGGTGGCGGGTACCAGCTTTAGCTCTTTGTGTGATTGCGCTTGTTGCAATCGCAGACCACCTCTTTCCGCCTCCTATTGACCAAGTGCAGACGAGTGTCGAAGTGGTGGACCGCGATGGTCTACCCCTCCGTACGTTCCCAGTGGCTGAGGGGCGTTGGCGACTCTCGGCCGATCTCGATGACATTGATCCGCGCTTCATTGAAGCCCTCCTTCTGATTGAAGATAAAAGGTTTTTTGACCATAGCGGCGTTGATTTGACGGCAGTTTTGCGCGCGACCCGCGACAACGCTGTCCGTGGGCGCATTGTTTCAGGTGCCTCGACCATCACGATGCAGACAGCCAGAATGCTCGAGCCGCGACCGCGGACGCTTTGGTCAAAGGGCATCGAAACTCTCCGTGCCCTGCAGATCGAGAGGCGTTTGAGCAAAGAAGAGATCCTAGAACTCTACCTGACGCTGACCCCCTATGGCGGCAACCTTGAAGGACTGCGCGCTGCAAGCTTTGCCTATTTCGGACGCGATACCCATGCCCTTACCGACGCCCAAATTGCGCTCCTTCTGGCCCTGCCCCAAAGCCCTGAGGTGCGGCGGCCTGATCGGCATGCGAAGCATGCGCTTTCGGCTCGAGAGACCATTCTCAAACGTCTCGCGAATGAGGGCTTCTTCTCTCAGGAACGGGCCCTTGCGGCCGCCAGCGATCCCCTTCCCACGGAGCGGCAAGCCTTTCCTGCCTCCGCGTGGCACTATGCGGAGAGCACCACACAGCTGTATACGGATCAAGCGACGATCAGGACCACGATCGATGGGCGACTGCAGCTCAGCGCGGAACGCCGCCTCCATGAAGCCGTGGCAGACGCTGGTCCTTCGGTACAAGCTGCAGCGCTGATCATAGAGACGGAGAACCGCGATATCGTTGCTTCGGTTGGCTCTGTTTCGCGCGAAAGATCAGGGGGTTGGCTCGACCTCACCCGTCGTGTTCGCTCGCCGGGGTCAACCCTGAAACCCTTTGTTTTTGGGCTTGCCATGGAGGAGGGTCTGGTAACTCCCGAGACGAGGCTTGATGACCGCGCCTCCCTGTTTGGTTTGTATGCGCCCCAAAATTTCTCGCGTACCTTCCACGGCGAATTGACTGTGGCCACGGCCCTTCAGCACTCTCTGAACGTCCCTGCAGTGCTACTCCTCGATGCAGTCGGTACCGACCGTTTTTTGGGTGTGCTTGAGGTTGCTGAGATTACAGCGGAGATTCCTGATATCGGCGACAACGGTGCTGGGTTGGCTGTTGCGCTTGGCGGGATGGGCGTGAACGCGCAGGATCTTGCGACGCTGTATGCGGCCTTAGCCGACAATGGCGTGATGAAGCCGCTGGAGACTACTTCTGATGGTGTACAGATCTTCAGCAAACAGACGGCAGAACGGCTGCTTGATGTGTTGCGGAAGAGTCCGGCACCTGAGGGGCGCATGCCAGCTCATCTCACCAAGGATGCACCGAATATCGCCTTTAAAACAGGAACATCCTACGGTTTTCGCGATGCCTGGGCTGTTGGGGTGAGTGAGAGTCACGTGGTCGTCGTCTGGGTAGGACGGCCTGATGGCGCACCCCGGCCCGGTGTGACCGGGCGCGATGCAGCGCTGCCTATCGTTTTCGATATCTTTGATGATATCGATCCCGCGCAAGGGCGAGCGCCGCAGCAACAGGCCAACACAAGGGTGAGCGGACCGCAGAAGTTTGCCTCGAACACCGATCCAGAGATCATCTTCCCGGCAGACAAAGCAACCCTTTATCAGAGGGCGGACGACCGACCCTTTGTTCTCGCAGGCCGAGGGGAGACGGCGCTGCGCTGGTACGCCAACGGTGAGATGCTCGTCCCTGACAATGAGGGAAATGTCATTTGGAGACCCGGTGAGCCCGGCTTCTACGCTATCACGGCGGTAGACAGCTTGGGGCGCCGAGACGACGCGCGTGTTCGAGTCATGAGCGTACTCAACCGTTCGTTATCGGAATAAACTCGCCATTGTCGCGGGGCGGGAGGTCGAACCGTCCGTGGTCGTCTTTCATCCATTCGGCTTTGGCGTCTTCGATCATGTCGGGATCGCTTGAGACGAAATTCCACCAGATGCGACGGGGGCCATCGGCCACGGCGCCGCCGAACAGCATGACGCGCGCGCCTTCCGGCCCGGCCTGTACGGCTGCCGGTCCGTCTGCGAAAACAAGCATTTGGCCAGGCGGAATCGCTCGGTCAGCGAGTGCAATGCTGCCTTCAATAACGTAGAGACCACGGTCTTCATGGTTGTCCGGCAGGGGCAGCTGCACACCAGGCTCAAGGTGAACATCAGCATACAGCGTTTCGGTCGCAGTCTTCACCGGAGAGGTTACGCCGTAGACGTTGCCGAGCACGACGCGGCCTGACATGCCCTCACCGTCGAGCGCGGGAAGATCAGCAGACGGATAATGGTCGAACGCCGGGTCGGTCTCTTCCTTATCCTTTGGCAACGCCATCCAGGTCTGAAGGCCGAACATAGAGTTTGGCTGATCAGCGATGTCTTCAGGCATCCGTTCAGAATGAACGATGCCGCGGCCAGCGGTCATCAGGTTCACAGCGCCCGGTTCGATATCCTGCGTCACGCCAAGGCTATCGCGGTGGCGGATTTTGCCGTCGAAGAGGTAGGTGACCGTCGCGAGGCCAATGTGCGGGTGCGGACGAACGTCGATGCCCTGGCCTGGCGCGAACTCCGCCGGGCCCATCTGGTCGAAGAAGATGAAGGGGCCGACCATCTGCCGTTGGGGGCTCGGCAATGCGCGGCGTACGGAGAAACCGCCCAAATCACGGGCGCGCGGGATGATCCGTGTGGCAAGGTCGCTTTCAGCGGTCAGAGGCGTGGTGGTCATGGCGTCTCCTCATGATGGCGACGCTTTAGCACTTAAGCGCGCTCGCCGCGTAACCGAGCAGCGGCTTTCTCTTTTCCCATCAGCGCAAAGAGGTCAGGCATCTCCGGCCCGCGCGCCTGGCCTGTCATGGCTTTGCGCAGGGGCATGAAGAGACCTTTGCCTTTGCGGCCTGTCTCGGATTTCAGGGCAGACGTGAGAGCGCTCCAACCTTCGGCATCGGCGCTGACGTTGGCCACTTTCGCGGCGGCAACAGCGCAGAACTCTTTGTCCTCGTCGTCAATGACTGGATCGATCTCGCCTTCGGTGACCTCGCGCCAAAGCGCGGCATCGCTGAGCTGATCGAGGTTGCCGCGCACTGCGTTCCACAGCGGCAGCGACACGCCCAGCTTCTCCAGGCGCTTCTCGACGCGGGTATAGGGTGTCTCGTGAAGGACCTTGGCGTTGAGCAGCTTCAGCTCATCCAGATCAAAGCGAGCAGGCGCACGGCCGAGGATGTCGAAGCTGAAGCCCTCAGCCAAGGCGTCGATGTCCAGAACGGGCTCCACGGGTTGGCTGGTCCCGAGGCGAGCCAGGAGGCTGGTGATCGCGGCCGCTTCAATGCCCTCTTCCCGCATGCCTTCGATGGAGAGTGAGCCCAGGCGCTTGGAAAGACCCTCGCCATCTTTGCCCACGAGCAGAGAGTGGTGCGCAAAGGTCGGCAGCGCGCCCTCGCCGCGATAGGCGATGATCGCTTCGAAAATCTCGATCTGTGCGGCGGTGTTGGTGACGTGGTCCTCGCCGCGCACCACGTGGGTCACGGCGAAGTCGACGTCATCGATGCAGCTTGGCAGCGTGTAGAGATACCCGCCATCCTCGCGAATGAGCACAGGGTCAGACATCGTGCCCGTATCGAACGCGACGTCGCCGCGGATCAAATCGTTCCAGCGAACTTCGGACTGCTTCAGCTTGTAGCGCCAGTGGGGCTTGCGGCCCTCCGCTTCCAGTTCTGCGATATCTTTTTCGGTCAGCTCCAGCGCAGCGCGGTCATAGACCGGCGGCAGGCCCCGGGCGCGTTGCAGCTTCCGCTTCCGGTCCAGCTCATCGGCCGTCTCGTAGCAGGGATAGAGCAGGCCCTCGGCCTTCAGATGCTCCGCCACGTCGTCGTAGACCGAAAACCGCTCGGACTGGCGGGCGAACTCCTGCCATTCAAGGCCGAGCCATTTCAGGTCCCGTTGGATGCCTTCTTCGTACTCCGTCGTGGAGCGAGCCTGGTCCGTATCGTCGGAGCGCAGGAGGAACGTGCCGCCCTGCCCTTTGGCGAACAGCACGTTGAACAGCGCGGCGCGGATGTTGCCGACATGCAGCTTCCCCGTGGGAGACGGCGCGAAACGGACTTTGACAGTCATGGGGCTCTAACGATCCTTCAGCGAACGCGCGCTCTAACGGAGACCGCGCGGAATGGGAAGCGAGCCCGACGCGTGTTGTTCAAACACTGGGGACCCTCAAGACGTGCCCATGGCGTTAACAATACATTAAGAAGTTGTTTTGGCCTCGGCGTGATCGTGATATTATTACTCTTCCATTAACGGGGATTCCACATGATCAAGTCTCTCATTGCTGCTTCGGCGGCACTTTTCGTTAGCGCGTCGGCACATGCTGCAACCACGCTCGATTTCACTGAACTCAGCTCCGGCTTCCAAGGCTCAACGTCGGTCTCTGTAACCGGTGCGACCATCAACGGCACCGGCGCGACGACTGATCTTTTCCGCGGCGCCGGCGGCATCTCGAACTCGATTTGCTTCATCAACGGCGGCCGCTGCGAAGGCGACGGTGAAATCGTGTTTGACTCGATCGTGAGCAACGTCTCGTTCGATGTGGGTGGGTTCGACCCCGGCGATGCTTCCGTCGTCTCGGCCGTTGACTCAATGAGCAACGTGCTCGCATCGATCAATATCGGCAACGATGGCTCGTTTGGCTTTGGCGCACTGTCGGGCATTGCTAAACTCGTGATCGACGACAGCTCAACCGGTGCTGGCTTCGTTTATGGCAACGTGACGTTTGACGCCGCAACCAATCCTGTTCCGGTCCCGGCGGCAGCTCCGCTGATGCTTGCCGGTCTCGGTCTCCTCGCGCGCCGCCGCCGTCAAAAAGCGTAACCGCGGTTAGAGCCTCTGTACGGTGAATGACGCCAGCCGATAAGGCTGGCGTCTTTTTCTTTTGATACTCACACGCGGAGCGCGGCGAGCGCCGATGGATGATTCCGTAGGCTGACGAAGCGCGAGCACTGGACCAATCCGCGGACAACTTGGTGCTCTACCGCCGTTGCGCGTTGAGGCCCAAGACCCAGATGGTCGATCATCGGCTCTGGAAGGAGTCCAATGGCTGCCCTGACCAACAGAGGCTGCAACATGCGTCCTGGGCTAGGAAGGGTCGGCGTCTCTCTCATGATACGGAGGAAGTCCGTCAAGGTTTGCGATGTCTCCAAGCGAGGCGCGGTCACTGCCAGCAATTGGTCGAGCGCTGCCTTGCTCGTGGGCGGCTTTTTCACACCGTAGCATCGCGCAACAGGCTCAGCCTCTGCAAGAGCCTGGTCCCAGTCCGCCTCCGTCAAACGCTCCGTATACGCATCATAGGCTCTGATGAAGCCGTAAGCGGCGGTGGCTTGGACCCAGGTGAGGAGGTCTGGGTCGAGCGCGCGGTAGGTTTGGCCGCAGTCTGTGCTTCCGCGGACGGCGGCGTGCTTGGTGTTGACCTCGGCAATCATGCGGCGGGCGACACTGGCAGCGCCGTAGAAGGTGACCATGGCGGCAAGGCCTGTCCTCCGTAGGCGGAGGAGCGGGTCTGTGGGGAAGACAGAGTGATCCCAAACGCCGTGCCGCACGCGAGGCTCGGCCAGCTCAAGAATAACCGCTGTGATGCCGCCGATGTAGACGGTGAGCGGGACCGCATAAATACGGGCGTTCACGCCATCCGATGGGACCAGCGCGGGCTCGCCTGGCGGCCCAAGGAAAACCTCAGGCCCCATCTCGTCCGTATAGAGAAAGGACTCAATCTGCCGCTCGGCATAGTCCGAGACGGGCCGCCACCAACGGCGGTTAAGCGTCGGCAAGAACGTCCGTGTACAGCTCAGCTGCCTCGGGCTCTGGGCTTTCGAGGGCGAAATCCGCTGCCTCTTTCACCGTGGCCTTGATCTCTTTATCGATCTCTTTGAGTTCGGCCTCATCCACGCCCTGGTCGGCGAGGCGCACCTTGCAGCGCTCAATCGGATCGGACGAGCCGCGGACATCGTCGACCTCTTCCCGCGTGCGGTACTTGGCAGGGTCGGACATGGAGTGGCCGCGGTAGCGGTAGGTCTTCATCTCCAGGACAAAGGGACCGCCGCCGTTACGCGCGTGCTCAATCGCCTCGCGGCTCTCCTCGCGCACGGCGACGACGTCCATGCCGTCGACCTCTTTGCCGGGGATGCCGAAGCTTGCGCCGCGGCGGTAGAGATGGGTCTCAGCGGATGCACGCTTCACGCTCGTGCCCATGGCGTACTGGTTGTTCTCGATCACGAAGACGACCGGCAGGCTCCAAAGCTCCGCCATATTCATGGCTTCGAAGACCTGGCCCTGGTTCGCCGCGCCGTCACCGAAATAGGTGAAGCTGACATTGTCGTTGCCGCGGTATTTGTTGGCGAAGGCGAGGCCCGTGCCGATGGGAACCTGCGCGCCAACGATGCCGTGCCCGCCGTAGAATTTCTTCTCCGAGCTGAACATGTGCATCGAGCCGCCTTTCCCTCGGGAATAGCCGCCCGCGCGCCCTGTCAGCTCCGCCATCACACCCTTGGGGTCCATCCCGCAGGCCAGCATGTGGCCGTGGTCGCGGTAGCCCGTGATGACCTGGTCGCCCTCTTTCTTCAGCGCCTCAAGGCCTGTCACGACCGCTTCCTGGCCGATATACAGGTGGCAGAAGCCGCCAATGTGGCCCATGCCGTAAAGCTGGCCCGCCTTCTCCTCAAAGCGGCGGATCAGCAGCATCATGCGGTAATACTCAAGCAACTCGTCCTTGGTGGCGGAGTAGTTGCTCGGCGGGGTCGATGCGTCAGCACTCATGACGAAAAACCTTCTCGTTGGTGCGGGTCCCCTATCAAACTCTCACTGCAGGAAGCAAACGCAATCGGGCCGGAGCGTATGCAAAAAAGAAGGCACCGGCCAAACAGCCGATGCCTTCAATTCATCGATCTAGATGAAGGACTTACTGAGCCGTCGCTTCAAAGGTCGACTGGCCGAACGCGCCCAGTTTGACCGAACCGTTGAGGTTGTCGCCGTCTTTCGTGCCCTCGAAGGACAGAGTCAGCGGCATCGGCTTGGTGACGTCGACGTCCCAAGTGGCAGTGTCGCCATTGACGGAGCCGTTTTTGATGTCGGTGCTTTCGCCCTGGGCGGACATGGAGCCGGTAAGCGCACCGCCGTCTTCAGCAAGCGTGAGGACGCCCTCTTGCTTGCCCATCGGGGTGTTGATCGTAACGTTGTAGGTACCTGAGAACGACATGGTTCCCTCCACTGTTGGTGTTGTTGGCGGAGGGAATAGTCTGAGTGTGGCGAGAGGCCAACCCCTGGCGCAGACATGACTGCCATGCGCCAGGCTGATAGGCAAAAACTACGCCGCTTTTCGGCGTTTCAAGGCACCCAGACCAGCTGCGCCAGCCAGGAACAAAGGAAGTGCGGCAGGGACAGGGACCGGATTGTTCACATCGGCCACAGTCAGCAGGATGTCGTCAACGATCGGACCCAAGGCGTCCAGCGGGCCTGGCACACTGATCATAATGGCCGCCATGGTGTTCACCGTTGGCGTGAAGCTGATCGTGAACGTCGTGAATGGGTCAGTGCTCATGATGCCTATGATGTCCTCGTCCATCAAACCGTCGATGGAAAAGTTCAAGGCGTCCGTTCCGCTACGCTGGCTGCCACTGTAGGTCGCACTGAAGGTGTATTCGCGGCCTGCCTCAAACAGGAACTCCATCGTGGTCTCGATGGTCATACCCGTCGCAGATGAACCAGAGCCGTCGGCATCGATGCAGCCGCCCATTCCTCCGTTACAGGAGAGGCCGAAGCCGCCGCTGCTGATAAGATCAACAAAACCGTCAGTGACCGTCCAGTTGTCAAAGCCGTTGAAATTCAGAACTGTTCCGTTGTCCAATGCGTCCTGATCCCACGTCTCCTCAAAGACCGTGGTGGTTGCGTTGGCAGCACCAATGGAGAGTGCAGCGATCGTCGCCGCAAGCGCAAGTTGTTTCATGATTGTTCCCCTTTTGAACGTGTTGGGACATATTAACACATTCTAGCGCATGGTAAACGCACTCTCCGCTTTGTCAGCGAGGAAACACTCACACATGAGCATGTCATCAAAGCCTGCCCTGAAGGCGTTCCGCGTGCAGGAACCTGCGCCCGACCTACGCGCAGGGACAGTCAAGCGGTCGTGGATGGAAGCGACGTCCGACCGGTTCGCCTATCGCTGCTTGCCGCTGAATATGGCCAATGTGACGGGATGGACCCTGCACCTGACAGCCGGGTTTGACGCGACGTGGAACGGCGGGCCCGCAGCAGCGGATATCACGCTAACGCCTCACGACGAAGGCACCGACCTCAGCCACGTCGCCGTATCGCATTTTGCAGGCGGCGTGCTGACGTTTCATACAGGCTATTTGTTCCGTACACCCGAAGGCTGGGCCACCTGGGCCATGGCCCCGCCCAACACCCCGACGGATGGGATCACCGCGCTCAGCGGGCTTATCGAGACGGACTGGCTCCCCTTCCCTTTCACCATGAACTGGCTCTTCACCCGTCCGGGTACGGCACGTTTTGAGAAAGGCGCACCGTTCTGCTTTATCACCCTGGTGGAGCCGACGAGGCTCTCCGAGATCACCCCGCAAGTCCTCAGCATCCATGACGACAAAGCTCTGTACGATGAATATATGGCCTGGCACCAATCACGCACAGAGTTCAACGCCGCCATCCAGGACCGCGACCCTGAAGCGCTGAGAGAGAGCTGGCAAAAGCACTATATGAAGGGCCGCTCGCCGAGCGGCGCGGAAACAAACCGCCCTGGGCGCGCAAAAATGCGGATGAACGAACCCAGGGCGAAAACTTGAATGGCGCTTTAGGAATCGC